>CAIMZS010000535.1 GCA_903846015.1 uncultured Anaerolineae bacterium | reverse complement strand
GAGTAAAGCATGCGTATTGCCATAGTCACAACACACCCGCCATCGAAAGGCTCGCTTAACGAGTATGCCTATCACTTTGTGCGCTTCTTGCGCCTGAAACCGGAAAGCGCCGCGGAACTTTTTTTACTGGTGGATGAACTCCCGGAAGGGCAGTCTTATCCATCCGAGCAGGAACCTGGCTCCATCCCTGTGCATTTTATTCCATGTTGGAATTTTGGAGCATGGAATAATATCTTGCGCATCCGAAATGCTGTTCGCCAGGTTAATCCCGATATCGTGCTCTTTAATATCCAATTCGCATCGTTTGCGGATAAGAAAATTCCGGCAACACTTGGGTTGTTGACACCCTGGTTGGTGAAAAATTCTGGATTCAAGACCGTGGTGCTGCTCCACAATATCATGGAAACGGTCAACCTGAAATCGGCCGGTTTTGGCGGAAATACGCTCATCGAAAGTGTGATTCGTCTCTTTGGAAATATTGTTACACGCTTTATCCTGGCAGCCGACCTGGTGGCCGTGACCATCCCAAAGTATGTTGAGATTCTGGAAAATAAATATCACGCAAAAAATGTCATTTTGGCGCCCCACGGTTCATTTGAAGATCCGGTAGGGAAAGGCTCTTTGGAGAATCGTATTTCCCCTGTGCCAGAAGGCGCCCCAAACATTATGACTTTTGGAAAATTCGGAACCTACAAAAAAGTGGAAATTTTGGCAGAAGCCTTTGAAATGCTCCTGCCTGCTCACCCAGGTGCCAGATTGGTGATTGCCGGAACGGATAGCCCGAACATGAAAGGTTATCTGGATGGCGTCAAAACCCAGTTTTCTCATGTCCCGAATATCCATTTCACCGGGTATGTTTCGGAAGAAGATGTGCCGCGTATCTTTGGAGAAGCCTGGGTTGTGGTTTTTCCATATACGAGCACCACGGGTAGTTCGGGCGTGCTGCACCAGGCAGGTGGATTTGGCAAGTCAGTGGTGCTGCCTAACTTAGGTGATCTGGCTGAGCTTGTGCGGGAAGAAGGTTATGACGGCGAATTTTTCGAGCCAACAGATGCCAGGAGTCTTGCGGATGCCATTTGTCGAGTAATCGACTTCCCGGAACGTCAGCTAGAAATCGGCTCTCGAAATTTTTTGGCGGCGAATGGTTTGCCCATCAGTGACGTGGTCGATTGGTACATTTTCCATTTTCAGGAATTACTCAAATGATTCCGTTCTGCGCATGGACATAAAATGACTGGAATCACTCCCATTTCGCGTGGGCTCCCGATGAACGTGATCTCTGCGACGTTCCAATCTGCGCGCGATGGATAGGTACTCTACTGCGATAGTATTTCTTATGATGTTACTCGAAAAGGAAATCTCTCATGGAAATCAAAAAATCATCTCACGGAGACACCTTCATCTTGAGGCTCAAAGGCCGATTTGACGCCCATGAGGTTGTTCAGGTACGTGACTGGCTCAACGAGCAAATCGGTATCGGTAATACACACCTGGTCGTCAACCTGGCAGAGGTTAACTTTATCGACTCCTCGGCGCTCTCCACCCTGGTACAGGGGCTTAAGCATTGCCGGGAAAAAGGCGGAGATCTTACACTCTGTGCTCTCCAACAACCAGTGCGAGTCATTTTTGAGCTGACCAGGTTGGATAAAGCCTTTGGCATCTATGCAACCGAGCAGGAAGCTATCCAACCTGAATAATGTGCTTTTCTGAAAAGCACAGGCATGGGCTGGATAACCTGTTCGGATGGTTTCCCAGTTTCTGTGATATTCTATGACCCGGCATGAAAAGGCTCTTGCGCCAGTTCTAATGATCATCATCCTGTAATCTGGATAGTCCCGGTTCCTGCGCGGGGCGTCAATCTGTTGTCGCTCTTGGCCTTCATCTAATAAAACTAATAAAACCTAAAATGTTTGCCGATATATTTGCTTCTCACAAACCTAAATTTCACAGCCTCGCTGATGTTTTTTTACGCATTGGCGCAAGCTGTGTACTCCTGCTTGATGGTGAAACCGTACTTGATAAATATCCCGCTGATATTGCTCCCATCCGACCAGTTCTGATAGCTTCTTCGAAAGATGGGCTTGCAATTCATGTTTTTGGGTCAGACCCTGTATCTTATGGGGTGGCAAATCATGCCGATGATTTATCCTGGAAATCCTGGCAGCCCGTTGCTGAAATGATCATTGAGTTGTTTTCCAACCTGCTGAAAAGCGAATCTGATCTTGAGAGCCTCACTGCCGCTTTGGTGGAAACACAGGATCGCCTTGTTGCTCTTTATGATCTCAGTAAGGTCACACGCCGTACCCTTGAAATTCCCGCCTTGCTTGAGCTGCTGGCAAGTGAAGCCAGCCGGCTGCTAAAAGTTAACAGCACTTTTGTCATTTTGACCCAATCAGGCCAGCCCGCACTCATTCGTCAGCATTGTCAGAAGCCACTGCCCGATACACAGATCGAAGTTGCATGCATGCTTTATCGCCGCAATCCTCAGCAGCACACCTTCCATGATTCCAGCACTTTGCCGGTAGGTCTGCGAAATGTTATGATGGTTTCCATTCTGGTACGCGATAATGTTTTTGCTGCTCTGGGTTTCTTCGAAAAAACAGATGATTTTACTTCTCCCGACATCAAACTTGCCAGGGCCCTGGCTGAACAAACCGGCGCACAACTGGAGAATGCAATGCTTGTGCAGGATGCCCTTGCTCGCACCCGTCTCGAGACTGAAATGAGCCTCGCCCGCCAGGTGCAGATGGCACTCTTGCCGCAAAAGCTGCCAGTTCTCCCGGATATTGACTTGTATGCCATATCAAGCCCGGCGCTTGAAGTCGGCGGCGATTTTTTTGATTTATTGTTACTGGCTCGTTCAAATGCTTCTTCTGATGTGCAGGAGGGCGTTGGCTTTTCGCACGAGATTCAAGATAAGCGCCCCAACGACTCGTTACCTGATCAATCGCTTGTGTTTCTGCTTGGAGATGTGACTGGCAAAGGGTTATCCGCTGCCTTGTTGATGAGTATGACACGCACAGTCGCTCGTTCTGCCGCGCGCAACATGCCTTTCACAGCACCGCATCAGTTGATGAAAAGATTGAATGATGACATGTTGGATGATTTTTCTATCGTGGGGATGTTTACCACTGCCTTCATCGGAATTTTGAATCGCGACACTTTGACCCTGTCTTACTGTAATGCCGGGCAGAGTCCAATCCTGTACGTTCCATTCAAAGGTGAGCCAATCCTGCTTGAAGCGCAGGATATCCCTATTGGGATTTTTGAGGAATATACGTATTCTTCCTGCACCCTGGCTCTTTCTTCCGGCGATATTTTTATTGTTGCTTCTGATGGGTTTCCTGAGTCTCGCGACATCCATGGCGAGATGTTCGGCTATGAACGTTTAAAAGAGGTATTTGCCAGCTCGCGTCAGTCAAGCGCCAAAGAAATAGCTGAAACGCTTTTTGCAATCACAAACACTTTTGCCGATGGACATCCACAGGATGATGACCGTACCATCATTATTATCAAAATACATTAACTATGACATCCGAGACCATTATCATCGCTTCCACTTATGAAGAAGTGCGTATCGCTGACGAAGCGCTTCGCGCTGTGTTGATCGCTGCTCACATTCCCGACGATATTGTTGGATGTTGCGAACTTGCCCTGCATGAACTGCTGGTTAACCTGGTTGACCACGCCTATAATAAGTATACAGATCAATCCATCGAGATTACACTGACGCTCGAAGCAGGGATGCTAATTATTCAAACTGTCGATTTCGGAAAATCCGCCCAACTGGATCTTGATTCCATTTCTATGCCTGAACCTGTCGATCTGGCCGAAAGCGGCTATGGCATGGCTATCATCCAGTCGCTGGTTGATAATATCGAATATCAGAACATTCCCGTGACACCCTTCGGAGCCGGGCAAAATGTTTGGACGTTGCGGAAACGGGTTGCTAACCACTAACCCGCACAAGTAACTGGGATGCGCACAATGGAGATCAGAACTATATTTGGGTGAGCTAAACATCTGCGCCGTAACACCCTCTTTTCAATCCTGTGTCAACGCTCAGATGCTCTTGCTCAAAAATCTCCGAAATCATCATAATCTGCGGTTCAGAAGGAGTTTTATGTCTCTACAAATTATCCCTACAGACTATACGATCAGAATCGTTTCGATTGCCCTTTCCGGTCGTCTTGATGCATTTGAAGCCCCTGCTTTGCGTAAAACCTGTGATGAATTCATCGAACAAGGCGTCAGCCATCTTGTTTTTGATCTGGCTGCTGTAAGCATGATAGACTCTGCGGGACTGGCAGTGTTGATCAGTGCCCTCAAACGGACACGCCAGGCAGGCGGTGACGTACGCTTGATCTGGCCACGGGAAGAAGTCGCCGCGCGTATCTTGAAATTGACTAAGTTTGACCAGGTATTCACATCTATTGACCCATCTCAAATTATTCCCAAAGGTTTTTGAAATTTCAATATTCCAAAACCGAAACCCGGTCCCTGTGCTAGTCCAGCTCCCTGCATGGACATGGGATTGGGATCTTATCTAAAGGACTCTGTGGGTGCGCCCATGACCACTATTCTTATCGTCGATGATGATCCAAATAACCAGCGCATCCTTAGCTATACACTGCGCAAGGCAGGTTATACCGTGCTTGTGGCTTCCAATGGCGAGGTCGGATTGGAGATTTTGCGCCAAACTACGGTGGAGCTTGCCATTCTTGATATTTCCATGCCGGTAATGGATGGCATCAGCTTGCTGCGGCTTATCCGAGCCGATCAGCGCTTATCCAGCTTACCGGTGATTATTCTGACTGCGAGCGGTGATGACCAGGAACTTGCCTTGGGTGAGCAAGTTAACATTCAGGGCTTCCTGACCAAACCATCCAGCTCGCAGATCTTGCTCAGAACGGTCGTGGCTGCACTGGGCTAACCACAATGCTCCCGATTTCTGCGACACAGTCCCGATTCCTGCACGGGGCATGGGAATGTCACGAATGAAACGTTCACTTGCATCTGCCAGCATCCTCTTGATGGTCAGCATGACGGTAGTCAATGCGGGCAATTATGTGTATAACCTTATTCTTGGCCGCTGGCTTGGCCCGGCTCTGTTTGCTGATCTCTCACTTATCGTCACACTCCTATTAGCGGTCACATTTATCACGGTGCCGTTGCAAATGACGGCTGCCCGTTATGCCGCCATTCATACCGCCGATGGAGATTTGGTTGCTTTGGCCGGTATAAGGCGCTGGGTGGAGCGACTTGGCATCGGGTTTGGCTTGATTCTTGTGGCGGTGTTTGCACTGGGATCGCCGCTTTGGCAGTCCTTCTTCAAAACCACATCGGCCATCCCTTTCATCATTTTTGGGGTGGCGCTGCCTTTTAGCCTTCTGCAAGGCGTTGAGCGTGGCATCTTGCAAGGGCAAACTCGCTTTGGGGTTTTGGCCGTTACCTACCAGGTGGAGATGTGGACTCGCTTTTTAATTGGCGTGGGCCTGGTGACATTGGGGCTGTCAGTTAACGGGGCGGTACTTGGCATCAGCCTATCTTTCTTCGCAACCTGGTTAACCGCCAAACTGGCAGTAGCCAGGTTGCCTGCCGCCGCTTTGCCAGATAAGGAAATGCAGACTGCTCTTATTTTGTTTGCTCTACCGGTACTGGTCTCGCAGTTGGGACAGATTTTAATTAACAATAGCGATGTGCTGCTGGTGAGACGATTTTTCCCTGCCGAAATGGCTGGTCAATACGCTGCCCTGGCGTTGATTGGGCGCATCGTCTTTTTTGCAACATGGTCTGTTGTGACAACCATGTTTCCGATTGTGGCCCAAAAACATAAAAAAGGAGAACCGCACGGCTATCTGTTGTGGCTTTCTCTTGGAATTGTAGCGGCTATCTCAGTTCCTGTTGTTGTGCTCACATTTGCTTTCCCCGAGTGGATTGTGGGTATCTTATTTGGCAAACAATACCTGGGTGTGGCTTCTTTATTATGGCTGTATGCCCTGGCAACCTCGCTCTACGCTCTTGCGAATGTCGTTGTGAACTATCGTCTTTCTCTGGGCGCCGGAAAAAGCACTGGTTTGGTAATTGCCGCAGGTGCTGCGCAGGTAATTGGTATTATCCTGTTCCATTCAACGCTTGCACAGGTAGTTTGGGTACAAGTTTGTGTGATGATGGTCTTGTTCATACTACTGCTTGGCTACGATTTGTTTAGTAAAAGGAATCTGATTTAGGCGCTGGTTTTTAGTACAAATGTTTCCTGCGCGGAGCCTGAGAATACCAGCGCACCTGATCTTGCTATAGCTCTTCAGAAAAAGAATTTGGATTTGTAGTAACGACTTCAGTCGTTAGCGAGGAAAAGCAATGAAAGTTGCCGCTACGATGCAAAATCATTATCTGAAAAACTATATAATCATCTAATTCTTTGAGGTAAACCCCGGTTCTTGTGGGGTTAATCCGGATATCCATCATCAAACCATGCGGTTTGGATGGCATTGTTGTTGGACGCTTTATTTCACTGGAGGATCTGATGGAACATAACTATGCTGTGATCATGGCAGGTGGGGGTGGCACAAGATTGTGGCCACTTTCGCGTCAGAATAAACCAAAGCAGCTTCTCCCGCTGTTGGGCGAAGAAACCCTCTTGCAAAGCACTGTTGCTCGTCTTGCCAATCTTTTTCCTCCTGAACAGATTTTGATCGTGACAGTTGCGGATCAGGTCGACGAAATTCGAATTCAGGTGCCTTCTATCCCTGTTGAAAATTATTTGATAGAGCCAGGCCCACGTGGAACAGCCTCTGTCGTAGGATTGGCGGCCGCGATTTTGCATCAGCGTGATCCACAAGCTGTGATGGCTATTTTGCCGTCTGACCATCATATCCGTAACATTGATCTTTTTGACTACCTGATGCTTGCCGCATTTGATGTTGCCAGAATGGATTATCTTGTCACGCTTGGTATTTCTCCCACATATCCTTCGACGGCCTACGGCTATATTCAGCAGGGTGCACCCATCGAAGAAAAGTTTAATTACCCGATTTACACCGTTAAACGCTTCACCGAAAAACCCGATGAAAAATCTGCTCAGCAAATGATCCGCAGCGGTGATCATTCGTGGAATAGCGGTATGTTTGTTTGGAAAACAGAGCGAATTATGGCAGAGTTCGCGCGGCAAATGCCGGGGCTTTATTCTGTTCTCCAGCGTATCGCAGGTGCAGATGCTACTCCCCGTCCCGGAACTGGACTCGAGTCAAGGTCGGAGCGGGAATCAGTTATTCAGTCAGTTTGGATGGATTTGAAGGTGGAAACAATAGATTACGGCATCATGGAAAATGCCTCACGAGTGGCAGTCTTACCCGCCAGCGGGTTGGGTTGGAATGACGTCGGTTCCTGGGATTCGCTCTTTGAAGTTCTCCTGCCTGATATGAACGGGAATATTGCAATAAATGGGCACCACCTTGCGCTTGAATCTCATAATTCACTGGTTTTCGGAAATGGAAATGAGCGCCTGATTGTCACGATTGGCATCGACGACATGGTCATTGTGGATATGGACGATGCTCTCTTAATCTGCAAAACGGATCAATCCCAGCAAGTGCGGGCGGTGGTAGCTCACTTAAAGAAGCACCATCAAGATCGTTATTTATAATCCAAAACCTCCGGGAATGAGAACCCGGGACGATAGTCGAAGGATCCTGAGGAATGCTTAATCTTTTACTTTCACTTAGTTCGGATGCTGTCCTGTTATTTGATGAGCAAGGAAATATTGTCCAGGCCAACCCGGCGGCTGAGATTATATTTGGCTATAAGTCTGAAGAGTTGGTGGGGCAGCCCCTCGAGTTTTTACTGCCAAAACGCTTTCAATCCGGGCATAAAAGCCTTTTTGAAAAATTTCTATCTGATGGTGAAGAGCAGCGCCGGATGGGGAAATTTCGCCAACTGGCAGGCAAGCGCAAGGATGGAACTGAATTTCCACTCGAAGCCGCGATAGGCCAGGGGAAACTTGATGGAAAAATCTTGGCAATCGTCTCAATGCGCGACCTTTCTGGGAACAAGGTTGTGCAAGCCCAATCCGATCTTTTTTCCGGGGTCTTGGGCGCTGTTGGCAATCTGGTGTTGGTTTCCAACAGCGCCGGGAAAATCGTGTATGTCAGCCCTTCGGTAAACAACCTGCTGGGATATGACCCTGGTGAATTGCTGGGTGATGGTTGGTGGGAAACGGAACGTGTTTCGGGCGGTGATATTGAGGTGGAGCGCGCTTATGTAATGCAAGCCGCCGCTGGATTAATTGCAGTGGATGGGAATCCGTACGAACACCGGCTGCGCCACAAGGACGGGAGCTGGCGTATCTTTATGTTGGCCGATGCCAAGGGCCCAACAGATTTGCTAATTGGAGTTGGCACGGATATTACTCAATTAAAGCACTCAGAGGCAGCACTCAAGGAGAGTGAGTCTCGATATCGCATGGCCATCAGCGCTGCTGATGCCGTGCCTTACAGCTTTGACTATTCTTCAAATAGTTATACCTTTTTGGGTGAAGAAATAGAGCGCATGACTGGGTTCAGTCGGGATGAACTGACACCGGATAAATTCAGGCTGTTGATCCAGGAATCGACCATGGGCGGTAAATTTGCAGGTATGCCGGCCAAAGATGCCAGTATACTTGTGCGCATGGGGGGAAGTGAAGATATCTGGCGTTGTGATTACAGCATCTTGACAAAGTCTGGCGAAACACGCTGGCTCTCGGATACATCAGTCAGCGTGAAAGAGGTCGACGGGCAATTTCAGGGTTCGATCGGGATTCTCCAGGATATTACTTCACGCAAACAGGTGGAAATGCAGCTCCAGAACGATCTGGCTGAGCGCAGCCGTATGGCAGCTGTATTACGTGAGAGCGAGGAATCCATTCGCGCCTTATATGACATCGCATCCCGGCAAGATTTGTTTGAAAACAAACTACAGGCTTTCTTGAAAATGGGTGCCCGGCGTTTTGATTTACCAGTAGCACAATTATCTTTAATCGAAAATGATCAATTTCATGTGGTTGCTGCCGACACGCCCGATAATTCCATACACACCGGCGATAGCTGGGATGTGAAGCAAACTTACGGTCTCGAAACATTGCGAGCGGGCGGTCCAATTGCTTGCGAGCACATCGGCGTCAGTGATTGGGCCGGGCATCCTTGTTACCAGGCTTTCAAAATAGAAGCTTATTTAGGAACGCCGGTATTGGTGGCCGGAAAGATTTATGGCACGCTCTCATTTGCCAGCCTGCAACTGCGCAAACGTTCCTTTAGTGACAGTGATAAGGATTTCATCAATTTGATGGCGCAGTGGGTAGGCGCTGAAATTGAACGGGTCGAAGCTTCGCGCCGTCTGCTGTCTTACGCAGCCGAAATTGAAACCAAAAACAAAGACCTGGCCGAAGCGCGCGACCGTGCTCTGGAAGCGTCGCATCTCAAAAGCGTCTTCCTGGCTACGATGAGTCACGAAATCCGTACACCTATGAACGCTATTCTCGGGATGAATGAACTGCTGCTCGAGACTCAACTTGATTCTGAACAGCGGGAATTCGCCAGTGTTGTTGGCGCTTCGGCCAAGACTCTGCTCACCGTCTTGAACGACATCATCGATTTTTCAAAAATCGAAGCTGGCAAAATCATTATCAATTCGAAGCCTTTCTCTCCAGAAAAACTTGCTCGTGAAGTGATCGAACTCTTCCATGCAAATGCCGCGCAGAAGGGCATCGGTATCAGACTAACCGTTGCACCCATCATCCCCGCCACCTTGCTGGGTGATCCAGTGCGTATTCGTCAGGTGCTTACCAATTTATTAAGCAACGCTGTCAAATTTACTGAACGTGGCGGCATTGAAGTAGATTTAAACGGAACCGTTCTTAGTAAGAAGGGTTTTGTATTGGTCACTTTCACTGTTAAAGACAGCGGTATAGGTATTTCGGAAGCTACCCAGGATCGTTTGTTTGAACCTTTCACCCAGGCTGATTACAGCCTCACCCGTAAATATGGCGGCACCGGGTTGGGACTGGCTATTTCGCGTCGCCTGGTCGATTTAATGCATGGGGAAGTGGGCTTGATTTCAAGAGAGCAAGAGGGTTCCACCTTCTGGTTTTCACTTCCCCTTAAATCGATTCGCACTGCCGCTGAGCCACAAAAAAACCCGAATTACGCTCAGTCTTTCCAGCTCTTCAAGAACCAAAGACCCGTTCTTGTTGTTGATGATGATGATATCAGCCAGGGTGTGCTTGTTTATCAGCTGCGTAGTCTCGGGTTGAGTGCGCGTCAAGTTGCTACCGGAGCAGAAACGATCAACCTGGTCAGGGAAAACCCCGGTGAGTTTTGCCTGATCTTGATGGATGTAAACATGCCTGATGTGGATGGTTTAACCGCCACACACCGTATCCGTGAGCAGGAAACCGGTACCATGCGTCATATCCCTATTATTGCGGTGACCGCAAACGCCATGCGTGGGGATCGCGAAATTTACCTGGCTGCAGGAATGGATGACTATCTCAGCAAACCTGTTCCTATGGATAAATTGGGCCAGGTGCTTGGGAAATGGCTGAAATGAGCGGCTTGAAGATAACAGTTATTTAAAAGAGGTAGATAATGAACCAACCCTTGCAATTGATTCCTGAATACCGTGATTATATCTGGGGCGGCGATCAGCTGCGCCCGGGGTTTTCCCCCACTGCCGAGGTATGGGCTGTTTATGAGAACGATCGGGTTGCATCTGGTGCACACATGGGCCGCACTTTGGGCGAACTCGCGGCAGAATTTGGCGAGAAGCTGTTGGGAGAACGCGTTATGCGGCAGACTGGTTCGGGGCGATTTCCCCTTTTAATCAAGCTGCTTGATTGTGCTCAATGGTTGTCTTTGCAGGTTCACCCCAACGATGAACAGGCCGTCCGGCTGGAAGGCCCTGGCTTTTTTGGAAAGACTGAAGCCTGGCATGTCTTGAGCGCTGCCCCTGGGGCGCAGTTAATTGCTGGCATGAAATCAGGCGTGAATGCTGAAGTCATGTCTGATGCCATTAAAGCAGGAACAATTCTTTCACTTTCTCAATATCTGGATGTAAACGGTGGAGAAACAATTTTTATGCAACCTGGAACAATCCATGCTTTGGGGCCCGGGTTGTTGATCTATGAAGTCCAGCAGACATCTGATTTAACATACCGAGTATATGATTGGGGTCGCCCTCAGACAGAGAAACGCAAGCTTCATATCGAAAAATCACTGGCTGTCGCGAATCCGAAGGCGACTGCGCCGGTTACGCCTCTTTCAACGCTGGCAGATGGCGAATGCCGGATATTAACGCAATGTTCTTATTTCACCCTTGAGGGAATTGCTGCAAAATCTCGGTCTCTGGCCTTTGACACCCAGGGCCAGACGTTTCATGCCATTACGGTCATCGATGGAGATGCTCAGATCACAATCGCAAATGAGGGGATCTGGAAATTGGGCCGGTTTGAGACGATCGTCATTCCGGCAGCCTGCGGAGCATATCAAATCGCACCAAACCCCCAGTCCCCACTGGTGGGATATCGGGCATTATTGGCAAGTGTTCCGAATACTGAGACCGGGTTGTAGATATTAGAATCGATTGCGCGCATTCAAAAGTCATCCCGCGTTGGATTTGGGATGGCAGGAATAACGGAGTGAAAACCTGATGAATTTGTCCTACCCTATTCTGGAACATGAATATGACTCTGAATCAAAACTGGAACCTTCACGCATGTTCGAAGCGCGTGATATGCCCCAGGTTTGCGTAATATGTTTTTTCAAAGAAGTGATTGACAAAGTAGTCGCCGATCCCACCCCACAAACTGCCATGCATATTGAGCCGGATGCCGCTTATTTACAGGCTCCTTTGCAGAAGGGCCTTTCGGAAAGGCAGGCCAAAGTTGTGGCTACTAATAAATGGGAGGATGGCCCGCATCTGATTTATGAATTAGAGCACGGGGGCAAGCGCGTGGCCTTCTTCCACCCGGGTGTGGGTGCAGCCATGGCAGCGGGTTTGCTGGAAGAAGCAATCGCTTTTGGCTGTCGAAAATTTATCGTGGTGGGTGGGGCCGGCGCCTTGGAAAAGGGCCTGGATGTTGGCAAGTTGATTCTGGTTTCGGCGGCAGTGCGCGATGAAGGTGTTTCTTATCACTACCTGCCACCTGCGCGTGAGGTAACAGCCAACCCAATTGCCATACAAGTACTTGAGTCTTTGCTTCAAACCAGGCATATTCCATATCATAAAGCCAAAACCTGGACTACAGATGCGCCTTACCGTGAGACCCAGCCCACGATTAATGCCCGGCGTGCCGAAGGTTGTTTTACCGTCGAGATGGAGTCCGCATCCTTAATGGCTGTGGCGCAATTCCGTAACGTTGTTCTTGGACAGTTGCTTTATGCTGGTGATGACCTGAGTGGCGAGGTATGGGATGAGCGCAGCTGGATGAATCGAACTGATATTCGGGAAAGTTTATTTTGGTTGGCAATGGATGCTTGCTTGGGTCTTTAGGCATATCCTTTTAAAAGTATAGATTGAGTGTTCCGCAGGAGCACTCAATCTATACAAATCAGTAAACACCAATCTTGCTGGGGGTTTCAAAAATTCTCTGTCTCTGCATCGGACGGTCCCTGTTTCTGCGTGGGCACGGGATGCTGCTTGATACTTTGTGCGGAAACTGGGATCATCCCATCTGATTGTATTATTTTTGTTCTGGTCCATCTTTGGGGTCGAGATATTGCTGCAAGAGCGAGGGTGCCTCGGGGTGATCAACATGTAAGGCATGGTTGTAATCACCTGCCGGAGTGGGAATTGTCAGACGGTCCATCCTTCGAACGCCGAACATCTCAAAGAAGCGGGCGAAAACCACCAGTACCGAATAACGATATTCTTGCATACGCAGTGACTGCCATTCGACGATCGAAGCCATCGCACCCTGTACGCGGGCTTTATCTCGCACAATACGGTGTATTGTCACAGGGTCACGCGCGCCAGTGGGTGAGATCAGCACCAGGTTGGCAACGATGATCAGAATACTGAAAGAAATGAGCACCACCCAGCCACCTTCCTGCCATTTGCCAACAATCTGTCCGACAAAAACGAAACCGGAGAGGACTGCGGCAAAACCTGCCGCCAGGCTGCCCCACCGGCGGGCTTTGCCCGTGAAGGTCGCCAGGATGTGTTTACGAATGGCAAATCCCATCATCATAATAGGCATGAATACGCCAATGCCGTAGTACGGCACGCCGGCAGATGTGTTGCCCTTGATCAGGAAGGTGATGATGATGGTTACAACGAAGGCAATGGTTACTGAACGGGTAAAGGTTCCGCGCGGATCGCGATAGACGATCACTTCGGGGATTTCGCCCATCGCCACGTCACGCCATTCAGTGGCTTGCAAATCTTGGAAGGCTGTCATCGATGCGGCCGCCAGCAAACCAACGGCCAGGATTTGATAGGCCCAGTATAGGATGTTTCCGCCAGGAATCTGGTCGAAACCGATAAATGCCAGGTTGGCAACCAGGGAGCGTCCTAATGTGCCGTCAAAAACATTGAAGTGGAAGGCAAAATATGCCAGGAAGGATGTAGTCAGCCCGCCGTAAAACAGGAAGGATGTTTGTACCAGGCGTCCAATGCCGGCCTTGCCGCTGTAGAAATCCCACAGGCCTTGAAGTTTGGGGTATTGTTTTTTGCCCCATTTAACCAATTCGGCATCATCATCGATGACGAATTGGATACCATTAGACATGGCTTCCAACCCGGAGAGTGCCACCAGCCCCTTCATGGAAGCGGTCAGCATGTGGAAAGCTGCCTGCCAGAATGATGCCGGCTGAACATTCTCAGGGTAGATTACTGCAGGAACTCCGCGTGTTTTCGCGAGGATCAGTCCAATTGCCATCACGATTGTCATAAACACAAAGATACTCAGCATGGTGAACACCACCCGCGCCGATTCTCCTCGCCCTCGAATGGTCAGATACCAGGTGATGCCCATCAGAAAGATGCCAATTGCCACCCGGATCAGCCAGTCAATACTGTAAAGGCTGAATATTGAAAGCAGTTGGTCAACGCCCGATAGGCTTGAGACAACGATGGTAAAGATGTAATCCTGAAGCAATACAACGGCCACTACCAGGCTCAATCCCGGTGAAAGGTAGCGCATCGAGGCAGTATAAGAACCTCCCCCTTCGTTAAAAATTCCCAGGGAATACATGTATAGAATTCCAAAGACCGCATTGGCAAAGGCAATTACGATCACTGCTATCCAGCCATATTGTTGAAGCCCGTAGGGATGCAGCGCGCTCATCAGTTCACCGGTGGCGTAAAAATAAGATGTGAAGTAGTCAACTCCAAATAGTGCCAGTGCTGCCAATAGCCCAATCTGCCCCGCGCCATGCACACTGGCATGTTCTTGCTTTTCCACTGGGGCGACTTTAAAGGCGATGAAAACGATGACAATAAGGAGACCGATTGAAAAAATCATGGAATATCCTTTGGTTAGTTCAGGGTGATCTTCAAGTGATAGCAGGGCGATTTATCGCCGTGCTATCACTTGAAGATGGGATGTTTTAGGCCTGGAAAGCTGTTTCGAGGGTTTTTAATTGTGCGAGCAAATGTTTTCGTGTGGATGAATTGAGCCGCGTATCTTGATTGACCTGTGCCTGTTTGCCGCGGGCTGCGCGTACCACAAACGCTGGAATAAACATTATTCGTCCTGCGGGTATGATCTCAAATTCAGTCTCGGCCATCTCCAGGCTTTGGTCGTCGAAATAGGGCAACGAGATGCTCAAGCCACGATTCAGGCTTCCTTTCTTTGCTCGATCCTTGATTTTATTGATGATGGCATTGGTTTTAAAATTTGCCAATGCGCGGCCCTGGTTAATCAATTGTCCTAAAATGCCGTAACGTTTGCGTTGGTATTCATCACAAGCTACCATGTATGAAGCCAGCGAACTGGCTCGGTGTAAAATCTGCACATATTTTTGCATGGATTGAATATGTGCCTCAGCCTCTTTTTCTGAGCCTACCAACAACTTATTGTTATTGTCGAAGGCTACCCACTGTGGCAGGTAAAACTTTCGTGCTGCTGGCACAAATGGGGATTGAAGTTCGCCGCGCCCTTCATCGGCTGATCCCTGTTCCGCGATTGCATCGCTGGATTGGGTTATGGCAGATTCTAGCGAATCATCGCCCACCGGGATGGAAGGAATGGCCTCATCTTCTAATGGACGATAAGTTACAGAGCGACCAGCTGGAAGCACGTTGAATACCAGGTGTGCCGCTGCTGAATAGCGCAGCAGGCTGGCGCTGGTGGAAATTGCCTGGTCGGGAGTTTGCTCCAATTCCTGTAAACGATGCAAGATTGCATCGCGTACTTCGTGCCGGGTTATGGATGCCCACAAATCTCCGAGTCTTTGCTCACGCTCCGCTTCTGGAATCGTTACCGTGGCTTGCTGTTCTATTTGCCTTATTGGGATGATGACCCTATCTGGCAGTGTAAAACGGATTTGGTTTGTCCCGGATGTCAGCCCATCGGCGATTTGCCTGGCCTGGCTTTCTAAGAAATGCTGGATAATGGTTGGTTGGTTTTCAAAAAGATTTTTCTGCTGTTCATAATCCTGTATCAGGTGAGCGGCAGGGGTTGGGATGTTACTCATAAATTTGCCTCGATTTCTTTTTATATGAACCGCATGATCTGACCATGATTATCTAGAATAATCCCACAAGAACCGGGGCCTGCATCGAAAGATGAACAAGATCAAGAGACCTGCAGAAGGAGTGAATCTGCTTAATAACTGCCATCGCAAACTGCTTGGATCAAGTGTGAGTAGGTGATTACTTTAAGAACACGCCCGTCATTTTACTGGCGGGCGTGTCAAATTTTGCACAAGAGAATCGTGCAGGATGTCAAGAAAGTGTCAAGAACTAACTAATCTTCAGTCTGTATCCCACCCCTGGTTCTGTGACGATGTGTGTTGGCCGTGTTGGATCTGGCTCGATCTTTCGGCGCAGGTTGCTGATGTTGACCTGTAATATATGCGTATCGCTTTCGTAGCCATTGCCCCATACGGTCCGTAATAGTTGGTGATGTGTCAATACTTTTCCGGAATGTTTGATGAATGTTTTGAGCAAATCGTATTCGGTGGGGGTGAGTGTTACTGGCTGGCGATTAACTGTCACAATTCGTAAGGTTAAATCCACTATCAGGTTCCCGCTGGTAAAGATAGGTTCGTTTTCACTTTGCCCTGAACGCCGCAGCGCTACACGGATGCGTGCCAGTAGTTCCCCGGCACCAAAGGGTTTGGTCAGATAGTCATCCGCCCCGGCATCCAGTGCGGCAATTTTGTCATTTTCCTGTTCGCGTACTGAAACGACGATGATAGGAATCTGCGTCCATTCGCGCAAGCGGCGGGTCACCTCTACCCCGTCCAGATCGGGGAGTCCTAGATCAAGGATTACCAGATCTGGACGTTCTGAAGTGACGGCACGGATGGCTTCTTCGCCGTTGGATGCTTCGTAAATGGTATATTTGTCACTCAAGGAAGCATTCAGAAAACGCCGGATGGGGCGCTCGTCATCAACAACCAGGATACGAGGTAAGTTTTCAGTCATGATGTTATCCATTTTCAGATTGACACTGATAGTCTGAACTGGTCCTGCTAGAACGGGCACTACCGCATAATTTGAGCATGCTTAAAGCAAGCGGAAGAGTGGTTTGTTTACACCTCATTAGAACGGTAGGGCGATTGTAAAGTGAGTGCCCCCATCTGGCCGGTTGGCTGCCCAGATCCGTCCGCCGTGGGCTTCAACAATCCCCTTGCAGATTGCCAGTCCCAGGCCAGTGCCAGTTACCTGATCCGGGCGCTGGACACGGTAAAATTTGTCGAAAACGCGCCCCAAATCGTCCTCTGGAATACCCAGGCCGCGGTCAAGTACACTGATGAAAATTTCAGAACCTGCTATTTGTGCTTGCAATTCAAGTGGCGAACCCTGAGCAGAATATTTAATGGCGTTATCAAGTAAATTGGTGATGACGTGGACAATCAACACGAAATCCAGGTGGATAAGTGGAAGATCGATCGGATCAGGAACATCGATTTTTATGTTTCGTCCGGCTAATCGTTCGTCCATTTGCCCGATGGCGGAACCAATAATATCCTGCACATCGGCGGGTTCTCGCTTGACCCTCAATGCGCCAGCTTCGAGTCTGGTCATATCCAGCAAGTTGCCCACTAAGCGGTTAAGCCGGTCGGCCTCTTCTCGCGCGGTTTCGATCAGACTCCTTCGAGCATCCATGCCCAGGGTTTCATCCTGCGCTTCCAGTGTAGTCAATGCGCCCGTGATGGAAACCAATGGGGTGCGTAGATCATGAGAAATGGAGTTGAGCAGGGCATTTTGTAGTTTTTCGGCTTCTTGCATCAGCTTGATTTGGCGGGTCTGTTCGGCCAGGTGAACGCGTTCTACTGCCTGCGCCGTCTGGTTCGCAAAAGATTCGAGCATGCGGCGCTGATCGGTGGTCAACTGGCGGGTCGGATCGATTGGTTTAAGGCTGAGGACGCCAGCAGTATGGTGGGAAGTCCTCAGTGGTATAAAGCGCGGCTCAGCAGATGGCAGGGTATTGGTTCCTAATCCGGCGGGTTCATTATGGCGATAAGACCACATAGCCAGGCTCAATTCTGCTTCTCCTGGTAAATGCTGGGCAGTGCTTGTATCGATGAATGGCTGTAGAATATCTCCTTGCGGTAGGTAGATGACCACATCCTTGCTAAAATCTGCTTCCAAATGTGTTCGTACGGCTGATAATACCGTATCCAGCCCTTCCGCGGCGGCCAGGTCCCGGCTGAGGGAGTAAAGCATGGCAGTAGCGGCCTCCCGGCGTTGGGCAGATTCTGCTTGTTCACGGGCGCGCACTGCCAGTGCGCTGATGACGACCCCAACCAAAAATAACCCTCCGAAGGTGATAAAGTACTCAGTGTCGGAAACAGCCAGGGTGTAGTAAGGTGGAACAAAGAAAAAATCGAAGGCGACCACGCCCAACGCAGAAGCCAGGATGGCGGGCCCGCGTCCTAGATAGATGGCGGCGATCATAACCGCCAGAAGGTAAACCATCACCAGGTTCGTAGGCGAAATATCCAACTCAATCAGGTAGCAAAGCGCGGTAGCGATTGCCACCAGGAAAATGCCCAACAGATATTTTCTTGGTGTGCTGTGCGCGCGCAGAGGGTTTTCTTCAGGCGGGATGCGTGCCGGTTCATTGCTTGTGATGACATATACATCGATATCGCCGCTGTGGTAGATAAGTTCATCGACCAGCGATCCGCCCCTTAGCAAATTAAACCAGCGTGGGCGGATTGGTTTGCCTGCCATGATCTTGGTGACATTGTGCTTGCGAGCGAAATCCATGATGGTATGGGCGATGGAACTAACCGAACCGTCGGCGGGGATAACATGGATGCGTGCTCCCAGTTCTTCTGCCAATTTCAATGTGTCTGTGACCTGTTCGCGTTTTTCTTGTGGCAAAGCCAGGTGTGATGGCGTCTCTACATAGATGGCCATCCATTCAGCATTGAGTTCATCGGCCAGTCGCCGCGCGGAACGGACAAGGCGCTCACCCAGTTCGCTGGGGCTGACACAGACAACAATGCGCTCAGAAGCAGCCCAGACTTTATCGATGGCGCTTGATTGCATATAAGCGCGCATCTGGCCGTCCACGCGTTCGGCTGTTCGGCGCAGTGTCATTTCCCGCAGGGCCGTCAGGTTTCCTTTCCGAAAGAATTTGTCTATCGTGCGGGCTGCCTGCTCCGGCACGAAGACCTTATCCTCGGTCAATCGAGTCAGAAGCTCGTCGGGTGGTAGGTCGATCAGTTCAAGTTCACTGGCATCATCCAATACTTTGTCTGGAATGGTTTCATCTACCAGTACCCCGGTAATTTGTGTGATTACGTCATTAAGACTTTCAAGGTGCTGGATGTTGAGTGTTGTGTACACATCAATCCCCGCCTCAAGCAGTTCTTTTACATCTTGGTAGCGCTTGGGATGTCGAGAGCCGGGTGCATTGGAATGGGCCAGTTCATCCACCAGGGCAAGTTTAGGGTGGCGAGTAAGGATGGCATCCACATCCATTTCTTGGATGGATACGCCCTGGTATACAATTGATTTGCGTGGGATGATTTCCAATTCTGTCGCGAGCGCTTCAGTTTCGCTGCGTTGATGGGTTTCGAGGTAACCAATGGCCACATCCACACCCTCATTGTGACGTTGGTGGGCTGCCTCAAGCATGGCGTAGGTCTTGCCTACTCCGGATGCGTAGCCAAAGAATATTTTGAACTTACCGCGCAGGCTGGTTTTGTCATCAGAACCTGCGTGGCTGAGTGCTTGATCGGAATTGGGGTGTGGGGGTAAAACCATTGTTTTATTGTATACCATTACGTGCTGATTGTCTGAACCACATGATTTGACCATGATTATTTGGTTTGACCCGTGCGTAGGGGCGGAGCGTCGCGCCGCCCCTACGCCGCCCCTACGCACCAAAAAAGAAAATCTGTCACTCCAATGGCTGAATTTTGTGCAATAATCATGTCATGATTATTTCTTTTACTTCACCTGAAGCAAATTTGGAAACAGCTGGAGGCAAGGGCGCAAATTTGGCGCGACTCTCGCGTGGTGGGTTTAACGTTCCGCCCGGATTTATCATTTCTACTTCGGCGTATTGTGATTTTGTGAAGGAAAACGCTTTGGAAGCGGTTATCCAAACGGCTTTAGATAATTTATCTTCCCAAACTTGCGGTCTTTCGGATGACATTAATAAATTAGAAGATATCTCCGCCAGAATACGAACAGCTTTTTCGATGGGGAAAGTGTCAGACGATCTTACCAGGTCTGTTCAAATCGCATATGCTAACCTCAACCAATCATTAGGAATAGTCGCCCAGGTACCAGTTGCGATCCGCTCATCAGCCACTGCTGAAGATTTGCCCGACATGTCTTTTGCTGGTCAACAGGATACCTTTCTGAATGTTGTTGGAGATGCGCAGATCATGGCATCGGTTGTCCGATGTTGGAGCAGCCTTTGGACTGCGCGGGCGATTGGCTACCGGATCCGTAATAAAATTTTCCATGATGATGCCGCATTGGCGGTTATTGTGCAGGTCATGGTAATGAGTGATGTCTCGGGAGTGCTATTCACTGTCAATCCTTTGACGGGGTTATTGAGCGAGTCGGTTATCGACGCCACCTTTGGGCTGGGGGAAGCGCTTGTTTCTGGGCAGGTGGAGCCAGATCATTTTGTCGTTGATTCATTAAGCGGTGTGATAAAAAATACCACGATTGGGAAAAAGGAAATGTCTACCCGTGCCAGGGCTGGTGGTGGGGTGGTAACTGTCTCGGAACACATCTATCCCACCGGCTCGCTCGCTGGGCGTCAAACCCTTTCTGATAATGAAATTCGCCAGCTTGTGGCCGCTGGGCAGTCCATTCAAAATGAATTTGAGCTTCCTCAGGATATCGAATGGGCGTTCATGGCAGGTGAACTGTTTATATTACAGTCACGGGCTGTTACATCTTTGTTCCCATTACCTGCAATCTCCTTTGATCCCATCATCGTCTGGTTTTCGTTTGGCGCGGTTCAAGGGTTGTTGGGGCCAATGACACCATTGGGACGTGATGCCATCCAGTATTTGGTTGCAGGGGCTGGGCAAATGTTCCAAAGCACCCCTTACTCAATACCCGTTGAAGAACTGGGATTGGGTATGAAGGGTTATTCTCAAGAGAACATAGGAATGATGCAGCAAGAAAATGCGAGTGTCATCGTGAGCGCAGGCGAACGCTTGTGGATAAAAATCAGTGATGTCGTCCATCACCCGATTGGAATCCGGATTGTCAATGGTTTGCTTGGGTTTATCGAGCCGAGCGTTGGTCAGATCATACTCTCGTTGAAAACAGACCCGCGTTTGGGTGCTGGCAAGGGCAGGCTCAAGTTCAGCACCATCCAGGGGTTGGCATATTTTGCTCTGCCGGTACTGGCTCGGCTGGCACGTAATATGCTCCGGCCCGAACAGGCTCGCGCTCGCTTTAATAAAGCCATCGAAGAATACTTGAGCACGGAAGTTATAGCCCCGGCCCCCAACCGATTTGGGCGATTGAAGAATGTTATCATCTTTATGAAAGATCGAATTGCCAGCGCCTTTGCTTTTTTGCTGCCGAAATTTATCCCGATATTGGGGCCTAGCATGGCGGCGCTGAATTTTTTGAATCACATTTCGCCAATCGATGCGCTGGAAGTCACGCGCGGATTGCCGGACAATGTGACCACGGAGATGGATCTGGCGTTGTGGCAAACTGCAAAGGCGATTAGGGCTGATGAACCATCTGCGGCATTGTTCAACCACAAGCAAGCTGCTGAACTTGTATCTCTTTACCGGAATGGCTTGCTGCCTCTCGTAGCGCAATCAGCAGTTGCGAATTTCATGGAACGGTACGGCATGCGAGGTATTGGCGAGATTGATTTTGGGCAGCCGCGTTGGCGCGAGGAACCGGTATCGGTGTTGGTCACCCTGCAAAGTTACTTGAAAATTGATTTTGAGCTTGCTCCGGATGTCCTTTTTGCCAAAGGTGAAGTCGCTGCGCGCAATGCGATCGAGAATCTTTCCGTTCAAGTGCGTAATCAACCTGTAGGTTGGTTGAAAGAAAAATTGGTGCGCGCTGCAGCACGCAGGATCAGGCTGCTGATGGGCGCCCGCGAGAGTCCAAAGTTTTTTGCAATTCGCAACATGGGGATTGCGCGAAAAGCCATGTTGGAAGTAGGCCGGGAATTTGTCGAAGCTGGTACGATTGAGCAGGCCGATGATTTGGTATTTCTCAGAATGTTTGAGTTGGAATTATTGGCGAATTCAGGTACTGATGCAGCTCTCGCAGTGGATTGGAAACCACTCATTATTGAAAGACGCGCAGCTTATGAGCGCGAACTACGCCGCAAACAGGTGCCGCGCGTGTTGGTCAGCGATGGGCGCTCATATTACGAAGGCTTGGGCGCTGCAACGGACAGCGGGAGCATCATTTCTGGCAGCCCGGTCTCCCCAGGTGTGGTGGTAGGGATTGTTCATGTAATTATTGACCCGCGAAGCGCCCAGCTCGCGCCTGGTGAGATTCTGGTTTGTTCAGGCACCGATCCGGCTTGGACGCCATTATTCATGACAGCCGTGGGCTTGATCACCGAAGTGGGCGGCATGATGACCCATGGCTCGGTGGTTGCGCGTGAATATGGCATTCCAGCGGTGGTGGGAGTACACCAGGCCACCACTCGTTTGAAAGACGGGCAGAGAATCAGGCTGGATGGAACGACTGGAAAGATTGCGATTATATGAACCGTATGATTTGATCAAGGTTAACCGGATTACCTCCAAGCCAGCACGCACCAGGTTCTACCTCGATGGATAAGCATGGTTAGAGCACGAGCACGGGGTAGCCGGACCCGTTCTATCAGTTTTCCTGGTTTACATGGTCAATGCATCCGGTCATGGCCTCCGTCGACCGGTGTGTGATACCACATTTTCAATGTGAGCGTATGCCCGGATTGCAAAAATGAATCTATTGAGTCAGCACGAGTGGATTTTGTTTTTTCTCCAAATTGGTTTAATTCTTGCTATGGCGATAATGGGCGGATATATCATGCGCAGGCTTCGCCACCCAACTGTCATGGGAGAACTTTTAGGAGGTATTGTTTTGGGACCCACCATCTTCGGCATACTCGCGCCAGATGCCTATGCATGGTTGTTTCCAAATCCGTCCACTGTCAATGCGGCACGCGAAGCAGTGATATCCCTTGGCATGTTATTTTTCCTGTTTTCAGTTGGATTGGAAATAAACCTTGAGCGAGTGAACGAACGTGGTAGGGGAATTATCCTTGCCAGCTTTTTGGGAATCCTGATTCCCTTCGGGATGGGATTCGGCGCAGTGCAAGCATGGCCAGCTATTTGGGGCACGCAGGAAAAGGGGCTTATTCTGCCCATCTTTATGGGAACTGCGCTTTCCATTTCAGCACTGCCCGTGATCGCACGAATATTAAAGGACCTTGACCTGCTTGATACGCAGGTGGGTAGTATCGTTATCACTGCCGCAGTCATAGGTGATCTGGTTGGATGGTCGCTTTTTGCGGCAAGTCTCAGTGCGTTGAACCCTGGAAATCCCAACAAGAATCCATGGGGAGTGTTTGGTCTGGTTCTCGTGGTTTTGGTTTTGTTTTTGGGGATAGGACGCTGGTTGATCCGACCCCTGTTAAGCTGGCAGCAACGGGTTGTTGATCGGGAAGGATGTCATATCAGTATCATCGCTGCCTGTATTTTGGCAGCGGCGGCATTAGCAGAGGGAGTGGGCATTCATCCAGTTTTGGGAGCATTCCTGGTAGGGGTCACAGTAGGTCATGGCTTGGGCTCCAAAAAGAACAACCCTGTCTATGGAACCATCCAACAGTTTGGTGCCAATTTTTTTGCTCCTTTGTATTTTGTCTCTGTCGGCTTAAAAGCAAACTTTGCCAGGGATTTTGACCTGGTGTTGGTTGTTGTTGTGATCTTGATCGCCAGTATTGGCAAAATCCTTGGGGCTGGTTTGGGCGCCTGGCTGGGAGGTCTAAAGCTGCGTGAAGCTTTAGCCGTTGGCAGTGGTTTAAATGCCCGTGGCGCGATGGAGATCATCTTTGCATCTGTTGCACTGGAGTATCAGGTTATTGACCAGCGCGTTTTTGTCGCTCTGGTGGTCATGGCTCTGGTAACATCCATGCTAAGCGGCCCGCTTATGCGTTGGCTGATGCGGAATCCAGGCGCTTAGAGTATTTGATGATCTTTGTGCAAGAATGGGTTAACCTAAAACGGCTTACGGGGTGTGTAGAACCCTTGACTATTATTTTCGGTACAATTATCATAGAATTATGATGGGTTATATCCAGAATCAATCGTTTCGGGAAAGCCGCCGCCAATTTCGACGAGATTCTGCGGAACGGGTTATTTCACAGGGCAGATTACCCAGGATCGCGCAGGGTTACCGCGGGATGCTCAGCGTGTTGCAGAATTAGCCTAGTCACGTATTGGAGAAAAAATGCAAACCCAAACTTATTTTGACGTTGTGATCTGCGGCGGTGGCCTGGCCGGGCTGACCCTGGCGCGACAGCTGCGGCTGGAATTACCTGATCTATCCGTAGCCGTAATCGACCGTTTAACATCTCCCCTGCCTGAAGCGGCCTTCAAAGTTGGCGAGTCGTCGATCGAACTGGGAACCTACTATTTTGGGCAGGTTTTGCAGTTGGAGAAGTATTTCCACACCAGGCATCTGCCCAAGCTGGGATTGCGATTTTTCATGGGCCAGGGGCAGGAGCCGCTGACTGCGAGACCGGAGACCGGCATAGAACTGTTTCCCCCGGTACCATCTTACCAGATCGACCGTGGCCGTTTGGAAAATGATCTGCGGGATATGGTAAAGGCGATGGGGGTAACGCTTTTCGAGGGCAGCAGTGTGGATGATATTGAACTGGCCGAAGGGGATGCAGCGCATGTAATAAGATGCCGGCGAAAGAGCGACAATGAAGAATTTGTGGTGACTGGACGGTGGGTGACCGATGCGCTGGGACGAAGGCGATTGCTGCAAACCAAGCTCGGGTTAAAACGGCAGCACGAACACCGGGCCAGCGCAGCCTGGTGGCGCTATCAAGGCCGGATCGATATCGATACGATGGGAATACAGGGCGGCCAGGCCTGGCGGATTGGCTCGGTGGAAGACCGCTATTTTTCCACAAACCACCTGATGGGGCGAGGATATTGGGTCTGGTTAATTCCACTCGGATCAGGAGCCACCAGCATTGGCATAGTCACGGATGATGATATTCACCCGCACAATACCTATGGCAAATCCTATTCCCAGGCGCTTGAATGGCTTCAGGCGAATGAACCCAAGATGTGGGAGTTTATTCGAAATGAACCGCCCATGGATTTTTTAAGTCTGAAGCGCTACAGTTATGCCTCGGCCCAGGTGTTTTCACACCAGCGCTGGAGTTGTGTGGGCGAAGCTGGTTTCTTTTTGGATCCACTCTACAGCACAGGTTCAGACTTTATCGCAATTGCCAACACGCTGACTGTGGAAATGATCCGCCGTGATCGCACAGGCACGCTGACTGAGACAGCCGTCAATGACTATAACCGGCTGGTGATCGAGAATCTTTACCAAATCTGCCTGGGTTTCTACCAGGGGATGTACCGTACGTTTGGGCATGCGCAGATCTTCACATCCAAGCTGACCTGGGATACTGCCATCTATTGGGCCTGGACGTACCAGCTCTATGTACAGGGCTTATTAACCCACCCGACTCCAGAAGTTTTCAGCCTGGGCGAACGCTTTCGATTATTGAATGATCGGGTTCAGCAGTTGTTCGCAGATTGGTCCGAAAAGGGTTCACCGCGCCCCATGCATGTGCGCGGTGACCTGACCCGTATGCACTTGATGATGCTGCTGCATCTCGACCTGGCATCCAGGCGCAGCCCTGTCCAGGCCCTTCAAGTCGCGCGTAAAAATCTGGACCGGATTGAGGAAGTGGCGCTCGTATTATTTTGGCAGGCTGTTTCAGAATGTTATCCTGATCATCCATCTCTAAAATCCCGCCCCTGGGTGAATGCCTGGCGCATGCAGCTTGATCCTGAAAAGTGGGAAAACTCCGGCACGCTCGAACCGGAAACCGCACCCCGCCCTCTGGAGTCAATGCGCGATAATTTCACCGGGATATTTGCTCCACAAGGGCTGCGAGAATGGCTGATTTATGAATTCCCTTACCGTATACTGCATTGGGGCAGAGGTTTTCTATACTATACCCTCGCCATCCAAATACGCAAATGGATTTATGTAAATAAGCCCGCCATGTGGGCGAGGAGAGGGTTGGTGCGGGATTATCCAGCCGAGCGGAAAGGCTAACTGCAGATATCTGGTGATCTTATATATTGGTTCTACAGGGTAATGCCCCCGTCGATCTGGATGACTCGCCCGGTGATGTAGTCGGCATTGTCTGACAGCAGGAAACAAACCATCGGCGCAATATCGTCCACCTTCCCCAGGCAACGCATGGAAATGCGCGATTTTATATATGCGAGCGTATCGGGGTTGAGCACACCGAGCATATCGGTATTGATATAACCAGGCGCAACCGCATTGACACGTATGTTTTGCGGCGACACATCGGCGGAAAGCGACTTGCAAAACCAATGATCCCGGCCTTTGATGCGGAATAGTTGTTTTGCCCGTTGTTGCCATAAATGGCAGCCACGGATGTGATGTTCACGATCGAACCGCCGCGCTGCTTTACCATTTGTAAAATGAGCGGATTGGTGGCATTGCAGACGCTGCCCAGGTTGGTGTTTAAAACCCCATCTCACTGGGCGCAGCTCATGCGTGCAAAGACCACGTCGCGGGTGATGCCGGCGTTGTTAGCCAGCCCATCCGGCAGCGAAGAACCAACTATGGATTTACGCATGGCACATCCAATCGCATCCGGTAAACGGATACTGGTGCGAGATTACTCCGCCAAGAAGTGGACCCCCAGTCAGCCTGGCTTTTGCCCACGAAATAATCCGTACTCACATAATCCCTTGCGGAAGGCCGAGTCATGCAGCAAAATCGTATAGGCATCACGAATATGTGACAACGCCAAATCCAGGCTGTTCCCTGCCAGTCCGCGCACATCACGCACGGCAACCAAAACAGCTTCCCTCCAGCTCGGGAGCGTTGCCTCGGTCCAATCTTCCCCAAGCACATCAATCAAGCCGTGTCGCTCAAAACGTTCCACGATTTCCTGGATGCCATCGAACTTGGTAGCGCACCACTCATCCAACATGTATTGAACCTTTTCCTTTTCTGATGGAGTCAATGGTACGGAACGTGTATCACGCAGATTCCAGGTGCCAGTTACCACCCTTCCGCCAGGTTTGAGAAGCCGCACGATCTCATTTACGAAGCGTTCTTTATCCGGCATATGCATTTCGGATTCGAGTGTCCAGATAATATCAAAACTCTCGGGGGCGAAGGCTTGATTCATGGCATCGCAAAGCATAAAGGCCACATTTTTTTGGTCGCCCGAACGAGCCAAGTCGATAGCGAAACGAGCCTGGGCGTTGGAGATGGTGATGCCAGTAATATGAGCGCTTTTTGACCAGCGTTTTGCAAGGTATGAGACGCTGCCTCCCAATCCACAGCCAATATCCAGGATTTTTACGGGCTCAGCACCAGGAATAGGTTTTTCCAGCCGGTTGAAGAGCATTGGATCTGGCTCAGCAATGCCCCAGTGCACCATCTCATCAATCATATCAAATTTGGCACGAATGAAATCCTTGTGATGAGATGGCAGACCGTAATGCCCGGCGTGCAGGTGGTTTCCCCAATAGAATTTCATTTTTTTATCGACAGTCCAGGCGTCATAGAGGTCAGAAACTGAGCCTGGCCCAGTGTATCGCTTGCCGGGCGTTCGCAGTAGAAAATAGAGCGAACTTGACCCGACCAAAAATACCAAGATCAAAATTGAAAAGATAATTCCAGTCATTATCGGCTCTCCTTCGGTCAGAATTGGATATTGATCAGGGTGTGATTCGTAAATGTAAAAAACTGGTTACAGGGTAATGCCCCCGTCGATCTGGATGATCTGCCCGGTGATGTAGCCGGCGTTGTCTGACAGCAGGAAACAAACCATCGGCGCAATATCGTCGACGTTCCCCAGGCGCCGCATGGAAATGCGCGATTTTATATAAGCGAGCGTATCGGGGTCGAGCACACCGAGCATATCGGTATTGATATAACCAGGCGCAACCGCATTGACGCGGATGTTTTGCGGCGAAACCTCTGCGGATAGCGACTTGGTAAAACCAATGATCCCGGCCTTGGAGGCGGAATAGTTGGTTTGCCCGTTGTTGCCATAAATGGCAGCCACCGAAGTGATGTTCACGATCGAACCGCCGCGCTGCTTCACCATTTGTAAAATGAGCGGCTTGGTGGCATTGTAGACGCTGCCCAGGTTGGTGTTCAAAACCCCATCCCACTGGGCACGGCTCATGCGCGCAAAGACCACGTCGCGTGTGATGCCGGCGTTGTTGACCAGCCCATCAATGGCGCCGAACTCGCTGATCAAGTTCTTAACCGCTGTTTCCATGGCCTGCATATCAGTCACGTCACATTCAATCGACAGACAACGTTGGGAAGAATAACTCGCTGACAATTCGGATGCAAGCAAGTGTGCTTCATCCATGCTGTGCAGGTACGTAAAGGCGACATCTGCACCTTCCTGCATGGCTCTGCGCACAATGGCAGTTCCAATCCCCCGGCTCCCGCCGGTGACCAAGATCTTTTTCCCTTTAAGCATGTCCACCCACTCCAGAAGCAAAATTTTCGGGCTCCGGCATAAAACCAATGCCGCGCAAATAATGCAAATACGTTTCGAACAGTTTTTCATCAGCAGGGGCGCAGACGATACCGGAACCTTCCAGCTCACGCCGGGTTTCACGGGTGTCGTAGTTGGGCAGCTGCATGCTGACCTGATCCATGTCTTCCAGGGCGGCCTGATAGGCAAACAGGGCGTTCGATGCAAAATTTGGACTGCTGACCAACCTGTTGCGCAGGTCACTAAAGGGCAGCACATCAAACTGATAACCAAGATTGCGCAGGAACGCCAGCGCATCCTTCATATGCCTGCGTGAGGGGTTTGTCAGGTGGAAAGCACGGCCAAAAGGCTTGCGGTGGAAAGCCAGGTAAACCATTGATTTGGCCACGTAATCCACTGGGGCCACATCCACTTCGATATCCAGCTCCGGGAAAGCGCCGAATTGGAGAAAACCCTTGATACAGGCGATCAGAAAATGATCGGTGACGCAGTGCCCCGTGATACTATCGCCGCCGACCTCCCCCGGACGATAGCGCGCCACAGGCAGGCCGCGTTCGGCTGCATTGCGCAGACATTTTTCACCGACCCATTTGGCTTCATCATAGCCTAGATTAAGAAGCCCGTTGTGGTCGATCGGGTCTTTTTCATAAAAAGTGTACTTTGCACCCATTGGCCAGATGGCAGCAGTGGAGAGGTGGTGCACGGGCTTGATTCGGGCATGAAAGGCAAATTGGATGATTTCATGAACGCCGAGCACATTGGTGGCACGCAGGGCTTCATAGGGATAGATGAAATTGACGTGGGCTGCGCCGTGGAAGATGGCGTCCACCTGGCGGGCCAGCGTCTCATAACGATGGTCACTCATGCCCAGGCGCGGTAGGGTGATATCGCCATCGACCACCTGTATGCGCGCATCCCAGGTTGACTGCCAGGCTTCATCACCAGGCCAAATATCGAAATTGCGCATCTGTCTTTCAATACGCTGCTTGCTGTTTTCGCCGCGTTTGGGGCGAACCAGGCAATAAAGATTTGCCTGGGTATTTTTCAAGATCTCCTTGACAATGTAAGCACCCAGAAAACCGGTGGCACCGGTCAAAAATACAGTTTCGATTTGCTCCGCCGGTTTGAAGCTGAGCCCGCGTGCGGGGGCAAGGTAATGGGGCAGCTGCGCTTCCCGAGAAAGAAAGGCCATCCGTTGGCGGGCCCATTCGGCATCGCGCTCAGTCTGCGCGGGCTGCCCGGTCTGTATCACACTGCTTGCTTTTGCGCGGCGTTCATCGACTAGGGCGGCGAATTTTCTTATGGTCAGTGCGTCAAAGAATTCGCGCATATTGAAAACGGTCTGGAATATTTTACGCACTTCGAGCATCATGCGGGTCATCAAAAGGGAGTGCCCGCCCAAATCCATGAAGTCTGAATCTCGCCCAATCATATGGACATCGATGCCGATAACATCCGCCCATGCCTCTGCCAGCGCCTTTTCCGTTTGGGTCGCTGGAGGAAGAACATTTTGAGGCCGCTGATTCTGGTTGGCAGTGGTAGGCGTTGGTAGTGCGGCGCGATGGATCTTGCCGTTTGCGGTATGCGGAAATGAGCCTGTGAATAAAAAGTACGGCGGCACCATCACTTCCGGTAGTTTTTCGCGGAGCTGTTCGCGCAGGTTACCTGCATCCGGAGCTTCCGATTGGCTTGGGATGATATGGGCCACCAGTTGTAAATCACCGTGCAAATCCCGCCACGGTGTGACTACTGCATCTCGAACCTCGGCAAGCCCGAGCAGGGCAGTTTCAATTTCTCCGAGTTCAACTCTCACCCCGTGGATTTTTACCTGTTCGTCGGCCCGGCCCAGGCAAATCAGGCTGCCGTCCGGCATAAAATATGCCAGGTCCCCAGTCCTGTATATTCGTTCGCCTGGGTGAAATGGATCCGGCAGGAAACGCTCGGCAGTTAATTCCGGCATGTTCCAGTAACCGGGTGAGACCCCTTCCCCGCCGATGTATAGATCCCCTGCAGCACCAATAGGCATGGGCTGCATCCGGGAATCGAGCACATAAAGGCGCGTGTTGAAGAGCGGTCGTCCTATGCGCACTGCTTTGCCCGGCTCGCTTGTTACCTGGCAAGCTGTGGAATAAACCGTTGTTTCAGTAGGTCCGTACAAATTCAGTAATCGCGTGTCGTTTTTTAGTAATTGTTCCGAAAGTTCCCGGTTCAAGGCCTCTCCGGCAGACATCAGGCACAAATTTTCCCAACCGAGCCATCCAGTTTCCAGCAGGCTTTTCCAGCTTGATGGGGTGGCCTGCACATGGGTGGGCCTGGTGGTGGTAATACGCTCTGCCAACTGGATACCGTCAGCTGCAAGGCCATCCTCAGCCACTTCCACCTCCCCCCCCAAAATCAGGGGTGGAAATAATTCGGCGGTGGAAATATCGAAAGATATGGTTGTGAGGGCCAGCATCTTGCTTCGAGGCGTAATTTGGATATACTCCTGGAGGGCCATCAGGAAGTTAAGCAGCGCCCGGTGCCGCACTTCCACTCCTTTTGGCTTTCCTGTCGAACCTGAAGTGAACATGATGTATGCGCTGTCTTCGTTCTCTGCAGGTTGTATTCCATCCGGCAGGATAGTGTTATGGTCCCGCACATCTTCCAGATAAATAATTTTGCAGCTGCCGGATTCTTTTTCGAGCATGGGTAAAAGATCGCGGCTGGTGATCACAGTTTGAACACTCGCATCACTCAGCATGAACGCAATGCGCTTCCCCGGGAAGGCTGTATCGATGGGCACGTACATGGCTGCGAGCCGCCATACTGCCAGAATGGCAGGGATGAGCCCGGTGGAGCGTTTGAGGAAAATTCCCACCCGGTCCCCTTTTTTTACTCCATTATTAAACAGTAAAACAGCGATGCCTTCAGTTTGTTCAAGTAGTTGATCGTAATTGATCGAAGTGTTCCCATACCGGACCGCTGTTTGGCCGTTCCTGGTATGTGCCTGCTTAATGATCAGATCCAGGATCGTCTGGCTTTGATCAACAGCTGTTTCGGTTTTGTTCCATTCGCGTAAAACTATTTCCAATTCATCTCCCGGCATGACCGGAAGAAGCCCACAGGTTGTTGATGGGTTATCCAGGGCAGAGCGTAGCAATGCTTTTAGGCAATTTGCCCAGCGAGAAATGGTCTCTTGTTCAAAAAGTTCCGTGCTGTAATCAAACACCAGGTTTATGCCTTCCTGGTCTTCGATGCTGATCAATTCAAGATCGTAGCGCGCACCCGGGCTGGGAGGCAGCATGTGGCTCGTGTGCAACCCCTCAAATTGAGGTGCGGCAGGCCTGTTGATGGTGCGGAAGGCAACCGTGAATATGGGCGAACGGCTCTGGTCTCGCTGCAGTTTGAGTAACGGGATCATTTCGGCCAGGGACAGCAGCCTGTGTTTATTTGCCAGATCCTGCAGACGGCCCATTTCATGAATTGTGTCTGAAAAACTCCTACCTGGTTCAAATGAAGAGCGTAGGGGCAGCATATTGCGCGTGACGGCAACTGACGGGATTCCGGTATCAAGGTAGAGTGGTTCACTCTGCACACCGGTTACGATCTCGCTGGCAGTAGTTAAACGATGCAAGAAGATGTTGAAAGCTGCCAGGATAATTGTACTCGGGGTGGTTTTGTTGGAGACGGCCCAATCTCGGATTAATTCAGCGGCAGGCGCATCAAGACGGGTAGAAAACCTGGCGCTCGAATATTTTTTTACCGGGGGACGGGGGTGGCTGGCGGGAAGTTCCAATTGAGGCAACCCGCTGCTTGATTCTTCCCAGAATTTATATGCATCTTTCAGCGACTGCCTGGCTTCGAGGGTATCTCCCAAGGACACGTAATCCGTCCACTGCAGGCAGGGAGCCATGAGCGTGGCAGGCTTGTCCCTGGTAAAAGCCGAATAAAGCCTGGCAATATCTTCCAATACGATTCCTAGCGATTCCTGATCGATCACCAGTAAGTGACCGGTCAAAGCCAGGATATGCTCATCTTCATTAATTCGCAGTAGTTCTGCCCTAAAGAGTCGTTTCCCAGGTTCAAAAGGCACACCGACCGCAGCTTTCATCCACTGCCCCAGCTTACCTTTTGGAACAGCCTCAACCTGCACATCAAGAGCCTCCCCGCTGCCGATCTGGAGCGAGTTTGAATCAGAATGCAGGGCTGTCCGCAGGGCCTCATACCTATTGCCGGCTTCTTCCACGGCAGCCTGCAGGGCGGGCCCATCCAAAACACCTGACAGTTTAACAAGCACGCTTTCATTAAAGGCAGCACCTGCCTCACCTGAATACCGGCTTAAAAAGGCGCTGTGCTGCTGGGATGCAGCCAGGGGGATTTCCCGTTCGACAATCCATTTGCCGCGCGGGGCACCACCCTTGTTTTTTTGAGTGTGCTCTTTGTGGATTTCTTTGTCAATATATAATGCCAGGCCGCCAAGTGTGACCTGTCCTTCAATAATGCGCCTGATTGAAATCAGCACACCAAACCGGTCATATACGCGCCTCATGCCTTCTACCAGGGCAAGAGAGCTGATACCCAGTTCAAGAATTGGGATGTCGTTTGGCAGGGATATGTTCGAATCATCATTGCCAAAGGTCTCAAGAATCATTTCCTTTAACTCTTTCTGGATCTGGTTGAAGCTGGTGTTTGGGTCAGATTGGGTCATGGGAGTATTCAATCAGTTTTTATACATGGGGGAAATTACCTTGTAGATACAGGAAAAAATCCATTTTGCGAGCGGTAGGGTTTGACGCTCCCGGGTAACCAGGACGGTGAAACGGGATGCTTTTTAACTAGGCCTGCGCTTCAACAACCATTTTTTCGCGCAACTGTTGGTAGCGTTTTTCGGCCAGCAGGGTCTGGATCAGCGGTGTATAGAACGGACCATCGCCCTTCAACCTGATCTTATGCGGGGTGACCTCGATAAAGTCGAATTCCTCAAGCGCTTTCCAAACGCCTTCAAAATGTTCATAAATATCAACATCAAAAGATGAATTGAAATCTTCGCGGTCGAGTTCCATGCCGAATAAGTTGCGCCAGATCAGTGAGATCATGAAATCTTCACGGGCATGCTTGAAGCCGGCTTCAGTGGGAAATTTTCCATCGTCAATCCTGGCTTTGTATTCATTCAGGTTGCGCCAGTTAATAAAGGACCAGGAATGTCCTTCATCCAGAGCAACATCGCTAAAGAAAGTGAGTGCAGCATAGCCCAATCCAAGCGTATCCATATTGTCAAAACGGTGGGTTACACCTTCCTCGTATGGCCGGCTGAAAGGATTTCCAGGTTTTCTCCAGTTATAGGCAGTGATCTGTTCATAGCCATGGCTTTTTAGCAAATCACGGGCGACTTTGTACATTTCCAGGTTACTCAAGGTGCTGGGAAGTTCGTGATAACGGTTAAGCGCAAAATCTGTCGGGCCGCCGACATTTAGTTCATAATGGGTGATGTCGTATACTCCCCAGCCAACCACTGTTTCCAGATCCTCTACCATGGTCTGAACTGTTTGTTGGGGCCAGCCAAAGATCAAGTCGATGTTGGCAGCTAGGCCGAATTCCTTAGCCCATTCGAGCGTTTGGATAACATGCTGGGTTTTTTGTTTTCGGCCGCTGAAACTATTGAGCCGCTCATTGACCTGCTGTACTCCCATGCTGATGCGATTCATGCCCGATTCTTTGATTGCCTGGATCTTTTCCCGGGTAAAGAGCTGCGGAATACCTTCCAGAGTAATGTCGACATAGGGTTTGATTTCAGGAAAAAGCGAACGCACCAGATCCATCAGTTCGTGAAATTTTTCAGCTTTATAGAGGTTGGATGTGCCACCACCAAAGAAAACAGCGCCCAGCGGCAGCCCTTTCAATCCTTCCTTGTACATGGCTGCTTCACGTTTGAGATATTCAAAATATCTTTCCAGATCAACGTTGCCCGTGAAAGCTTCCACTGGGAAAAGGCAGTAACCACATTTTCCTGGGTCGGTCTGGATGCAATAAGGTACACCCATGTATAAATTAATCGGCGCCCCGAGCCCTTGCGCGTGCAATTTCTGGCGATCCTCCAGCATTTGTTGAACTGGAATTTCAGTCTCGTTCCAAAAACGTGGGGAGGGAAAGGCGTGTTGTATCTTATTTACCTGGCGTTTGTCCAGGTGGTTTTCAATATAGTCGCGCGCAAAATCCAATCCATCGGCAGCAGAAATAAAGTTGTTCATGCTAACCTACCTTTGATTTTAAATTTTAATTTGATGGTCAAGAGCGACCGGCCATGCTAGAACGGGCGCTATCGCAGATTACGCAGAATAAAGCAAAAGCCTTCCTACGCGGAGATTGGGAGCAAATCATGAATAGTTGATATCGGTTAATCCGCGGCGGCAGCTTCCGTTTGCAAATCTGCCAATAGCACATCGCTGATGATGTATTCTGCCAGGGATTCGATCGATTGGTAATCCAGTCCTTGCATGGGTTTGAAACGGAACAGGAGTTTTTCTTGTATGCGCCGTTGTAGTTCAGTTACGAGCAGTGAATCAAGGCCAATTTCAAGAAACGCCGTTGATGGAGGCAGCCTGTCCAGGCTCAAACCTTCTGCTGCATGCCCCAGGGTTTCCTTGATCTCGGATGTGAGCCATTTTGAGATCAGTGATACGCGTTCTTTGTGTGCCAAGGGTCGTAGGATGCCAACCAGATCCTGGCGTGATTTGAAGAACTGGTTTTCGGAATCTTTGGTAGTTGATTTTGTGGACGCGCTGGTACCCTTGTCAGTCGACAGCAAAGTTATATAGCGTAGTTCCTGGTTTTCTATTTCCATCAGTACTTTTCCATCCTTGTCAAACACGTGGATGGTTGCAAAAATTGTGCGGCTGCTATCCTTTTGAGTAGTAATGCGTACATGGCTCCATGTTTCACGGGGTAGTAGCGCGCGTAGCGTGATGGACTGGATTGAAGATGGTACAACTGCCCCAGCGGTTGAGCCTGATGGGGCGATGCTTTTTTCGCCCAGTACATGGGTGGCTGCACCAATTGCGTGTTGGCAGCTATCCATCAAGATTGCGTTGTTGTAAGGATCATCATCTGGGACTGCTGGGCTGAGAGCCACGCGGCTAAAGGCCTCGCCTGAACCGGGTCTCCCAAGCCATAATTCGCGAACGTTGGCGAAGCGCGCACCAAAGTCCAGTCCGCCAACGCGCATTTCTCCGTAAAATGGACCAATCTTCATTTCGGTGGTCTTTTCGGTTAGTTCAGTCTTGAGATCAACTTTGATTTCCAAAGAATTCTTGAGTGCTATGATGCGTCCTTTGCAATGATTGCTGTTTTCACAGCTAATCTTGAAATTGGCTACACCTCTGCCGCTGCTACCAAAATCAAGGGACAGTACAACTTTTTTCTCTTCTTTGTACGAAAGTTTCAATGGAAGTTCAAAGACTATATCTTTAATTTCCACGGGGCACCAGTCTGTGCCTGAAGCCGCGGCGAAACCACGCGCTGCCATTTCCAGGTAAGCCATTCCGGGAAAGATGGTTGATTCAAGCACACGATGATCAGCCCAGGGACTGGCGGTCTTAATGCTGGTTTCAAATACAGTCTTTTTGGATGTATGTGTAATTACTTTCCCCAGTATGGGGTGAAGTTTCGGTAGTTCTGGAATGGGAGTAGAAGAATCAAGATGCAGGGTGGATGAGTTATCGACCGGACCCACGTCCAGGGAACCGTTGGGGATCAGCCAATACTTTTCACGTCGGAATGGGTAAAGCGGCATCCTGATGCGTTGGTAGGTGGGGCTGCTGAAGAGCGTGTCGAGTTTGATGGAAGCGCCATTGACATGCAGTTCTGCCAGGCTGGCAAGCATGTTGGTGACGTCATTCTTATCTTTTTTGAGCGTGGATATGGTGTGAAGGAATGGCGCCTCAAAGGCGGTTACCACGGCAGGCATTAAGGCGGGGTGAGGCCCAATTTCTACTATCAGCGAGCAGCCAGCATCAATGATGTTGTGCATTCCCTGATGAAAGAGAACTGCCTGGCGTACATGCCTGCTCCAATAAGAAGCTGATGGGATTCGTTCAGGCTGCCCATCAACAGCATAAAATTCGCCGGTCGTGTTGGATGCGATCGGGATCTTGGCTGGGTGAATATGCATTGATGATGCCACTTCAGTCAGTTCGCCCAGGATTGAGTCCATCAAAGGTGAGTGAAAGGCATGAGAAACCTGAAGTTCTTTGGTTTGGCGGCCTGCAGATTGCGCAAGTTCGTCGATTGCCATAACGGCTTCAGCCAACCCGGAGATTACAACCGCCCTGGGACCATTGACTGCCGCGATAGAAACCTCTGCTTCGCGTCCCACCAGCCACTTGTTCACCTGGTCAACCGATGCGCTGATGGCGAGCATCTTTCCTCCTGATGGCAGATCTCCCATCAGGCGACCCCGCGCTATAACGAAACGTGCGGCATCGTCAAGATCTAGCACGCCCGCGATCACCGCAGCGACGATTTCTCCAACGCTGTGCCCAATGACAAAATCGGGTTTGATCCCCCATGATCCCAGTAAATCGGCCAGGGCGTATTCAATGGCAAACAAAGCTGGCTGAACGTAGCGCGTATTTTCGAGATATTCAGCCGACGATTTTCCTGTTGATCCAAATAAGACCTCCAAAAGGGGTGCCCCCATTTCCGGGTCCATCAAGGCCGCCAAATCGTTGATTGTCCTGGCAAAGCGAGGTTCTTGCGTATATAGCGCCAGGCCCATCTGCGCATATTGGGCGCCCTGGCCGGTGAACATGAAGGCAATTTTCGGTTTTATCCTGGAAACCGTCTGCCCAGAAGCCAGCCCTTGCGGTGTTCGCCCCATTCGCCAGGATTGAAGTTTATTCTTGATTTCAAGCTTGCCTTTCCCGACAATTGCCAGACGAAAAGTTAGCTGACTGCGATTAAGGGCGGCAGAATAGGCAATGTCACGAAGTGATGGGGTGTTATCTTTATCGAGGAAATCAATCCATTTGTCAACCAGTTCTTCCAACGATCCCGCAGATTTGGCCGAAATCAATAGCATACCGGTCTCGGCATCCATTATTCCAGCTTCATCAATTTCCGGTGAGTGAGAAGTGCTTGAAACAGGCGCCTCCTGCAAAATAGCGTGTGCATTTGTACCGCTGTAACCAAAAGAGTTAATTCCCGCCAGGCGTGGGGTTTCGCTTCGCTGCCAGGGGACTCGCCTGGTGGCAACTTGAATGGGAGCCCGCCCCAGATTGATGGCCGGGTTTAACTGCGTAAAGTGGATATTAGGTAGTATTTCTTCATATTCAAGTGACAGGGCGGCTTTGGCAAGTCCCAATAGACCAGCGCCTGCTTCGATATGCCCAAAATTACTTTTGACGGAGCCGACATAGAGTGGTTCGCTGGATGGGCGACCAGGGCCGAAAACATTTACGATGGCACTCATTTCGATCGGGTCGCCAACCGGAGTTCCGGTGCCGTGCGCTTCGAGGTAACGAATATCGTTTGGGCTGATACCCATGCGCGCCAGTGCGCTGCGGATCACTTTTTCCTGCGCGCGTCCGTTTGGTGCTGTCAGGGCGGGTGTATGTCCATCCTGGTTTATCGCTGTGCCTACGATGCTCGCATGAATATGATCACCCCTTGCGATTGCGAGAGACTGCCTGCGCAAAATGACCGCCACGCAGCCTTCCCCGCGAATATATCCATCTGCCGAGGCGTCAAAAGTGGCGCAGCGTCCAATACGCGACATCAAGCCTACTTTCGAGAATGCGATGTGAAGTCCCGGGTGAAGCATGACGTTTACACCGACTACAATGGCCGTGTCACAGTCCCCTGATAGGATGGCCTGACGTGCCAGATGCAGGGCCACCAACGAACTGGAACAGGCGGTATCAAGAGACAGGCATGGGCCTTCCAATCCGAGAAAATGCGAGACTCGTCCGGCGGCGATGCTCATTGCATCGCCCATGGCATCATAACCTGTTATGCCCACGGCCCCTTCATAAATTGCTTTGAGTTGGGAATAACCATTGGTGTTCATCATTGCCAGGAACATACCGGTATTGCTTTGGGCAAGCTCGCTGGCGGGTTGTCCGGCATCTTCGATGGCATGCCAGATGGTTTGGAGAATGAGACGCTGCTGCGGATCCATGCGCGACGCTTCTGCGTCTGAAATGCCGAAGAAAGCGGGGTCGAAACTTTCTATGTTTTCAACAAAGCCACCCTTGCGGACATAGGATTTTCCGGGTGCCAATGGGTCAGGGTCATAAAAAGCATCTGTATTCCAACGGTTGCTCGGCACATCTGTAATAAGGTCTCGCTTCCCGCGTAATGCTTCCAATAGATCATCTGTGGAAGTGATATTTCCTGGAAGTCTGCATCCGATGCCAATCAAGGCAATGGGTTCTGTGTTGGCGAAAGTGTTTTCCTGCCTTGTAAAAGCCATACTTTTCTCCGATTCGGTGATATCTGCCAGATAAGTAATTACGATGTATTACCGCAAAAGCCAAAATAAGTTAATTGACATTAGTCACATATTTAGAGTACAATAAATCATATATCTAACATTCTGCTTTGTCAATCCCAATTAGTTATGCATGGGTGGCAGTCGACGAAAAAAATTATAATAACGGCGCTGCTCGTTGGTAAAATTTCGTTATCAAAATTCTATTTTGAGTGGTTTTTTAGCACCGTTCAGGTTCTGTGCCCGGCAGAACTGGGTACCATATATTATGATTTTGTTTCTCATTGTGATAGAAAGCGAGGATAAATATAGTGGAAGAAAATGAAGAAATCTCTACAGAAATGACTCAGCCCATTATTATCGATTTGGGTTCACAGAAGCCCGGCAACCTTAAGGATCTGAAAAAGGGAAAAGGAAAGCTTTGGGATGAAGTCCTTGATGTTGTTGAAGAAGCAAAGGAGATGCTCGGTGCCGAAGCGGACGGGAAAGTAATCATCCCCGTCGTGCTAATCTACCAGAAAAAAACCAAGCGTCTTGATCTAGAAAAATTATTATTTCCTTTTAAATAGCGAAATCGAGGGTTGACATGACTGACGATGAAAAAAGCAAAGTGCGCTTATTAAGCCGTTCATCCGCCGATGCAGAGACACAGCTAAAACCGATCGTCTTGGAATTTAAAAGACGAAAGAAAAAAGATGATGCTTCTTCCGAAAAAAACGGCAGTGATGAACGTAAGATCAAATATTCACGTGGTTTGGAAGAAATCCAACGGCTTGAAGAGAATGCAATTCGCATCGGCCATAAAGCTGCCAGGTCGTTATCAAAAGGGGCGGAAGTTTACGAGCGTGAACGCCAGCAATCCGCAAAAGAAAAGACGGATGGCGCAATTGAGGATTTCATCCATAATTCAGCCAAGGCCGCTAGCGCCTCAATGAAAGAGGCCAGTGACATCCCTATCGATCTGGCCGAGTCGATAAATACAGGGTCTTACCGTAAAGGTTTACGCAAAACTCTGAAGCGGGTATCCAAGTTTATCCGTTTGTGGCGGATTTAGAAAAATAACTATTCCCGAGTTGAAGCCGGGATAGATATTTCCCAACAGCCAGGACGCAATTACCCGATGCAAAACCTTGCTCCCAATTCATCAACCCCAATTCGACAAGAACCAGGGTCTTCCTCAAAAAAGCCGGGGGTAAAACGAAGAACCGGGGAGTCCTTCGGAGAATCCATTGAGATTAATGATCGCCGTGGAATAATCGCTGATTTACCACGCCGGCAGTTTATCAAGGTTTCGGCTGATGACACAGACTTGCCTCAAATGCGATTTGTTTCCTTTAATGCGAGTCATATCGCTGCTGCCAGGCGTTTTTTTTCCTGTATTCAATTGGTGTTTTATTATTATTTCAATACTTTTTGGGATGTGTTGACACGTAGAGATACAATCAAAAGACGCGCTGCACGTCTCAGGCATGCTTTTGAGCGTAATGGGGGGTCATTTGTTAAGCTTGGTATTCATCTGTCGATGCGCGTTGATCTGATCCCAATGATATTCAGTAATGAATTATCCTGTATGGCTGATCACGTGCCGCCTTTCCCGGTAGCACAAGCCATTGGAATTGTTGAACGTGCAATTAAAAAACCACTATCAGCCGTATTTTCACGCTTTGATCCCCAGCCTATCCTGTCTACTTCAGTTGCCTGTACATACCAGGCCATCTTGTATAACGGGGAGAAGGTAGCTGTCAAAGTGCGCCGTCCTGGAGTGGGTGAACAATTTATGGCTGATCTGGAAGCCTTTGATTGGTTGCTATCCTTTGCCGAATTTATCACGATTTTTCGGCCCGGGTTTACCAAGGGCTTGCGCGAAGAATTTCGCAGCTTATTGATTGAAGAATTGGATTTTGTCCAGGAAGCTCGCCGCCAGGATGTCTTTCGTCGCAAGGCGGAAGAATCTCGCAAGGGTTTCTTTTCTGCGCCCAGGATTTATCTTGAGTATTCAGGGGAGGAAGTGGTTGTTAACGACTTCGCCAGCGGAATGTGGTTGTGGGAATTACTGGCTGCCATAGAACTGGGAAATGAGGCCGTGCTTGAGCAGGCTCGCGCCATGAATATCGACCCCAAAAAGGTCGCCAAACGTTTATTGTGGATAAATTACTGGTCTCGCGAGGAAAACCTTTTCTTTCATGCCAACCCAACCTCCAATAACATCATTATTGGCCGTGACAGCAAACTTTTTTTTATAAATTTTGTGGCCACTGGTACTCTCAGCCGCACGCGTCAACAGGCTATGCGTCAGATCTTATATTATGCCGAACAACGTGACCCGCAGAACATGGCGCGTGCATCTTTGATCCTGATGGAGCCTTTGCCGCCCATCGATTTAATTGAATTGACTCAAGAATTGGAAAACTATAATTGGCAGCTTCTGTATGCGCTGGAAGCGACGCCCAACAGTCAGCCATGGCAGAATAGAACTTCAGTTACCCAGTGGCTCGGGATCATCAATCTGGCTCGTAAATACGGGATCAACATTGATATAGAAGTGCTGCGTCTATTACGTGCAACCCTTTTGCTCGAATCTATGGCTGTAAGGTTGGATCCTGAAATTGACTTTGTTAGCCAGTATCGAAAATTTGATCACTACAAAGCTGAACAGGCTCGCCGTCGTGTAACAAATAACATCCTGGAGCACCTTGATGGGAAATCAAATGAGCAGCTTATTATCCGCCTGGATCGAGTTGCCCAGACGGTTGAAGGTTTGCTGAATCGAACGACCCACATGTTTGCGTTACCATCTGTAAATTTCAACGTTTTAATGAGCAAATGGTCATTTACAGCATATACCTTAATTCGATTTTTAACCCAATCGCTGTTTGTGACCGCTGCAGCAGTTGTAGTCACAGCTTTGTTTTCTTTTATCGGCACACAACAACCATTTAACCTCCATGATGTTTTTTTCCTCGCAGTGACGAACCCCATTTATCATAGTGTTATTTTGGTATTGATTTTTGTTAGCGGTCGGACCGTGTTGTTTCGTCTGGATGATAAGGAAGTATAGGGGTAGCGATGACTACAAATCTACGCAGTTCCTCCCTGCATCATCCTGAACCTTTTAAGAAAAAAACTGTCCAGGCAAGACAATCGGTAATGAATGGTGTCAATGCCTGGTTGCAACATCGGAAAGAGTCTGTTGCCAGTATTAATCAGGTTGCTTCCCCGCTGCCTTTAGAATCCATTCTGCAGAGTATTCCCCGCCGTAAACAACTTGACAACCAGTATGAGGCGCAGTTGCAACTGCCCTATGTGGAACCTGCCGTATCCAGGCCAAATTTCTGGCGAAGTTTTGGCCGTATGTTTACATGGTTCAATGTTTTTCTCAGTATCTTGGTAGGTAATTTTGTTGATCAACTTCTAAGGCGTGACAGCGTTGAAAGGCGAGCTGTTCGCTTGCGTCAGGCACTAGAAAGGGCTGGTGGAACCTTTGTTAAACTGGGCCAACAGTTGGCCATGCGTATTGATCTGGTGCCGTGGGCTTATTGTGTTGAATTGTCAAAAATGTTGGATCGAATGCCTCCTTTTCCTACTGATGAAGCCTTGAAAGCGATTGAGCGAACCATCCATCGACCATGGCAGGAAGTGTTTGATGTGTTTGATCCCACTCCGATTGGGTCAGCTTCTATGGCCTGTGTTTACCAGGCCACTCTAAAGCTCACCGAGTCTCAGATAAGTGCTGGGGTGACATCAGCAGATGATAGGAAAAAAGTGGTTGTGAAGATCAGGCGGCCCGGAATCGCGGAATTGTTCCGTGCGGATCTCCAGGTGTTGGATTGGGTAACTGAACTGGCAGAGTTTCTGACCCTTGTACGTCCCGGATTCACGCGCAACGTACGCACAGAATTGCGTGAAATCCTCATGGAAGAGTTGGATTTCAGGCGTGAAGGTCGTTTTCAAGATATATTCCGCCGGAATGTCCATAAATCTGGGCGAGATTTTTTTACCGCGCCCAAAGTGTTTTTTGAACTCTCTGGGGACGAAGTTCTTGTGCAAGAATTTGTTTCCGGGTTATGGTTGTGGGAAGTCATTGCCCTGGTGGAAGAAAAAAAACCGCAAGGGTTGGCGTTGTTGCGTCAGCTCAATATTGACCCTGCCGTACTTGCCAGGCGCATTATGTGGGCGGCTTTTTGGAGTATGGATGAGCATGTATTTTTCCATGCGGATCCACACCCGGCGAATATTCTGATCCGTCCAAATAATGAAATAACCTTTATTGATTTTGGGAGCTGTGGCAGTTTCAACAATCAGCAGCTTATTGCCCTGGAACAAATGGTTCTCAACATGAAGAATCAAGATGTTGAAGCCATGACCAGGGCATCTCTAAGCTTAATGGAACCTTTACCTCCCGTTGATTTGCCGCTGCTGGTTAAGCACGCTCAGGGCGAGTACATGCGTGTGCTGCACACCTTTAATACACCTGCAAAATATACCCAATATTGGGAGCGTACCTCGGCGCGTCAGTGGTTTGTTTTGATTGGAGTGGCTCAGAAATTTAACTTGCCGATGAACTTGCATATGCTGCGAATGATTCGCGCAACCCTCTTGTACGACTCGATTGTCTTGCGGCTGGATAACCAACTGGATCGTTATCAAGAATATACTGAATTTATGAAAGATAGGGCTGAGCTGGTCAAACTCAAGTGGCGCAAAAAACTGAAAGACAATGCTGGTGATAATTTCTTCCTGAATGTGGAAGAAATTGGGAAGACCTTTAACGATTTGATGATCCGCACCCAGACCACGCTTGGACGCCCGCTTGTTAACCTGGGTTCGACTGTGGGAAAATGGGTTTTTTCAGCAAGTGTGCTTAGCCGCATGGCTGGACGAGTTTTATTGGTAACGCTGCTCAGTATGGGGCTGGTCAATATCGGTCGCTATTTTTGGGGCGGGGATCTGTCCTTTGTTAGTATTTTATCCACGGTGATGCAAAACAGGTTTTATCAATTATTTCTGGCTTTTGCATTGGTATTTAATGTAAGGCATATCTTGTTCCGATTGAGAGACCGCGATGTTGGTAAAAGCGGTTGAATCTGACATCGTCCAGCCCGCGAGGTCTTTTGTAGAATTGCAATAAATACGGAAGACCAGATTGATATTTCTTTTTTTGATTTATTTTATGGAGGCATGAGTGAATAAGGAACAGGATCACCTCATTATCACCACAGGGCTGCGCACAGGTGAAAAAATCCCGCTGACCAGTCTGCCCCTGGTTATGGGGCGCATTCCTCCTGCGGATGTTGTTATAAGTATCGAGGGTATTTCGCGCCGGCATGCCCGCATATCACATGAAGAATCCGGCTATATTATTGAAGATCTGGGTAGTAGCAACGGGACGTATCTTAATAATGTTCTTATTCAAGCGCCAAAACCGATTGTCGATGGCGATTTGATTCGCCTGGGATTGGACATAGAACTTAAACTTGTTGTATTGCCAGAACCGAAGAGCGAAGCCACCGTTTTTCAGAATACTCGGGATTCGCAGCCGACCGCTGACCCCACTGTTTTGAACACGTCAGCCGGACCCATGGTTACAAAAACACCTTCCCTTGCTGAACCGAAAGAGACACCGGAGAATGTTGTTTCGAAGCCCCCTGTCGAAGCCACTGTCTTGAAGACCCAAGGCTCAAAAAATCAGACTGTTATGATGGATGCTGCTGCAGCATTTGCTCAAATCCCCCCTCAGTTGGTTGTCAACGAATCTGGGCAGGAACCAAAGATTTATACACTGACTGGAACGAGGCTGCGAATTGGGCGTTTACCTGAGAATGATGTTGTATTAAATAACCGCTTTGTCTCGCGCTTTCACGCTGAATTGGAAAAACGAGGTGCTGATTATTATCTGAACCCAATCCCCAATATCAGCAATGCGCTGCTGTTGGATGGAGTTCCAGTGATGGAACCTACACGTCTGCGGCATGGCATGAAAATCCGTATTGGTGGTTGGGATCCTGGCGAAATGGCCTCGCTCGATTTTCTTTCCCCCCAGGGCGATGCTAACCCGGCTCAACAAAAAATCCAATTTACCGAGAATAAATTGATGACCATTGGCCGTCATGCAGATAATATAATCGTCCTGCCTGCCCCGACCGTATCCAGCTTTCACGCCGAGATCGAAAAAGTGGGGCAACGTTACCGGGTACGGGACCTGCGCAGCAGCAACGGTACTTTTGTCAACGGGAAAAGCATCAGCGGGGAAGTATGGGTGCACCCGGGCGACGCCATCCAAATTGGTCCATATCGTTTTGTGGTCGATGAACATGAGTTTGCCAAAACAGACCAGAGTGAAGGTGGGGTAAAGGTTGAAGTTTTTGGTCTTAATAAATGGGTAACTAAAAAGCTGAATATCATTCAGGATACATCCCTGATATTTAAGCCAAAAGAGTTTATCGTTGTGGTTGGGCAAAGCGGTGGCGGAAAATCAACCCTGGTCGACGCGATTACGGGGTACCGCCCTGCCACTCATGGCAGTGTTATTGTGAACGGCAGCATCGATGTCTATAAAGAGTTCGACGCCATTCGCTCCACTATCGGATACGTCCCACAAAAAGACATCATCCATATGGAGCTTTCTGTTTTTCAAGCATTGGATTATGCCGCCCAGCTGCGTATGCCTGCTGATACAACCCGCCAGGAACGTCTGAAGCGCATTGACGAGGTCATGGATGACCTGGACCTGACGCATCGCCGCGATACACAAATTAGCCAATTGAGTGGCGGACAGCAGAAACGAGTCTCGATTGGTGTGGAATTGCTCACAAAGCCAGGGCTTTTCTTCCTGGATGAGCCTACTTCTGGTCTTGATCCGGGTATGGAGACTGAGTTGATGCGCTTGATGCGCCGTCTTGCCGATCAGGGCCGCACAATCGTAATGATCACCCACGCCACTAAAAATGTCATGCTGGCTGATAAAGTTGTGTTTCTTGCTAGAGGTGGGTACCTCGCTTGGTTTGGACCGCCCGAAGAAGCGCTGGCTTATTTTGACAAATACCGCACGGATCGTGACCGGCGTTCAAGCCCGATGGAGTTTGACTACATCTATACTTTGCTTGATCACGAACAACTCGGGAAGGCATCGGATTGGGCGAAGCGCTTCCGAGAAAACCCTGCTTATGGCAAGTATATTTCCGAACCGCTGAGTGATGGGAAATCTGCCAACCTGGGCAAACAGGCTACCAAGACTGCCCGCAATCTGCCGAATCAGCAAAAGCAAGTCTCTGCCTTGCGTCAGTTTTTTATCTTATCCAGTCGAAATATAAAGATCCTTATCCGCGATCGATTCAGTCTTGCTCTGCTGCTTGTGACTGCGCCTCTGATGGCCTCGCTCGATTTTATGCTTGCAAGCGGGGCTGGACGTAATCCGCTCGCCTTTAAAAATGGCAGCTTCAATGATTTGATCATTACACTGATCGTGTTGACCAATACCACTATTCTGGTCGGTGGTTTGGCGTTTATGCGCGAGCTTGTAAAAGAACGGGATATATACAAACGAGAGAGGATGGTTAATCTCCAACTCTCATCCTATATCCTCTCAAAGGTATGGATAGCTTTGCTGCTGGCGGTTTATCAGGCGGGTTGTTATACTGTCATCCGGTACCTGGCTTTTGATGTGCCGGGTGGTAATGAAGAAAAATTATTCTTCTTCATTACTGTGTTCTTACTGATCGTCGCTGGTACAATGATGGGCTTTTTTGCATCAGCCCTGGCTCCCAACGCTAATTCCGCGCCTTTGCTTTTGATCATGTTCATCATTCCGCAAATGGTTCTCAGTGGCGCACTTGTGCCGCTGCCCAGTGCTACAACAGCGGTTGCTTCAAGCCGTTGGGCCTTCCAAGCGTCCGTAGCAATCGGCGGAGCTGGATCCGACGTAGCCGCCGATTCGTGTTGGAGTTTGCCCAAGGATAAGCAGGATAAACTCACACTGGATGAGAAGAATAAAAACTGTACCTGCATGGGTGAAAATGCTTTGCGTGAATCCAGCTGCAACTTCCCTGGGCTTGGGAAATATTATGATGTAGCGATTGACACGAAAGATCCGGTTAAACCATCTGAGCCAGGGCCGCAGCCAGAACAGCCGAAATTCCCGCCAGCCCCAGACAAGCCAGCGGATCCAAACAATATTCTTCTGTTGCAGAAATACCTGGGCGATCTAAATGTTTACAATGATAAAGTAGCCAAAATTCGGGATGACTATCAGACCAAAATTGATGACTGGAAAAAAGAGCAGGATCTTTACAAGACAGCCATCGAGACCTATCAAAAAGACTTGACCGAATTAAAAGTCAAACGGGCGATCGCAGTTGGTTCAGCCGAGTCTACCATTCGGCGTTATAAGGATGAGTATGGATGGACTTTCATCAATAAAAATGACCGTCAGACTTATTTGTATACTTTGTACACCACCTGGTGTGCTCAAAGCTTGATCTCCCTGGTCTTGTTTATTGGTACAGTCATTATGCAAAAACGCAGAGAGGCCTAATCATCTACCAGCCTGTTCTTGCCGGCATTGGATGGGATCATATGATAGCGATGTGGACAATACGGAGCGAATTACGCGCTTTGTGACCGAAAGACTCCTTTCGGAGGATATCATGCGCGAAAACACATCTTCATCCATTAAATTTCATTTGATGGATGAAGATGTGCATATTTGGTCTATCACTCTCCCATCAGATCAAACCATTGGACAATATTATTCATTGCTCTCAAGTGATGAAAAGGAGCGTTCCGGGCGTTTCCATTTCGAGAAAGACCATCGTCACTATGTACTCGGACGTGCAATTTTAAGAGTTCTAGTTGCCAGTTATCTCGGAATGCAGCCGTTTGATATTCAATTTGGTTACAGCCAACTTGGCAAACCCTTTATTCCTACTTATCCGGCTTTGCAGTTTAATCTTTCCCATTGCAAGGATCGGGCTGTTTATATCTTCAATCTGGAGCGACAGG
>CAIMZS010000534.1 GCA_903846015.1 uncultured Anaerolineae bacterium | reverse complement strand
CGCCACGAAATACCGGAAATGTCGCAGTTCCATGCGATTGATCGTAATCAAGTATCGACTCGTCCGCCTCATGCTAGAACCGGGACTATCGCAAAAACCTTTTAACCACGAATACACGAAGGAAATTCAAGAATATCAATCTTTTCATATTTTCAGGGGGTCAGTTTGTTGAGCTGGTCATTCAGGGCCGCTTTTTGATCATCGGGTGCCGAGGCAATCGCTTTTTGCAGGTATTCACGCTGCATGAGCGGGTCCTTTAATTCGGATGATAACACGGCGATGCGCTGGTATACCTGCCAACTGATTGGCGAGTTGGGTGAATCATTCCCGAATTGGACTGCCTGGAGGTAAGCTGCCCGCGCCTGGTCAACCTGTTTTAAATTTTCGTACACATTGCCCATGCCGAGAAATGCCAAAACTGGATTGGCGTTTTTGTTGGTCAGTAGATCCGCCTCGGTTTGATATGCTTTCAGGGCCGTGGTGAAGGCCTGTGTGCGGGCGCCTGGCTCGGTAATGCTGCTGGCGTAAACAGAAAATAAATCGCCCGTAAACTGGTAAATTGATTCAGCTTTGCTGTTCGCTGCCAGGGCTGAGTCGATTTTATCGGTTGCGCAGGCAATATCCCCTTTTGAAGCGCATAAACTTGCCCATCCCAGCCAGTAATCCACGCGGCTGGGTTTGATCTTTAGGGCGGCGGCATAATACGTATTGGCTAATAAGAAACGAACATCCCTTAAGGCTGGATCGCGCGTTATTTCTCCGCCCAGCCGGTAAAATTCAGCCAGGGCCATCGTATTGGATACCAGCAAGGGTTCAAGCGCATTCGCTGTTTTTACATGTTCGATCCCGGCCGTGTAATAACGTTCTTTTTCATTGTCATTGGCAGTATTCGAGATCATGCCAATGTACAGCTTGTCTGCAAAGCGTTGGTAATCCGGCTCGGTTGGCGCCATCACTATTAGTTGGTCAAAAATCAACGCCGCGGCGCCAAAATCGCGGGCATTGGTTTTTGACCATGTCTTTGCATACAGGATGTCAGCTTGCAAAGGACGCAAGTTTAATGTGACCACCGACAGTATTGCTGCACATGCGCAAAACAGAGCCAGGACAGCCCAGGAGAACAGAGCCCACGAATTGGTTCGACCCAGAGCAATAGCGCGCCGATTTATCGCCGTGAATTGGGTAAATGCCAGGAAGTAGGCCATCAACACGAGAAACAGGATCAGCGCAAAGAACACAGTTGCCGTAAGTCCATTCCATTCGCTTATTAACGCGAGCGTATCGCCGCCGTTGGAATTGGCTTGACCGAGACCAGCGAACTGGCTGGCGCGAATCAGCAAAATGATTACAGAGACAATCAGGGCGAAGCCCGAGGAGGCGAGCATGTTTTTCCAGTTTGGTGCCTGCCCCCTGGGTGTTCCGGTCTGTAGCAATAACGCTCCAACGAACAGGCTGCCGATCAACAGCGCCAGTATTCCAAGAGAGGATTGGCGCGTGGGATTTGAGATGGTTGTCAGGGCATCGGTTAAGACCGTTCCAGCATCACCGCTGTTTTGAAAATTTTCAATAAATCTTGTTCCAATGGTTACCAGCAAGAGGCAAAGAATGGTTGAATTTATTCCAACCTGCCTCAATTCATTTTGGATTGAAAGCTGCGCATTGGAGCTGCCGGTCGTTGCTTCCAGTTCTTGAATTTTGTTTTGGCCAATACTCAGCAGGGTGGCCGAGCAGACCCAGAACAGCAGGCTGGATGTAACTGTCATAATCCCTGTTGATAGCTCAACATAATTTGAGATCAGGGCGGCAAGCAGGCCTATGATGATGATAAGAGCAGGATGGTGGCTTGCCGGTATGGAGTCGCGTGGTTGGAAGATGGCGCGGATCATTATTCCAACCAGGCCGGCCAGTAATCCGAGATGTGCAGAAATACCGATATATGCTGGTTTGGAGATCAGCAGCGGCAGCAGGAACCCCAAAAGGCCGCCCCCAATGGATAATAACCAATAAAGTTTCTGTTCCTGTCCGGTATTGATTAAAACCAGCTGCTGCAAGGCAACGTAGAACAAGCTTAGAAAAAGGCCGTATTCGGCTAGCAGCCCCAGAAGGCCATAAAAGCTTAAAATGTCCCAAAATTGATTGTGCGAACGGTCGTAAAGGATATTAGGCGCTTCGAGTACATACGATTCAGGGTTGTAAAAACCTTCGTAAGCCATATTGAGCACATCCGGGCCGTACCCTACCAACCAGCGGATGGGGTTCATGCTGTCAATTGTCTGATCGGGGAACGACAATGGCGCGTGCGGACCGGTCAGCTGCGCCATACCCTGCCAGATCAGGATGCGCGCCTGTCCGGTACCTGTCTCGGCATCAAGAAGATGGCCGAGTGGACCAATGCCCGGCTTGTCGCGCAAACTTTGCAGCGGGCCAGATGGGATGTTTAAAACGACCAGCAGCGTAAAAAGAACTGCTCCAGTTGCCAGTGTGATATGCAGAATCCGTTTTAAGCGCCATTTCAGCAGGAAGAGTACCAGAAAACATGCCATGCCGCTGAATAAACCCAGCAGCGGGCCCCGGCTGATGGTGAGCCAGATCGATGCAAGATTTAAGATGCATACCAGGCTGTAAACCAGCGCCTGGATCAAATCGTTTAATCCGGGTACACGGCGATTTATCGGCCGTGCTAGAACCGGCACTATCGCCGTGCGAGAATCGGCAGTGCGCCGGGTGGGAAGTCCTTTTGCAGAGCGTGGGTCCGGTTGGCTAGAGAGCAGGAAGGCTTGAATGGCCAGGATTGCCCGCGGCAGGATGATAAAAGTAGCCATACTCAGAAAAGCCCCCGCAAAGATGGGGTGGCCAAGCGTAGACATGACACGCGAGCTTGCTTCGACTTCCGGCCAGTAAAACGGGTCCATGTGAAAATGTTGCAGCAGCGCATAACCATCGATACTGAAACATACTGTCGCCAGGACTGCCGCCATCCGGTCGATTTGTTCACGGGTGCGTAGGTTGAAAACCAGTAGAACAAAAAAGATAAGGTAAGTGACCAGGGTGACCACACCTTCCAAACGGGTGTAGGAGCCCATCAGGCTGGTGCGGGGGGAGATCGAGAACATAGTCGAGATCAGGTAGACGAATAGCAGTCCTGCGGTTGGAATAAGGACGGGCTGATCACGAAATAGCTTGAGGATATTTATTCGGTTGGCGCTGCGCCGCCACTGAATATTTTGGAAACCGGGACCGGCCAGCGCAAGCCCCTTTATCAGCCAGGCAGCCAGCGCAAGCCAGACGAATGAGCGGAAGACAAAAATTTTACTGCCATCGGAAACGCGGAAGGCCTCAACCATAAAAAACAACGGTGTGACGATCAGGGCCAAAAGCCAGGCTGATTCCATCAGCGCATCGCAGTATTTACTTATCTTATCCAAAAATTACCTCCACGGCGTCTATTTCAGATTTTGGAGTATAGGCATCCAGAATAATTCTTGCATCGATTGGCGATCAACAATCGCCGTGTCCCGGTTCTAGCTCTCGCACTTGCTCTAATCTGCGATAGTGCCGGTTCTAGCACGGCCGCCGTAATCGTCGAAATCTGCGCTTCAGACAATCTAAAACCAACTGAGGACTGCCGGCCCGGCAGCCCTCAGTATTTGGCTCTTCCCTCAGAGAATATTCTGGAACGGTGGTTCTCCCACCGTTCCAGGTTAGACCTTATGGGTGATATTGGAAGGACTGGCCATGATCGGCGCCATGACAGGCTATGGCGCAGGTGCCGGTATTGATGGTTGGGTCGAACTGCCAGGCGTTCTGGCTGTTCCCGAGAACGCCCACTTCGGATGTATCGAAGTTGATCAGGCGATCCTGTTCACTGCCGTGGGTGTCATGGCAGGTGTAGCAGGCTGCAAAGTTGTGGAAGGCATGCAGGTTTGTGGCACCATTCTTGAAGCGCGTGGTGGTGGCAGGATTAACATCTGCGGCATAGGTATTGTATTGGTGACACTTGAAGCACAATTCGCCGGTGTTGTGGATCGGGTCTTGAGAACCCGGGTCAGTGGTGGTGATGTAGTTGGAGCTGCCATCCAGGATGTGCACCAGTGCAGAGCCATGCGGCCCATTTGCGCCCAGGCTGGGGGCATTGTTGGTGTGACAATCACCGCAGGATATGATCGAATCCATCGACCAGCCGCTCACAAAGCTGCCGTCGGGTATCTGGCGATTGCGTCCAAGGGCTGCAACAGGGTGGAAGCTGACCTGGAAGGAGTTAAATTCTTTTGCCAGGTCGCGGCTGTCGGCGACCTGATTGCCGCTGCTGTTGCCAAGTTTGGGCAGCCCATTTGAAATATAGCCGTAGGTGGAGGTGGTCACATCCCAGCCATAACCATCCGGGACATAGGTGGGCAGGCTGACAGCGAAGGCGGAGTGACACTTGAAGCACAACTGGAACTCTTTATCCGCTTTTTGCAGCCAGGTGAATGAGCTGGCTGGGCCAGCGACAGTCCAGTTTGGTTCGACACCGGTTGAACCAGCCATTTCCTGCTGGATCATTGGGGCCGGATTGCTGCCACCGGAGATTGTCCGTGAACTGCTGTGAGGCTGGTGACAATCTTCGCATTCGACGTGCCGGTTACCACCGCCAAAACTACCGCCCCCATTCTCGTCGATATTGTGGATATTGACCGTGTTGCTGATTGGGTGAGAGAAGAAGCGTGTCAGGCTGTTGGACAGCAGCGTGAAAGCTGGCTGTACATTAGTACCTGTCCCGCCGCTGGTATGGCAGTTAAAGCAGACCTGTTCTTCTCCGGTCTTGACGCGCATCTGCATGGATTTGGCAGAGTGGCCGCGATGACAAACGGCGCATTGGTCCGTGTTGGCCAGGGAGAAGTGGTTATGTGGCTCGCCAGACTGTGGGGTTGCGGTGATGGCGCGGGCTGGCGGCAAGGTGGATGTGGGGATAAAGACCGGTGTGCTGGTGGGTGTGGCGGTAGGAGGCAGCACATCCAGGACACGCATTTGGACTTCATCAATATAAAATGTGACATTGTCGGTGGAACCATAAGTCAGACTGGCCCCGACGATGCGCACCTGGGCATTATTGATTTTGGCGGGTGTATCCAGCAAGTTGGATACATCAAAGGTGATCGTGCTCAAGGTTGCAGCGGGTCGAGATTCGTTCGCCAGGGTCACCGCGAATTTCAGGGTGTAGCGGGTGCACCAACCCAGGTTGGTCGTACAGGCCGTGTCAGTGCTGGTCGGTTCGTATACCTGGACGTAGTAGGTATCGTTTACCCAACCGGTTGCATAGTAGCGCAGATCAATATTAACGGTGGCAACCGAAGTAAAGGTTGTATGGTCAAAACTGGTAAAAGTCCAGGCGCGGGTGGAGCTGCCCCAACCGCCTGTGCTGGAAGTCAACAGGTCGTTGAACGCGCTGTCGATGCTGTTGATACCCGGATCGATGTTGCCCGGATCGATAAGCGCAAACGAAGAAGTTTGTGTGCGTCCCCACAGGTTTACAATGTCCATAGCGTTTACCCCAGCAGTGCCGCCCGGGGTGGATGTGGGCACAATCCAGGGTGTTGCTGTGGGCTGTACCGGCCCGGCATAGCCCAGCGCCCCAAAGGCCTGTACAACCCCGTATCCAAAGAAGGCGTCTTTGCCGGGATTGCCGCGGTCGAGCGCTCCGCCGATCAGAGCAGAGCGCAGTGTATTGGCGTCCGCAAACTGCGGCTGGCTGGCCAGCAGGGCGGCCACACCGGAGACTTGCGCGGCAGCCATCGAAGTTCCGGACATGCTGCGGTAGAAACCACCGGGCGTGGTGGAGTAGATGCCCAAACCGGGGGCGGCCAGGCTGATGTGATCGCCGCTGGAAGAGAAGTTGGCCCAATAACCGTTATTATCCACGGCGCTGACGGCTAATACGCCTGGGTAGCCGCCCGGATAATAGGTGGTGGCTTTGCCATCATTGCCAGCCGAGGCAACTACCAGCACATTATGGGCCAGGGCGTAATCGACGGCGTTTTGCAGCAGTTCGCTTGAACCGGTGCCGCCAAACCCCAGGTTGATCACACGCGCGCCCATATCGGTCGCGTAGACGATACCTTCTGCTACCTGGTCGTAGCTGCCGTAGCCGGTTTTATCGAGTACTTTTACCGGCAGGATGCGCGCATTGGGGGCGATGCCAGCAATGCCGAAGCCATTGTTTACACCCGCGGCAATGATACCCGTCAGATGGGTGCCGTGCGCCTGGTCATCGGCGGGGTTATTGTTCCCGTCCACAAAGTTCCAGCCCTGCCAGTCATCGATGTAACCATTGTTGTCATCATCGATGCCGTTGCTTTTCTTATCGTTCCCGTTAATATCCAGTCCAATTTCACCGGCGTTTTGCCACATGCTGTTGGCCAGATCGGGGTGTTTGCTGTCCACACCGGTATCAATAACGGCCACCAACACTTCCTGCATGGAGGGCAGGGCATCCCAGGTTTGCGGAACCTGGATGGATTCCAGGTTGCCCTGGCGCGGGTATTCCGGGTCATTGGGCGTGCTTGCCAGGGCTGCCAGGTAATTGGGCTCGGCAAATTCCACACCACCGCTGGCCTGTAAGGCCGCCAATACACCTTCCAGCTGGGCTGGCTCAACCTGAATGATCAGGGTGTCGAGTGATTCAATCGTGCTGCTGTCCTGGCTCAGGCTGATTCCCAGGTTGTTAAGAGTATCAAGCGCTGCCTGGCGGTTGTTTGAGTTGATCTTTAATACTACTTCATTGGTGACGTGCGGCTGCTGTAGTTGGTTGGCCAGGCTTTCGGGAGTGGCCGTTGGCTGCGCAGTGGCGGTGTTTGTCTCGGTGGCTGTAGCCGTGGCCGTTTCTGTGGCGGTGACCGTCTGTGTTGGGGTTTCGCTCCCAGACAGGGTTGGAGTTGCGGTCGCAGTCGCAGTTTCGGTGCCGGGGTCTGATGGAGTTGCGCTTGCCAGCGGAGTGGAAAGATCAGTTGGGACGCCTGGCAGGGTGGCTGTTCCATCCAGAGATGTACTCGTGGCTGTGGAAGTGAGATCCTGGGTGCTTTCCACGGTGGCAGAAACATCCGCTGTTGAACTCAGGGTAGCGGTGGGCGATGGAGTTTCACTGCTTGGGGGCAGCGCCGTAGCGCTGGCTGTCGGAGCGGCAGTCGTGGGAGTGGGGACGAGCAAGCCAGGATCATGGGCGGGATTGTAATGATTTTTCTGGCTGATAAATTCGACGTAAGTGCGGGAACCCGCGCAGCCCGGATCTAGCTGCGCAGAAAGATTATTCCATGTCAGGGTTAATCCGCTGCCGAGCGTACGAGAAAAAGCCGTCATAAAACAGCCTGGCCCGGCGTTATAACTGGTGAGGGTAAATTTCCACAAATCTTCGTAACCGACCGATTGAGCGGCCGGATGACCGGTTAATCCGGAGATATATCCTTTAACAAAAGTGGCATTGGCGAGAAGGGTTTGGGCAAAAACGGGAATACTGCGGCCAGCCATCGGCATATCCAGGCCGAATTGACATCCACTGCAGTCTGCTCTGACCTGTTGGAGCACAACACCGCGCAGATTGGCGCGGATCGAATCGGGTTGGTCGACATAGGCCTTCTTGCAGGTTACCCTGGAAAGACTTGCGGCGCAAATTTGATCGTAAAACGGTGCATTCCAGCGCAAGGCCGAATCTGCGCCCATTTCGGTGATATGACCCAAACCATATTCAAAGGTATTCACGTAGATGGTTTGAGGCCAGAATTGGCTTTCCCAGGCAAAGATGTTTTTAAGCAGAATGGGTGGGATGCCAGTCTGGTTGGATGTTTCGATGATACCTGCATTGAAGCGGTTCTGCCATTCAAAGACAGCCGACTGGGCGCGCTGCATACCGCATGTATTTGCGGAGCCGTTTTTCTTCAAGCCACCACTGGGGCAGCCGCTGGCATCCACCTGGCGGTAGATAATCAGCCGTGATGCCAATTCTGCCAGATCATATTCGCTGTAAATTTTGGACGGGTTGTTAGCCATCACCAACCATCCCGGAACATCCTTCAGGCTGGCGCCCCACAGTGGATCTTTGCCCGCAGCATTGAGGCCAGCTTGCGCACTGACTGGCAGGAGGATGAGGCTTAAAAGCAGCACACCAGCCAGCGCAAGGCGCGCTGTTGCACGAAAATTACGGCGGAATGGAGGTTTCATCAATTTCATAAGCAGCTCACATTTACTACAGAATTGAATGGCAGGTATTAATAACGATTGCAGATTTTAGATTGTTTCGGACCTGTAAGTTACGCCCAGGTCGTTGATTAGAGAATAAACTTTTTACCACGAAGGACACCTCGTGCTGGAACCGGGACTATCGCAAAGAGCACGAAGGAAGTTCGTTGTCATTCCCGCAGGACACCGGGTTAATACCCGCGGGTAAACCAGATTGCCACGTCGCGGAGAGCACGCTCCTCGCAATGACAATGGGAACCGGGACTATCGCGAGGTGGTTCAGGCACACTACAAGAACAGGATTTCCCGCAGGGACATGACAGTGGCGGCGATGAAGCGGCGATGGTACTGCCATGTCCCTGCTGTTGCAGGTTATTTACCGTGAAAGCTGCATGCCAGACTGTGCTCGGACCCGGAGCGACAGGGGGCATGCTGAGACTTTCAAAACCGGAGGTGAGCGCTTATCACGGGTGCTACTTGTGGTGCTGGAGGGGAAGACGTTGGGCCGCGTCCTCCCCTCCGTGTTGGTGTTCTAAAAAGCGATTACGGGCCAACTGTGAAGTTGACATTGCTGGCATGGCAGCGCAAGCAGATTGTGCGGCCATCCATACGCAGCAGGACGCTGCCGCCGGCCAAAGAACCGCCGGATACTGAGCCAGAGTCAGCGACGCCGGCATTAAAATCTGTGCCGGGGTTGGCGGGATCATCGACGACATTGGCTGCAGCAGAGGTGCCATGGGCTACGTGGCAGGCCACGCAGCTTCGGCTGAGGGAAGTGCCTGCACCAGCGGCGCTGGTTCCGTCCACGGAGAGGCGGATGTCGCCGGAGGTATGGCGGAACATGTAGGTAGCATCGCCGCTGGGTCCGTTATCGCCCCAACCAGTCAGCAGGCCAGTTGTGGCATCTGTGACACGCTGGCAATCCGGATAGGTTGGATGAACGCCGCCAACGGCTGCTACGTAGGGCAGGGTGGCAGAGGCGCTGGCAAGCACCGGCGTACCGCAGCGGGTGCTTGCATCGGTGGAGCTGCGCAATTTGCTGTTGTTGAAATAGCGGTCATGGCACTGCGCGCAGAAATAGGCCACATTGATGCCATCGGAAATGTAGCTTTTGGTGGTTCCAGCAGCATTAATCTTGGGGTTGTAGACGTTGTTGGCGTTATTGGCATTGTAGTCACCCGCCGCGAAAGAGCTGGTGGTGCCGATGGTGTACCATTCGGTGCCCTTGGATGCGAAGTTATCGGGCACCAACCAACCGCTCGTGTTCCCGGAAGCGAAGGTGGAAGTTGGGAAAGCGCCGCCGGACCAGTTGACCGTGGCGGTCGGGGCGGTCGGGGCGGTGAAGCCACTTGAACCCTGGGGTTGCCAGCGCAGCAGGCGATAAGAAGCCACGCGGGTGGAGACACCAGCGGTGATCGAAATACCGGCATTGCCGTGCGGATCATGGCAGGAGGTGCATTCCAGAACCATGGTGCCGCTGACTGTACCGTTGGCGCCCGATCCCCAAATGGTGGCGGTATCCTGGCCGAGGGTGTGGTGCGATGTGGTGGCTTTGGATGAAGCGCTGTAGGTGCCATCGAAAGTTGCTTTGCCGCTCCAGGCAGTTGCCATAAGGGCATTATCGAAGCCGCCGCCCATGAGCGAGGCGCCCGCAGTGCCTTCAGCGCCAGTAGTGTAGACGCCGTCCTTAACGTTGGTGCCGGCGCCGGAGCCGCCGTGGCAGCTCAAGCACAGCGCTTCAACATCGGCCTGTTTGAGCAGTGAATTGCTGCCGAATTTGGCGGAGTGCAGGCGGTGACAACCGGCGCAGGCATCCGTGGATGCGGTGAAGCCGCCGTGCGGGCCGTTGTCGGCTGAGGCCACTGTCGCCAGGGCTGCCACCAACAGCAGCCCCAAAACCAGTGCGATTAAAAGTTTCTTCATAACGTCATTCTCCTTGTATTTTTATAGCAGAATCAGTTTGGGTCTGGGTCCGGTATTGCATGGAGCTACTTTGTTAAAAACTCACCTCCTGTAACAGGTAATGCCGGGACGAAATGGCCCTGTTGCTGTGTCCCATCAAACAGCGCCGACTGCTTTTTGCAGCCGGTCACTAGTAAGACCAAATGGAAATACGGTTGTTTTCCCGGTCGGCGATGTAGACAGTCCCAAAGTTATCGACGCAAACATCATTGGGGTAGCTAAACTGTCCATCAGAGTTGCCGATCAGGCCAAAATCATATAAAAAGGCTGGTTCTGGCACCGAGACATCGTAAACACGCACGACCGACCCAACCGCATCCGCCACATGCAGATGATTCCTCGGATCCATCCACATGCCGCGCGGTAGATTCAGCGCACTTTCGGCAGAGCCAAAACCGAAGAACGAGCGATACATCAAATCCGCAGTCCAGAAAGAGACCCGGGCGTTGTTGCCATCCGCCACAAAGTAATTACCTTTGCTGTCGGTCACGGCGCTGTTTGGAAACGACAACTGCCCGCTGCCCTGGCCTTCCGCGCCAAACTGCCGCACCTGCGGATTGAATTTATCCATGGGAGTCTGAATGTCGGCTGCCGGGAAAATCAAAACGCCGTGCTTGCCAGCTACCAGGTTAGTGACCAGCAGGTCGCCATTTTTGGCAAAGCGCACGCCCAAGGGAGCCCATTCTTTGCGTTCCGGGGCGGGAAAGGACTGGGTTGCCTGGCCGAGCGGTTGATAAAACACCTGGCGGCGGATATTGTCATAGAAATAGGTCAGACTGGCTGGCAGGGGTGCATTGATCTGGGAGCTGACAAACTTGCTGAGGGTCATATCCTGATCGATGATGGCATCCAGCGAATTGCCATCCGCGTCAAATATATCGATGATCCCGTTATACAAATCGGTGACAAACACGCGCCCGCCGGAATCTATCGCGATATAGGTGGGACTGCGGTTTGATTTGTTGGTTCCGGGAGGCGCAAAACTGTTGAGCAGTTTGCCCTGGCGGTCAAACATCTTGATCAAGCGTTCACCACCTGATTCAGTGACGTAGATGCGCTGCCCATCGGGTGAAAGCGCCACCCCCAATGGTTTGTCAACACCCAGAATGGCAAATTTATAAGTAGGGGGGTATGAGACCGCCTGGTTGATGATTGGCATGATCTGAGTGATGGGCTGCGGTTTTACCATGTAACGGACGATGAAATAGCCGACACAGCACAGCAGGGATAGCAGCACAAGCAGGATCAACAAAATGGTGCGGCGCTTGCGTTCTTCTTTTTCCAGGTTCAGTTCTTGCTCAGGTAGTGCCGATGGGGATACGGGTTCTTGGTTTTCCGGAACAGTCATCTTATTCACCTATTTCTTCAAAGCGGCAGTTACACGGTCAATGCCGTTGGAAGCAGTAAAATTGTTTGGATCGAGTTTAAAAGCGGCTTCGTAGGCGCTCTTGGCGTTTTGCAGATCATTAAGGGCCTCATACGTGCGCCCCAGCCCGACAAATGTGGGCGCAAAGCCCGGGTCGCCTTCCGCCGCCTTGAGCAAGATTGGCAGCGCACCGGCATAGTTTTTTTCTGAGTAATTGATCATGCCGCGCGCATAGCTGGCCAGGACCGGTTTTTGCAAGGCGTCATAGGCCTGGGCCATGGCCTGGTAGACTTCCAGGAAATCGGGCACAAAGGTGGTAGCACCGTGAAACATATTGACAGCGTTGGTGTAATCCTTGATGCCTGAATAAGCCAGCCCGAGTTTGTACATGGCATCGGCATCCGTTTTGCTCCATTGAACCGACATCTGCAGCGGTGCGATGGCTTCCTGCGATTTGCCCATTTGCAAATAACTATCACCCAGATAATAAGCTGCGCTGACCAGCTGCTGGTCCAGCCCGGCGTTATCTTCATCCTGACGCGCTGAAATAAACTTGGTGAGAGGCTCAATTGCATCAGCCGGTTTTCCGAGCATGTTATTCGAGACCCCGATGATCAGCCAAGCATGCTGGTTTTCTGTCTGGCTCGCAAGTACTTGATCTGCCTGTGAAACCGCTTCTTGAAAACGGCTGTTAATCATATAGTTTTCAGCCAGCACTAAGCGCTTTTCCACATTTTGTGGATCATCCCGGACGGCTTGCTCAGCCTCAGCCAGTGTCATTTTCTCTTGGGCGGGTTGAGTTGAGTAATAGCGATCATAATAGTAATATCCACCAAAACTAAGCACAGCCAGTACCAACACTACCCCGGTCAGGATGGTGATGCGAGTCAATTGGTGCGTATCATTAAGAATATCTTTCAAATTCCACTTCATTCCAAGCTCCTACTTGCTCTTGATCTTGCACTAATCCGCGAAATCCTTAGTTCAGATTGCCATGTCGCGGAAAGCACGCTCCTCGCAATGACAGCGGGCAGATTGCCACGTCGCGGGTTAGTTCTTGACTACGCCGCCTGGGTGACAACGGGTACACGTCACGTTTTGGTGGCAGGTGTAACAAACCTGATCACCTGTTTTTGCAATTTCCTTTGGATGTGTAAAGGCCATATTGGAAGGGTGTGACAGGTTGTGGCAGGCGCCGTTGTTACAGAAACCACTGCCATGGCAGTTCAAGCAAACCACACGCTGGGCATCAGTAGTCGTGCGATGTTCGATGGTCCAGCGGAAATCGTTGTGCGTGGCCGGCGGGGCGCCGACGATGACGGGCGCTTCGACCAGCATTTCACTGCCGCGGCCGATGATCGGCACCGTGTGGCACAGATTGCATTTTACGCTGATCACCTGGCTGGCATTGCTGGATGTTGGTGTGGATAGAATGTGATTGCCATCATGGCAGCGGAAGCAGCCGAGTGAAGGGCTGTGGCGTGAATTATTCGGGTTGGTCTCCCAATCCAGATTCATTTCCGGGAAGACGGTCACATCGTAAATCTTCTTGATTTCCTGGACAGCTTTGCTGGCCTGGGAACTATCCACCATGCTGGTGCTGCTTTGCAGGCTTTCGGTGAGCTTATCGAAAGCATTGTAAGCCTCGGCCTTGCTGGTATATTTGGCCTTCAGTGCTGCGACCGCTTTTGCGCGCACGAACGGGACGCTTTGGGAAATAAGCCCGTCTTCGATGGCTTTATCAACCGATTGCTCTGGGGAAGGAATATTGTGGGCAATGCGGTTATGGCAGTCGATGCAGTCCATCTCACGCACTCTGCCTTCCTGACGGGCCTTTTCCACAAAGGTCATCTGGCCCATCCCAATTAAATCGCGGGCAAAATATTCCTTGAGCGAGCCATCCGGCTGCTGGACCCCAACCCATAACATTACCTGGCGCTGATCATCGGAGGCGATGTAAAAAACCTTGCCGCTGATGTGCCAATGAATACCCAGGCTGTGCCCGGTGGTTTCCTGCACGCCGCCCATCTTCAGGATCAAAGATGTCATGATGGGGGTATTGGCCTGGTCATTATCGTAATGCAGGATGTTGCGGACGATGTTGTCTTTGAAGCTGGTGGGGGTATGACAGGATTCGCAAACATCGCGGGCCGGGCGCAGGTTCTTGACCGGGCTCTTGATTGGGCGGCTGAAATTATTGAAAATGGTGGCTACCAACTGGCGCGAACCATCGATCTTGGATTGAACAAAGTGTTGGGCGCCTGAACCAACATGACAGGCAGCGCATGGCACATTAACATGCGGAGAGATCTGGTAGCGTATCCATTGCGGATCCATCGAATGGCAGGTGGTACCGCAAAATTCACGGCTCTCAGTGTATTCATAGCCCTTGATACCGCCAGCCGCCAACCCAATCCCAACCACAAAAAGTGTCAGAACAGCCAGCAGCAAGTTCAGACGATGCTTGGATTTGCCCAGATCAATCGTAAGTTTTGGCCAGCGGCGATGTTTTTTGACGGTGGCCGTGGCAGTGGCAGTGGCAGTGCTAGATCCGGCACTATCGTTGGTTGGTTGAGGTGATTTCATGATGCTCCGTTTTACGGCGGTCTCGTGCGGGAACCGGGACTTCCGTAAATTGATGTGCTAGGGCCGTGTTGGTTCAGACACAGGCTGTTCAGGTATATTTACAGCAGGCGCCGCATGATGCCGGGCTTCTGCGCCACTTTTAACTTTCTGGATGTGGTCATAGGCAGCCAGGATGCGCTGATATTCAAGGGGGTGATTTTCATGCATCTCATGTTCACTCATAAATCCGCTGAAAATGCTTTGATTTTTTTCCTTGACAACCGAATGATACATATGCCACATGGCTATCGCTGCCACCGCCAGCACTGCTTCCAGGCTGTGAGCCACGCGCGCAATCGGGATGGCCGAGCCGGGTAGGTACTGGGTGGTAATGGTGGGAAACCACTGCATCAAACCAGTCAACCCCATCACCAGCGTACCCCAGATCAAAGCCCAATATTCGAGCTTCTCTTCGACGGTGTAACGGTCAAACTGCGGCCTCTGTTTTGACAGACCGGCATTGTATTTAATCATGCCAATCATATCGGTCAGATCTTTGAACATTGGGAACATGGATCCCATTTCACGCTTCACAAACCAGAAGTACAGGATCTTGAAGCCGTGATAAATGCTCTGCAAAATGAAGATAATCGCGGCCAGGTGATGAATGACGCGCAGAGTCTCAATACCGCCAAAGACGATATTAATCAACAGGCTAATGATATAGACGCCCGCATAGCGTTGGAGCAGGCCTGTCAAGCCCAGGGTGCTGAAGGAAACCAGCAAAACCCAATGCTCAATAATCTCAGCGCGGTTGAACCGTGCAAACATGCGCGTGCCATCCGGCATGATGCGCAGCCGATCGGCCAGTTCCAGCGCGCTGCGCATCCGAACAGCGCGGGTGTGCTTCTTCATTCGTTCGATTTGTTCGTCGGCAGCCTTCGATCGGATGGGGGCGGGGGCGGAGGGATTATTCATTGTCATCGTCTTCCTCTTCAAGAGACTTGAGCACCAATTCACGTTTTTCAGCCCAGCGTTTGCGCGCATCCAGGGCGATGTAGATTGCGAAAAAGCCCAGCGTGCCAGGGATGACGATCTGGTAAAACAGATTGACACCATACAGGACGGGCATATTCTTGATATCGGGGGTGTAGTGCCCCAGCCAGGCGCCAGAGAAGCGCTCATTCGCGTCTGGGTGGCACTGCTGACAGGTCTTCATCAGATTGGCCGGGTTGACGGATGAAAGCGGATCGGATGGTTTGCGGATGTTGTGGATGCCGTGGCAGTCAAAACATACTGCTTTGGTGCTGGAGATGCCGCGATCTTGTTCACGGAACAGGTTGACGGTGCGCCCGTGGAAGTCATCGACATAGGTGTTGAACACGTCTGCCGAAATGCCATATTTGCTCATGAGGGCTTTGTTGCCGTGACAGTTGCCGCACATGACAATACTGTCATTGCGGAAATTGGTATCACGCGGTCCGCGGACGCTGTGAACTCCGTGGCAGTCCACGCAGGTTGGCACATCCTGGTTGCCATCTGCCAGTTCTGCGCCGTGCACACTGGATTTGTAGGATGAGTAAACCGCTTCGTGGCAGGTTGCGCAGGTTTTGGCGATCTTGGAGCGCGGCTGAGCTGGTGGCTGGACGTTGTGGCTGCCGTGACAATCCACACACAGGGGGGCTTCTTCGTTTCCGCTGGCGAGCACGCGCATGTGGGCGCTGTCGGAAGCGACCGCGAACTCCTGTTCATGGCAGGAGCGGCAGGCGTCATTCAGCTTGATGACCATCTTGCGCTTGCTTTCGAAGGGAACCTTGACCGAAACGGCTGGCAGGTTGTCGATATTGATGGCGGGGGCGTTTTTCTCGCCGGAAGAATTTATGGCCGGGTGACATTCAGTGCATGTTACCTGGACGCGATCGCTGTGCGGGTACTGTTCCTTGTTGGCGTGGCAGGATGTACAGCTCAGCCCGGCTTTAGCGTGGACGGAGGTTTGAAAATCGGTTGGTGACATCGACAATTCGATGTGATCCAGGTTGGCGGTAACGCCCTGAAGTTGTTTGTGGCCGTGGCACATCATGCAGCTATCTGCCCCGCCAGTGGCATGGATATTGGTCAGGTCTGTTGGAGTGGCGGCAGGCTCAGGCGTGCTGACAGGGGTTGCGGTGGCGGCCTGCGCTACTGAAGATGTGCCCTGGCCGGCGGCCCTGGAAACACCCGTGATGACGGTCATGCTGAGAAGAGTTATGATTGTGATTGCGAAAATACGTGTTAACTTCATCTAATCATCCTTTGCCCGTGCAGGGCCGGGTACCATACCCGTGCAGAACCGGGTACCATCACAATAATTTTCCTGACGACGATAGCACAACGATGTATCGTCGTGTCGGGATGGCCTTACAGCCGGGAAACGGGTTGTGATGCGGCGCTGTTCCGCATCGTTGGCTTCGAATCCTTGGATTCTTCGGTGGCGTTAATTTCATCAAGCAGGTCGGTGATCTGGGTGGTGTCGTGTTCTTCCCACTGCAGAACCCGGGTGCGGCTGGTTTTTGAATTGATGAAGATGATCTTAAGTTGTGAAAGGTTGGGGAAGGTGCTGCCTTTTATTTTGGCGATGTACTCGGGATCATTGCCATCGACAACGATGACATCCGGACAGGCTGCTTCGATGGCCTGAAGCGGTTCCGGTTGGCACATGTCAATGACTTCAAAGACTCGCTGAGGCGGCGAACAGCGCAGTTTGCTGATCACACCTTCAGTGAATAAGGAACGCCCGGCCAGAATAACTACTTTCGCATTCATAAAACTCTCCAACGATGGAAGGGCGATTTATCGCCGTATCCTGGTTTCTGCAGGGCAGGTAAAGGCATCTTGCCTGATCCCAACAAAAACCCAAAATACACCTATTTTGTGAACAATGGCACAAAGTATAAGGGTCAAAGAGTTTCAGCGCAACGCCCACACGATTAATATTCTACTAATAATAGGGGTAGTTAATTCAAACCGTTACTATCCTATTGGGTAGTATAAACACAGCTTCCACTATCCGAAAGGATAGTGGAAGCTGTGAAGTGCTGATTTTGTTGGATAGGTCAGTTTTTTTCGATAATTTTGTTTCGCAAAGCATACATGACGGCTTCGGTGCGGTTCTGGACGTTAAATTTTTGGAGGATATTTCTTAGATGATATTTAATGGTGCTCTCGCTGAGTGAGAGTTGGTCGGAAATGGCTCTGTTGGATAGCCCGATGGCAACCAGTTGCAGGATGTCTTTTTCTCGATCTGAAAGCATATTGGAGGGCGGTTCTGCCTGACTGGGTCCAGGCTGTGACATGCGCTTCATCAGGAATGAGGCGGTTTTACGGGTGATGGCAGCTTCGCCACGCTCGAGACCTTCGAGCATGGCGATAAATTCCGGGCCGCTGAGGTGTTTGAGCAGGTAGCCATCGGCGCCCGATGTAATCGCATCGACCAGGTAGGTTTCATCTTCCGAAACGGTTAACATGACAACTTTTGTATTCGGCAGACTGGCCTTGATAAATTTCAAGGCTTCCAATCCGTTCATCTCCGGCATGTGAATATCAAGCAGAACAAGCTCTGGGCGCAGGCTGAGGGCGCGTTCAACCGCAGTTTTGCCATCGCCAGCCTGGCCTACCACGGTAAACCCGGCAGCCTCCAGCAAGCTTACAATTCCGTCTCGAAAAAGAGAGTGATCATCAACAACCAGGACACGCATGAGGCCTCCAGCCGTGCTAGAACCGGCACTATTGCAGGATGAACATTAAATTAACTGGCACTGTCGCTAGTCTGAACCGGCCCTGCTAGAACGGGCACTAGCGCAGAACCGGGTACCATGCCTGTGTTATTAAACATCAGTGGTTCTGATAACTCAGCCGAACTGTAACGGTAGTGCCACGGCCCGGTTCGGACACTATGGAGAGCTGAGCGCCGATCATTTCGGCACGTTCGCGCATGGTTTGCAAGCCAAAATGGGCTTGCTGATCTCCGGGCCAGTTCCAGGGGTTGAAGCCAACGCCATTGTCGTGAATGCTGATCATGATTTGATCAGCATTTGAGATATTTACAGGGAGTTCAGGTGCCTGGGGAACAAGTGTGAGGCGCACCTGGGCACGAATGGCTGAGGCATGCTTGCGTACGTTGCTGAGGGCTTCCTGGACAATGCGCATGAGTTGCAGTTCGGTCTCTGCGGCGAGGAGAAGGGTGGCAAGCTGGGGGTGGATTTCCAGGTCGATGACAAAATCGCTCATGCGGTTGCATTGTTCGACGTAGTCACGCAGGTTGACGGCCAGCCCGGCGCCGCTCTGGCTGGCGATCCTGAGCCCAAGGATGGAGGCGCGCACGTCGAGGGCCTGGTTCTGGACTTCTTTTTCGATCTGAGCAAGGTTTTCGTCGGCTTTGGTGGGTTGGCCCTTTTGAAGGAGCAGGCGGGCGGCGCTTATCTTGATGTTGACGTAGCCGATAAACTGGGCGACGCCATCATGCAGCTCACGAGCGATGCGCTCGCGTTCTTCGATGATGGCTTGTTGGCGAACGGTGGTAAGCTGGTGAAGTTTGGTCTCGTGGTCAACAATGGCATCGGCCATGCCGTTGAATGAGTCTGCGAGCTGGGTAAGCTCGTCCTGGGTGTTCCAGGTCTTTGTGATGCGGGCTGAAAAATCACCATCTTCAAAGGCGGAGAGGGCGCGGTGGATGGTGGTGACGCGACGGATGAAGAGCCAGTTGACCAGGGCCAGGGCGCTGAGCAGGCCGAAAGTGACGATGGCGATCGAAAGGAGGGCGCTGCGGTTAATGTCATCCTGCAGGCGGGTCTGCAATCCGGCGATGGAGGCATCGATCAGGAGTACGCCAAGGTGGCGGTCTGTGGCTGGGTGACAGGTTTGACATTCGGGCAGGTTGTTGATGGGGGCGGCAATGCGCAGGTTGTCGGGGGCCTGGTCGGTGGCGGTGACGAGGGGCCGGGTGCCAGGGGGGAATTTGTGACATTCAATACAGCCAGGGGTATCGAAGCTGATTCTGCCGAGGGGGTCGCGGGCCAGACCGGTATTTTGGGCGGTGCTGCTCTGTTTGATGACGTTGTTCAGGTCGATGATCCAGACACGGGTGATACCATCCTGGCTGCCAATGTCGGAGAGGATGGCGGCGATGGTGCGGCGGTCGTTGACAAGCATCATTTGTCTCAACCCTCCCAGCACGACTTTGCCGAGCTGGACTGTGCTTTGCTGGACCTGTCCTTGAAGCGTATCCCGGTCGCGGGTGTAGTGGTCGTAAGAGAGGGTGCCAGCGAGGATGAGTACAGGGATGATGAAGACCAACGCGACCTTGGTGCGCAGGCTGGGGTAGAGGATGTGTTTTTTGGAAAAGATGGATGAACGTTGATTTGTCAAAAAAAAACGGTCCGTGGTTTGAAGATAGCACGGCGATTTACCGCCGTGTGTTGTGGTGTGTTTCTCGAAACTGAATGAAGATCCTTTTTGTATTCTATAACGAGATGGCGATAAAAGCAATGTGGGCGAGTGTGTGCGTCAGGGGTGGGTGGTTAAAAAAGTGGATGGCCTGACTGGTTAATATAAATGAAGTGGCTTTTTTGGGGCAATCAATCAAGAGGATGGGTTAATGGGTTTCGGTAATTTTTGTGATGGTGCGGGGTTTTTCTGGGTCTAAACCTTTAAGCAGGGTAAGGTGACAGGCGAAGAGCTGGGCGGGGACGATGGCAATCAGGGGGGTGAGCCATTCGGGGATTCCGGCCGGCAGGGGGATGGGCGATTGCGCCAGGGCAAGGGCGCGAGGGTCGTCAGAGATGACGACGAGTTCGGCGGCGTGCTGGTGGCGCAGGCGGGTGAGCATTTCCAACATGCTGTCAAAGACCATGCCGGAGGGGGTGACGGCCATGACGGGGAAACCCCCGGCGACCATGGCGATAGGGCCGTGTTGGAAATCGGCGGATGAGTATGGTTCAGCCACCACGTAGGTGAGTTCTTTCAGTTTGAGAGCCCATTCAAAAGCAGTGGCGTAGTTGTAACCACGACCGAGGATGACGCAGTGGTTCATGTAGCGGAAACGTTCGGCTGAGCGGGCGATGGCCTGATCCTGCTGCAAGACTTGTTCGATCCAGGCGGGGACATTTTCAAGGTCGCGCCAGGCCTGGTCATCGGCGGCAAGGGCAGCGGAGAGCATGGCGAGGCCAAGCAGCTCGGCGGTGAAGGTTTTGGTGGCGGCGACAGCTTTTTCCGGGCCGGCCTGGATGTCGAAGACGAGATCGGCGGCAAGGGCAAGCGGGGAATCCGGGGCATTGGTGAGGGCCAGGGTCAGGCTGCCCTGGCGGGCGGCCTCGGAGACGACGGTGACGACATCCGGGGATTGGCCGGATTGGGAGATGGCGACAACCAGCGCATCCTCCAGGTTGGGGGGCTGCTGGTAATAAGTGAAGAGGGAGGGGGTGGCAAGGGCGAGGGGTAAGCGGTTATGGGCGCCCCAGAGATAATTGGCATAGCGTCCGGCATTGTCGGATGTGCCGCGGGCGGCGAGAAAGACGTATTTGACATGGCGGCTGCGGATGGCGGCGGCGATGGTGAGGGCGGTTTGGCGTTGAGCTTGGAGCAGGTGGCGCAGGCGGTCGGGCTGTTCGAATATCTCGGTGTGCAATGACATGAGGAATTGGCCTTCGGATGGCGGTTGGGGGGGGATGGGGGCGGGTGACGGCTTTATAAGCGGTCAGGCTGGCTGCCAGCGAGCGTAAACGGCATGGGAAAGGAGGCGACCGGCGCTTTTTTCACGCATGACGAGTTCTCCGGCATCGGTTTGGCCGTGGTAGGGCTGCATCATTTCGGTGATGGTTTGATGGAGGTGGACTCCGGAGGCGCGGACGGCGTACATGGTGAGGGCCAGGAAGAGGGGCGAGGGGGAAAGGATGGAGCGACAGGCGGTCAGGAGGTTGGGGAGCGAGGGGTAGACTTCCCAAATTTCACCTTTGGGGCCGCGGCCGAATTTGGGTGGGTCGAGGATGATGCCATCGTAAAACGCGCCGCGTCGGGCTTCGCGCTCGACGAATTTGAGGGCGTCATCGACGATCCAACGGATGGGTTTGTTTTGAAGGCCAGAGAGCAGCTGGTTTTCATGTGCCCAGGCGACCGATTTTTTGGAGGCATCGAGATGGGTAACGGTGGCGCCGGCATGGGCGGCGATAAGGGAGGCCAGGCCGGTATAGCCAAACAGGTTGAGCACCTTGATGGGACGATTGGCCTGCGAGATGAGGCCGGCATACCAATCCCAATGGGCGGCGAGTTCAGGGAAAACGCCGAGGTGGCGGCCTGGGGTGGTCATGGCCCAGAATTTAATGGGGGCATAGGCCATGGCCCATTTTTCCTGGAGGGGTTTTTGGGTGGCGGAAGGGTTGGTAAAGGCCCAATGTCCACCGCTTTCTTCGCCGGTGGGCTGGAAGACGGCATCGACCGCGCGCCAGGTGGGCTCGGGCAGGGCGCGTTTCCAAATAGCCTGGGCCTCCGGGCGGACGAAGCGGTAAGGTCCGAAGCGTTCGAGTTTGAGCCCATCGCCGCTATCAATGAGTTCATAATCCTTCCAATCAGGTGATTCGAGCAGGGTCAAATGCATTTGATTCACTTTCTGTAAATATGGACTTTACAAATACCTTTCAAAAATAGGCGCAATTTTGGGACTGTACAAGAAAAGTGTGAAAAAAAGGCGAAATTTCGATAAAAAACGCAAAATTCTGTATGAAAACAGGCTGAAATAGGGCTTCGATTACTGACCAGAAATAGGAAAAAGTTCCTACTTGAAATCCCACTATTTGAGGTGTAAAATAGTAGTGTAAGTGGGAGAAAGTGGGTCGAAGTGGAACGTCGGGCAGCCTGTCCGGCGTTCCATGCATTAAAGGAGAGTTAGAACATATGTTCTTAGGCCAGTACCAACACAATCTTGATGATAAGGGACGACTGACAATTCCGGCAGCGTTCCGTGATGTGTTGGGTGAGGGCGCTACTATTTCACAGGGTTTTGATCGTAACCTGATGGTTATGACCGCGGGTTATTTCAAATCTGTGTATGATCGAGTCAGCGCAATGAGTATCACTGATCCGATGACGCGCTTGCTGAGGCGTTTGCTGCTGTCCAATGCTTACAAGGTTGAATTGGATAAGGCTGGGCGCATCCTTGTGCCACCGAACTCGCGTCAGTTTCTTGAACTCAAGGCCGAAGTTATGTTGATTGGCCAGGGTGAATACTTCGAGATATGGAAACCCGTGGATTGGGAGATCCAGAAGCAAGCCCTGCAGGATACAGAAGCAAATGCTCAGCGTTTTGCACTGCTGGACCTTTCCCTTTTTAACGGTAATGGCGCAGGGCTAGTTGGTAAATAGCATGGGTGCCGAGCCACATCTGCCTGTCCTTCTCAAAACAATTATAACCGCATTACAGCCGATAAGCGGCGGGCGGTATATAGATGGTACGGTAGGGGCTGGCGGGCATGCGGCCGGGTTGTTGGAGGCGAGTGGCCCGGATGGAGAGGTGCTGGGGCTGGATCTGGATGGGGAGGCGGTGGGGCTAGCGAGTGCGCGGTTGGCGCGGTTTGGCGCGCGGGCGCATGTGGTGGAAGGTTCGTATACGGGTATGCGGGCGGAGGCGGGGCGGCTGGGATGGGATGTGGTGGATGGCATCTTGCTGGATCTGGGGGTTTCGTCGATGCAGCTGGATGGGGCGGGGCGGGGTTTTTCGTTTTTGCAGGATGGGCCTTTGGATATGCGCTTTGCAACCCGGACGGGGCGGACGGCTGCTGATGTGGTGAATTTTTCGGATGAGTCTGAGTTGGCGGAGATTATTTTCCGTTATGGCGAGGACAGGTTGGGGCGCAGGATTGCGCGTGCGATTGTGAATAACCGGCCTTTTGAGAGTACGCGGGGGTTGGCGGATGTGATCCTTCGGGCAGTGGGGAGGAGGGAACGTATTCATCCGGCTACGCGTACGTTTCAGGCTTTGCGGATTGCGGTGAATGGTGAGTTGGAGTCAGTGGAGGCGGTGCTGCCGGTGGCGATGGGTTTGTTGAAGGCCGGCGGGCGGTTGGCGGTGATTTCTTTTCATTCGCTGGAGGATCGGCTGGTGAAGGAGTATTTCCGGCGGGAGAGTGTGGATTGTATTTGTCCGGGGCGGCAGCCGGTGTGTACGTGCAGTCATCGGGCGAGTTTGTTGGAAGTGTATGGGCATAAGCCGGTGGAGGCTGATGAGGCAGAGAAGGAATTGAATTCTCGCTCCAGAAGCGCGAAGCTGCGAGTGGCAGAGAAGTTAGTTTAAGCAAGGTTGAGGATGAATCCATGACGATTATCGGAAAATTGATGAAGCCTGGTTCCCGGCCTGCGCCCAGCCAAAAGATGGATGGGAAGGTGAATGTGGTATTGGCAGGCTGGAATGGGTGGGTGAAGGCGTTTGTGAATGTTTTCGGGCGGGTGGCGGGTGCGGTCAGGCCAGCTTCACGCCGCACGGGCTCGATTGGTGAGGGTAGTTCGGATGGGAGTGTGGGTGTGGTTGGGCAGGTCCGCTCGAGGTCGAGATCGTTGCGGGATGGCATTGTGGTGGGGCGCCAGTTGGTGGCTGCTTTCCTGGCGGTGCTGGTTTCGATTGTGATTGTGTCGGGGTTGTCTTTGACTATTGCGTCACGCAGGGCTTTTACGGGCCGGGAGATTCAGCGGCTGCAGTTGGATATTGATACGAATCAGCGGGTGAATGCGGATTTGGAGACGGAGTTGGCGGGGCTGCTTTCGAGCAGCGCTTTGGAGGCGCGGGCGGTGGCGGGTGGGTTTGCGCTGGTTGAGGGAGCGGATATTGTTTATCTGGTTGTGCCGGGTTATTTCCCGAAGCAGGCGGTTAATTTGGCGTCGGAGGATCTGTCTTTGGGTAGGCCTGTGGACGATATGCCGGCGGAGTATTCGGAGTCTTTGTTTATGTGGATTGCGCGTCAGTTGGAGATGGGTTCTTTGCCTTTGGCTGGTGCGCAGTGATGATGAGGTGAGAGTCAGATGAGGTTGCCGCACGGGAGAGCGCCGCTTGCAATGACAGTGGTGGTGTGGTGACCGGTGTGTGTTGGGATTAGTGCAAGAGAAGGAGTTTTACGGTGAAAAAACAATATCAAGTTCGCGCGCTGACGTTTGCTGGGCTGCTGTTTTTCTTGTCTGTGTTGATTGTGCTACGGATTATTGTTATCCAGACGAGTAAGGAGGCTGAGCAGTTTCGGATGCGGGGTGATGAGTTTGAAGGACAATTTCAGACTTTGTTTCCACAGCGCGGTCAGATTTATGACCGGAATGGGCATTTGCTGGCGGGAAATAAGACTGTTTACGAGGTTGGCGTGACGCTTTCGGATATGAGGAATGCGAAGTCGATTGCGCAGGCATTGCAGGATGTGGCCGGGATGGATTATCAAACCACTTTGAATGCCCTTACGACTGATGCTCCGGCGAATAGGGTTTACCAGGTATTGAATCAGTTTGTTCCGGTTGATCAGGTAAAGCGGCTGAAGCAATTAAAGCTGGATTATGCGGATCAGTATGCGAAGTTGGGTGATGCAAGCCTGGCGGGGCTGGTGTTTAATCCTCATACGATGCGGTCGTACCCGGAGAACTCGCTGGCTTCGAATGTGCTGGGGTATGTGACGTTGAATAATCATGGTTATAACGGTGTGGAAGAGAAGTATAACGATTTGCTGGCTGGGGAACCGATTACGGTATGGGTGCCACTGGATCCGAACCGGGCGGATGAAATGCCGAAGACGCCGGTAGGTGTCGATCTGATACTAACCATCGACCGGGAGATTCAGTCGATGGTTGAAGGTGAATTAAATAAAGGTTTGACAGATACCGGGTCTGCAGCTGGGACGATCGTAGTGATGAACCCGCAGACGGGTGAAATCCTGGCGATGGCTTCGACTCCGCAGATGGATTTGAATGATTTTTTGAATGCAGGCAGTATTTATAAGAGCGCTGGGGAGTTTAACCGGGCAGTATCGACCCAGTATGAACCAGGGTCGGTTTTTAAGATTTTGACAATGGCGGCTGCGATTGACAGCGGTTTGGTGACTCCGCAGACTACTTATCTGGATACGGGATTTTATGAAATTGGCGGGGCGTACGTTTATAACTGGGATAATGGGGCCTGGGGGCCGCAGGACATGATCGGGTGTCTTGAACATTCGCTGAATGTTTGCATGGCGCGGCTGGCTGATTTGATGGGTGAAAAGACGTTTTATACGTATATGCAGCGGTTTGGGATCGGGCAGCCAACAGGAATTGATCTGGCGGCGGAATTCAGGGGACGTTTGAAAATCCCCGGGGATGATGATTGGTATAAGGTGGATTTGGGGACAAATTCGTTTGGTCAGGGTGTGGCGGTAAGCCCCATCCAGATGATGACGGCAGCTTCGGCGCTGGCGAATGATGGCAAGATGGTTGCCCCGCATGTGTTGTATGGGATGGTGTCGAATGGGATCCAGAATAATACTGCGATCCATACGATTGGGTCGCCGATATCGGCTCAGACGGCGCGGACCGTGAGCGATATGATGGCGACGGCGATGCAGGATGGTAAATCGGTGGCGAATGTGGATGGCTATCGGATTGCAGGCAAGACCGGTACTGCGCAAATACCGGGCCCGAATGGGCAGTATGATCCGAAATTGACCAATGCCACATTTATCGGTTGGGGTCCGGTGGATGACCCCAAGTTTATGGTGTATGTCTGGCTTGAGCGACCACAGAAATCGGATTGGGCCTCGTATGTGGCTTCGCCGATTTTTCACAGCCTGGTGGAGAAGTTGGTGGTGTTGATGGGTATTCCGAAGGATGAGTTCCGACAGAAGTTAATAGGACAATGATCTGAGTGTTGACGCTTGCGGATGTGATCGAGGCAGTTACGGGTTTCCGCCCAGAGGTGAAGCCGATCTTCATCTCTGAGGCGGCGATTGATTCGCGCCAGGTGATACCGGGCGGGTTATTCGTAGCGATCCGTGGCGAAAAGGTGGATGGGCACGCTTTTGTGGGACAGGCGTTCCAGCTTGGAGCGGTGGCTGCTTTGATCGAGCACGAGCTGGAGGTCGGGGACGGCTGTGGAGTGGTGGACCTGCGGGGGTTGGGTGCCTGCGGGCCGGATGAGTTGGTCGGGTTGAATACAGCGCCGGTGTGTTTGCTGGTGAATAACACGGTCGGTGCTCTCCAGCAGGTGGCGGCTTTTTGGCGTAGGAAGCTGGATATCCGGGTGATTGGGGTAACCGGAAGTGTTGGGAAGTCGACGACGAAGGAAGCGATTGCGCAGGTGCTGAGTCAGCGGTATGTGACGTTGAAGAGCGCGGCGAACCTTAACAATGAAATAGGACTGCCGTTGAATGTGTTGAAAATGACGGCGGGTTATCAGCGGGCTGTGCTAGAGATGGGTTTTTATGTGCCGGGTGAGATTAAGTTGTTGTGCGATATCGCAGTTCCGCAGGTGGGGGTGTTGACGAATATCGGGACGGTGCACGCGGAACGGGCAGGTTCGCAGGAGATGATTGCGCGGGGAAAGGCCGAATTGGTCGAGGCGCTGCCGCCCGCGCCGGTGGGGATCGCGATTTTGAATCATGATGATGCTTTTGTGCGCGGGATGAAGGCGCACACGCAGGCGCGGGTGTTTTATTACGGACTAACTTCGGCGGCGGATCTTTGGGCTGATGAGATCGATGGGATGGGCCTGGAAGGGATAAGGTTACGGATACATTATAAGAGCGAGACTTTGCATGTGCGTGTTCCGATGATTGGACGACATTCGGCGGAAACTGTGCTGCGGGCTGCCGCGGTGGGGTTGGTGGAAGGGTTGAGTTGGGATGAGATTGTGCGGGGGTTGCAGGAGAGCCAGGCTCAATTGCGTCTCGCGGCTGTGCGGACCGAAAGCGGGGCGCTGCTGATTGATGATACTTACAATGCCTCGCCGGAATCAATGTTTGCGGCTTTGAACTTGCTGGAGGAGCTGCGCGGGCGCAGGATCGCTGTGCTTGGGGATATGCTGGAACTGGGTCAGTACGAAAAGGAAGGCCATGAGAAGGTGGGTATTCGGGCTGCCCAGGTTGCGGATGTGTTGATTACTTTCGGTGAACGGGCGCATGTGATTGCGCAGGCGGCTCGTAGGGCCGGGATGAAAAAAACTGCCATCCTTGAATGTGATCAAATTGGCGTGATTGTGGACTGGTTGAGGAATCAACTGACTTCGAATGATGCGGTGCTGATCAAGGGATCGCACGGGTTGAGGATGGAGCGGATTGTGGCTGCGCTGGAGGTGGATCAGTGAATAACACCACGCTGGCAGTGAGCCTGGCGGGCTTGAGCTTTATGATGACGGTGATTTGGGGCGGGCCGCTGCTGCGGGTTTTGCGGCATTTCAAGATTGGCAAGGTGATCCGTGTGGAGGAGCCTGGCAAGCATATGGTGAAGATGGGAACGCCTACGATGGGAGGGGCGTTGATTATTTTGCCGGTGGTGATGTTGACTGTGCTTTTGAACGCGGCGGCTTTGATTGGTTTCAAGGTGAGTGGTAAGTCGGTATTTGTGCCACTGGCAACGATGGTGGCTTTTGGTATTCTGGGCGCGCTGGATGATTGGGAAGGGATCCGTGGCGTCCGTAAGGGTGATGGAATGCGCGCGCGCACCAAGTTTGTGGCGCAATGGCTGTTCGCGGGTGTGGCGGCATGGACCTTAAAATATGTGCTGGATGCTCCAAACCTGTATATCCCGGGAGTGCAGACGGAGATTAATTTTGGCTGGTGGTATATCCCGATAGCCGCTTTTATTATCGTGGCGGAATCGAATGCAATCAATTTTACGGATGGGCTGGACGGGCTTGCGGGACTGATTTCCGCGACGATTTTCGCGGCTTATGGTGTGATAGCTCTCAGCCAGGGTCAGAATTTTCTTGCGCAGTTTTCGTTTACCTTGGTGGGTGCGTTGTTTGGTTTTCTGTGGTTTAACGTTCATCCCGCGCAGTTGTTTATGGGAGATACCGGATCGTTGGCTTTAGGCGCAACGGTGGCGGTGGTGGCATTGATGACTGGTCAATGGGCGATTCTGCCGTTGGTTACGGTCATTCCGGTGAGTGAAACGTTGAGCGTGGTAATTCAGGTGGCGTATTTCAAGATGACCAAGGGGCGGCGGTTTTTCAAGATGGCGCCGATTCACTTGCATTTTGAACTGCTTGGATGGAGCGAGACTCAGATTGTGCAGCGGTTTTGGCTGATCAGTTTGTTGGCGGCGTTGATCGCGGTTGGGCTGGCGATGTCTTAGGATTTTGGAATTTTTAAAGAGGCTGAGAAGGATTTTATGAAGACGGAGAGTTGGAAGGGCAAACGGGTTGTCATCATTGGCGCGGCGCGGCAGGGTCTTGCGCTGGCGCGCTACTTTGCGCGTCACGGCGCAAGGGTGATCTTGAATGACCGCCGCAAGCCGGACCAACTTGGCGCAGAGATGGAGAGCCTGTCAAAATACGAGGTCGAATGGGCGCTGGGCGGACACCCGCTCGAAATTTTGGAGCCAGGACCAGAACTGGTGTGCGTCTCAGGCGGGATCCCGCTCGAAAATCCGTTGGTGGTTTATGCCCGCGCGAATGGTATGTGTGTTTCCAATGATACGCAGGTATTTATGGAAGCGGCGCCATGCAAAACGATTGGGATCACAGGGTCGGCAGGAAAAACCACAACGACGACGCTGGTGGGGCGAATGGCCCGAGCTGGAATGAGCGCGAAGGCTGGCCGAATGTGGGTCGGCGGGAATATGGGTGATCCGTTGTTGAACCACGTCGATGAGATGGAGCCGGCGGATCTGGCGATTCTTGAAATTTCGAGTTTCCAGTCAGAATTGATGCGCTCATCTCCAAATGTGGCGGCGATTCTGAACATTACTCCCAACCATCTTGACCGCCATGGAAACATGGAAAACTATATCGCGGCAAAGCGGAATGTAATCGAGTACCAAAAAGCGGATGATTATGCGGTTCTGGGCAGGGATGATCCGAATACGTGGGCGCTGGCGGGCAGTGTTCGCAGCCATGTGTTTTCGTTTGGGTTCAGCCAACCCGCCACGGGCCAGGATGGCGCGTATGTGGAGGCTGGTAAGTTTTATATTCGCCGCGCAGGACTGGTTACACGGCTGGCGGTTGAGGAGCATATTGGACTGCGCGGTGATCACAACAAGTTGAATGCGCTGGCTGCTTGCGCGATTGCGTATACCGCGGGGTTTGGGCCTGAGTCGATGTTGGCAGGGATTGAAGGGTTTCAGGGTGTGCCGCACCGGTTGGAGTTTGTGCGAAACTGGCACGGGGCGGATTGGTATAACGACTCGATCGCGACCGCGCCGGAACGCACGATTGCGGCTATCCGCTCATTTGGCGGGGGGCTGATCTTGCTGCTCGGTGGGCGTGATAAGAACCTGCCGTGGGAAGATTTGGGCAGGCTGATTCGCGAGCGGGTGGTTATAGAAGGGCAATGTGTGCACGTCGTCATCTTTGGCGAGGCAGGTCAAAAAATTCAGGCGGCGGTAGGCGCGGAAACATTCGCGCTGGATGAGAAGCGGATCGCAGCGGACTTGTTTAGCGTGACTGTGGTGGAAAAGTGTCAGGATGCCGTTGTGGCAGCGTCTCGGTTGGCTCGTCCGGGTTTGGTGGTTTTGTTTTCGCCCGGTGGAACGAGCTTCGATGAATTCAAGGATTTTGAAGAACGTGGAGAGAGGTACAAACAATGGGTACTCGAATTTTCAGAAGCGCTGCGCTAGCCCCCACCCAGACCACCGGCCTGCCGGGTCAATCGGTCCGCAAAGTAGGCGGTTCGATTGATATTCCGCTCATGCTGGTGATGGCATTACTAATGGTATTTGGGTTGGTGATGTTATTCTCAGCTTCTTATGATTACTCACAAAAGATATTGTTGGAAGATCCGACGTACCTTTTTAACCGGCAGCTGCTATGGATGGCGGGAGGGATTGCGATGGCCTTTTTGGTGTCGCGGATTGACTATCACCGCTGGCGCTACCTGGCAGTGCTGGCGATGGGGTTTACGATTGGACTGTTGACGCTGGTGTTATTGGTGAATGAGCTGCGGCTGGGGTCGGTGCGCGCGTTGCTGGATGGATCAATCCGGCCGTCGGAGCTGGCAAAAGTGGTCATGGTGATCTATCTGGCCGTGTGGATGGACTCAAAGCGCGAACAAATCCTTGATCTGCAGTGGGGCTTGATCCCGCTGATGTTCATTTTGGGAATTGTGGGTGGTCTGATCGTTGTGCAGCCGGATTTATCGGCAACCGCCACGGTGATAATGCTGGGAGGCATGATGTTCTTCCTGGGCGGGGGTCACCGCAAGCAGATCATCTATTTATTGTTAGGAACCGTGCTGGTGGGTTGTTTGGTGGTATTGGTCAGCAACACCGGGCAGAAGCGTATTAACGAATACCTGGCAGGACTGAATGACCCGACACAATCGTCATATCACATGCTGCGCTCTTATGAGGCGATTGTCAAAGGCGAATGGATCGGGGTTGGGCTTGGACAGGCCAGCACCAAGTTGACAGGTTTGCCGCTGGCACCGACCGACAGTATTTTTGCGGTGATGGTGGAGGAGTTGGGGGTGCTGGGCGTCATCGGAACACTGTCATTGTATGGGATGCTGGTGTGGCGCGGGCTGAGAATTGCGAACCGGGCCCCGGATATGCTCGGGAGTTTGCTGGCTTCTGGGGTGACGTTCTGGATCGCGACGGATGCCATCATAAACATGTTGGTGATGGTGGGCTTAATGCCCATCGCAGGGAACGCCCTGCCTTTTATCAGCTCGGGCGGGTCGAACCTGGTCACGTCGTTTTTGGCGATTGGAATATTGATGGGCGTCTCGCGGCAGATGGAGCCGGAGGCCGGAACAGAAGAATGGAGAAACTTTGGCTCGAGTATTGATCTGCGCGGGCGGAACCGGCGGCGGAGTATATCCCGCCTTGGCGGTTCATAGCGCCTTGAAAAGAGCCCATCCCGGCGTTGAGACTTTGTGGGTGGGTGGTGAAGGCGGCATGGAAGCCGGTCTGGTGCAGCGGGCTGGAATTGACTTCAAGGTCATCCCAGCGGCAGGTCTGCACGGTGTGGATTTGCGGCAGTATCCGCGCAACCTGGCAGCGATCTGGCGCGGAACGCAGGCGGCAAGCCGCATCCTGAAGAAATTTGAACCTGATGTCATGTTTTTTACCGGAGGTTTTGTGGCTGTACCGATGGCGTTAGCCGGACGAAAGATACCATCCTTATTGTACGTACCCGATATTGAACCGGGTATGGCACTTAAGGCGTTGGCAGCTTTCGCTAAATGTATCACCGTCACTGTCGAGCAATCGCGCCAGTATTTTTCGCAAGACGCGAAGGTGGTGGTGACAGGCTATCCGGTGCGCGAGGAGCTAACAGCCTGGAACAAGCAATCCGCCCGGCAGCGGCTGGGGATTGAAGGCGAGCTTCCGGTTGTGCTGGTTTTTGGAGGCAGCAAGGGAGCGCACTCGATCAATATGGCGCTGATCGAAAATCTCGTGGGACTCTTGGAACGAGTGGAAGTGATCCACATCAGCGGAGAATTGGATTGGCCGGTGGTGGAAAAGGTTGGAGAGAAACTTAACGCGGAACAGGCGCGGCGGTATCATGCCTACGCATATCTTCACGAGGATATGGGCGCGGCGCTATCAGCGGCGGACCTGGTGATATCACGGGCGGGAGCGTCCACACTGGGAGAATTTCCACAGTTTGGGCTGCCCGCCATCCTGGTGCCATATCCACATGCCTGGCGCTATCAGAAGGTTAACGCGGAGAACCTGGTAAAAAACGGTGCGGCCCTGCTGATAGAAGATGCGCGGCTGAAAAGTGGTCTGACGATGACGATTGAGAAATTATTGGAAAACCCGCACAGGCTTGAAGAAATGCGTGCGGCAATGCTGGTTCAACGCAGCCCGGATGCCGCTGAAAAAATCGCGGCGCAGTTATATCAATTGGCTGGAGAATAGCATGATTAGTCTTGTGTTTACGTTTGGGATGATGGTGGTTTTCTTTGGTCTGATAGGGATGATGCGCGGATGGGCCAAGGAACTGCTGGTTTCATTCAGCGTAATTCTATCGTTGGCGCTTCAACGCCTGCTGGAACGGTATGTGCCGGTGGTTAACACGCTGCCCGTTGACGGCGCGCCTCTCTTTTGGATCCGGCTGATCCTTCTTCTGATCCTGGTCTTTTTTGGATATCAAACTGTGGGACTGCCGCGGTTTGCATCCAAGGCCAACCGCGAAAAATTGCAGGACAGCTTGCTTGGTTTTGTGCTGGGCGCGATGAACGGGTTTCTGGTGATAGGGAGTATGTGGTTCTACCTGCACGAAGCCAAATACCCGTTCGATACTATCGCTGCTCCGGTGGCAGGGACGCCGGCAGGTGATGCAGCTTTGGCATTGATCCCGTTGTTGGCTCCACGGCTGTTGGGCGAGCCAACCATCTATTTTGCGGTCATGTTGTGCTTTGTATTCGTTCTGGTGGTGTTTATCTAATGACACACGTACACTTTATTGGGATTGGCGGTAGTGGACTTTCGGCCATCGCGCGGCTGCTGCTAGAGCAGGGTTACCGGGTGAGCGGCTCTGATCGCGCGCTCTCAGCTCTGGCGGCAGAATTGCAAAAAGAAGGCGTGACGGTGAGTGTGGGGCACGCGAGCGCCAATGTTGCCGGAGCAGATTGGGTAGTGCGTTCATCTGCCATCCCGGATGACAATGTGGAAGTTGTCGCCGCACAGGCAGCGGGAATCCCGGTGTATAAACGTTCCGACTTCCTGGGGCAGTTGATGGCGCCGCCAGAGAAAGATGGCATCGCGATTGCAGGAACGCACGGAAAAACTACGACGACCGCCATGGTGGCGTGGATGTTGAGCCAACTGGGCGCAGACCCATCCTTTATTATTGGCGGAGTAGCGCAGAATTTTGGAGTGAATGCGCACGCAGGCAAGGGACGCGCCTTTGTGATCGAAGCTGATGAATACGACCGAATGTTTTTGGGACTGAGGCCGCGCTACGCAGTGGTAACAAATGTTGAACACGACCACCCGGATATTTACCCGACGCCCGCGGAATTTCAGGCTGCTTTCGCACAGTTTGCGCGGTTGGTACCCCAGAACGGCGCATTGATCGTGTGCGGGGAAGACATGGGCGCGGCTCAACTGGCCGAAGAAGCGCGCCGTAATGGAAAAAGAGTGGTGGGTTACCGCATCGCGGAGAATCAAAAGACCGAGACCGGTGAATGGATCCTGGCGCAGAATGTGGCGGCGAATAACCTGGGTGGTTTTTCGTTTAATGTCATCGTCCGGCTGCAAACTGGTCCGGGGTATATATCCGGGATACAACTGCGTGTGCCAGGGTTGCACAATGTGCGCAATGCGCTCGCGGCGCTGGGGATTGCTGGTTTGATGGGATATGACCTGAAACAGGCGGCGAATGCGCTGGGAGAGTTTAGCGGAACCGCCCGACGGTTTGAGATCAAGGGCGTGGCGAACGGGGTAACCGTGATTGACGATTATGCCCACCACCCAACGGCAATCCGCACCACGCTGGACGCGGCGCGGGCCCGTTACCCAGCCAGTCGCATCTGGGCAGTGTGGCAGCCGCACACGTATTCACGAATACAAAGCCTGTTCGATGACTTCGCCAATTCGTTTGGCGAGGCGGATGAAGTCATTGTCAGTGAAATATACGCATCGCGCGAGGCGAAGCAAGAATTTTCGGCAGAGAAAGTTGTCAAGGCGATGGCGCATCCGGCAGCGCGTTTTATTCCAACGCTGGCTGAGATCAGCGATTATCTGGTTGCTCATTTGAAATCGGGCGATGTTGTCATCGTAATGTCAGCCGGAGATGCGGACCAGATAAGCGCGGAAGTGTTGGCAAGGCGATTTTAGGTTTGCGGTTTTGGCAATCCATCCAGGATAAGGCAAAGGAGATGTGAAACATGACAGAAAAGAAACTTACCTACCAGTCAGAAATTATGGCTCTGCCGCCGATCAAAATGTTATTGGGTGAAGTGCCTGACCCGGATCCCAAAGGGAAACGTCGCCCGGCGCAACCCTTTGGCGAGGACAAGACTGAAGCGGATGCCAAGAATATGCTGACGCGGTTGATTGGGCATCTCAAGAACAGCGACCCGACGAATTGTTAAACAAGTTGACAGGCAGGAAGACGAACGATGAGAATGGCAGTAAGCGCTGATTTACGCAGGCAGTTTGGAGAGCAGGTGCAGGAGAATGTGATCCTGGCGCCGTATAGCTCTGCGCGGATTGGCGGCCCGGCGGATGTGCTGATTACAGCCCGGAATCGGGACGAACTTGCTCGAGCAGCGGAGGCGTGCTGGAATGCGGGCGAAAGCTTCACCTTGTTGGGCGGCGGATCAAATCTGTTGATCAGTGACAAGGGCATCCGTGGAATGGTGATTCTGAATCGGGCCCGGGCGACTGAATTTAGACCTGGGCCGCAGCCAGTGGTATGGGCAGAATCAGGCGTTGTGTTCTCGAATCTGGCACACCGGTGTGGGGCCCAGGGTTTTACCGGGCTGGAATGGGCTGCGACGGTACCCGGCACGGTGGGCGGGGCAGTTTATGGCAATGCGGGAGCCTTTGGCGGCGAGACCGGTCACGACCTGCTATCAACAGAATTGTTAACTGAAAATGGCAAAACCTGGATAAGTGCGGAAAAAATGGAATATACTTACCGTAGCAGCATCCTGAAACGCGGAGCACTCAAGGCGGTCGTTCTGGCTGCGGAATTCAGGTTAATGCCGGGCAAAACCGAGGAAATTAAGGAAAAAATTGAGCAGTTGTCGAGCCTGAGAAAAAAAAACCAGCCGGTGGGCGCCAGCATGGGATCGATGTTTAAGAATCCTCCGGGCGATTTCGCCGGGCGTTTGATAGAAGCAGCCGGGCTGAAAGGCGCGCGGATGGGCAATGCTGAGATTAGCACAGTGCATGGGAATTTCATTGTAAACAAGGGCGAAACACTCGCCGCGGATGTAGAAGCATTGATCAACCTGGCCCGGGATACCGTACAGGGAAAATTTAACGTCGAGTTGGAGCTGGAAGTGGAATTGGTTGGTGAATGGGAATGACAAAAATGGCGCAACACCCCACAGAACCAGGCGCAGAAGCGCGCAAACTCACAGTGGCTGTATTGTTCGGCGGTCGATCCGGCGAACATGAGGTCTCGTTGATGTCGGCGCGCTCGGTGCTGGCTGTGCTTGACCGGAGCCGCTATGATGTGATTGAGATTGGGATAACGCACAGCGGGGCGTGGTTAACCGGGCAAAATGCGTTGGCTGCATTTGAGCAGGGAAAAACCGAGCACTTGCAAGCCGCCAGTCTATTACCGGACCGGACAAGAGCGGGGCTGTATGTGTTTTCTGCGGACGAAGACGGAAGGGGCAGCGGGAACGGAAGCATCATCCCGGTGGATGTTTACTTTCCGGCGCTGCATGGAACCTATGGTGAGGATGGCGCGATCCAGGGACTGTTTGAGATGGCGGATGTGGCCTATGCTGGCGCGGGAGTGGCTGGTTCGGCGGTTGGGATGGAAAAAGGGTTGTTTAAGGATGTGATGGCAGCCAATGGGATTGCGGTGGTGGCATCGATTGTGGTGCTGCGGTCTGAGATTGAGAAGGATGTGGAAGCGGTGGTGAAGCGGGCCGAAAGTGTCGGCGCTTACCCGTTGTTTATCAAGCCTGCCAACCTGGGGTCTTCAGTGGGTGTGACCAAATGCCGGACCCGCGCGGACGTGGCCGAGGGATTGATGGAAGCGGCACAGTATGACCGGCGGGTGCTGATTGAACGCGGGGTACGAAATCCGCGCGAGATTGAGATTGCGGTGTTGGGCAACGAGACGCCGGAGGCATCGGTGGCGGGTGAAATCATCCCGGGAGCAGATTTTTATTCCTACGAGGCCAAGTACGTTTTGGACAATTCAAAGCTGTGCATCCCGGCAGAGTTGAGCGAAGAGCAGGCTGCCCAAATACGTGAAATGGCGATACGGGCTTTTAGAGCGGTGGACTGCTGCGGGATGGCGCGGGCTGATTTTCTGCTGGACCCGGAAAGCGGAGAAATATTTTTGAATGAGATCAACACAATTCCAGGTTTCACGCGTATCAGTATGTACCCGAAGTTGTGGGAAGCGAGCGGTCTAACGTATACGGCGTTGATAGACCGGCTGATAGAACTGGCGATAGAACGCAAAGCCGAACGAGATCGCAGTGTTAGAGAATTCCGGAGGGAAGTATGAGCCCCGATCGCACCACCACAACCCGCGCCGAGGCACTCCGGCGTCGCAAAGTAGATGACCAGAAGAAAAGTGAAAGAGGCGCACACAGGGGCGGCTCGAAACCCAGGAGCGTCAGCACGCAGACTTCCGGAAGCAGAGCAGAAGAGCCGCGCGAAGCGGTCAGCAAACCGTCGGTTAAGACGCGGCGGTCTGTTTTGGGCAGCACACGCGGGCAGGGTACAAGCGGGAGCGGGACGGGCAGCCGTTTGCGGAACCGGTATGATATTGCCATGAGTACGCCGATCGGGCGAGGGCGCAGCACCGTTCAGCCAAAGGGAGCCGGGCGGAAGTTGTCGATCAATCTGCCGAAACTGCACCCCGGGCCGCGATTGTTTTCATTCTTCCTGGTGATATTTTGCGCGCTGGATATGTATGTGATGTTCAGCATGGATCCGTTCGTGGTACGGAAAGAACAAGTCGCAGGGAATGAGCGCGTCAGCATTGAAGAAATCGTCAGCGCTTCGGGGGCGATAGACCAGCCTGCGGCGTTTATCAACCCGCTTCAGCTTGAGCACAATATCCGGGTGGCGTTTCCGGACATTGAAAATGTGCAGGTGGATGTGGGTTTGCCCGGCAGCGTTTTTGTGACGGTGAGCGAGCGCAAACCGGTGGCTGCATGGGTAAATGGTGAAAAAATCACGTGGGTGGACGCACAGGGCTATGGTTTCCAGCCGCGCGGCGAGGTGGCAGGGCTGGTAACGATCAAGGCGAAAAGTGACCCAGCAGTGCCAGGCGCGGTGGAGGGTCAGGCCGTCGCGACACCAGCGCCCGTGATCGGAGCGAGGTTGTTTATGGACAGCGAACTGACGAATGCGATCAAGACGCTGTCAGCGTATGTGCCGCAGGGAACTGTGCTGGTGTTCGACCCGGAGTATGGGTTGGGCTGGAGTGACCCGAAGGGATGGGATGTGTATTTTGGCTATTCGAATGGAGACGCTGATTTGAAAATCAGGGTGTACCAGTCGATGATCGAATATTTCAGCAGTAATAATCTGCAACCCGTATTGATCAACGTTGAGTTTCCGAACGCGCCATTCTATCGGCTGGAGCAATAAGCATGAATGATATCGTCGTAGGAATAGATGTAGGCACCACCAAGGTGTGCACATTGGTAGCGCGAGTGGAGCAGGATGATACCTTGCGGATCATGGGAGTAGGGATAGAGCCCTCCGATGGGATCCGCAAGGGAGTGATTGTAGACCTGACGGCGGCCTCGCAAGCGATCGGGCGATCGATCGCGCAGGCGGAACAGACGTCCGGATTGAAGATCGATTCGGCGCTGGTGAGTCTGGCAGGGGCGCATGTGGCCTCGATCAACAGCCGCGGGGTGGTGGCTGTGGCCGGGCATACGGTGGATGAGGGCGATATTGAGCGGGCGATGGATTCGGCGCGCGGTGTTGCGATTCCGAACAGCCGGGAGGTGATCCATGTAATCCAGCGAGGTTTTTCGTTGGATGGGCAGGATGGGATACACCAGCCGGTGGGAATGCACGGGTATCGTCTGGAGGTGGAAGCGCATGTGATCACGGCGGCGACGGCGACGGCGGAGAATTTACGTCAGGCCGTGGGAGCGGCGGGCGTGAATGTGGCGCAATTTGTGCTGAACCCGCTGGCGTCGGCGGAGGTGGTGTTGTCGGATACTGAGCGGAATATGGGGGCGGTGGTGTGCGATATCGGCGGGGGCACGACTGACCTGGCGATTTATGTAAACGGTGATGTGTGGCATACCATGGTGCTGGCGGTGGGTGGGAATCATATTTCTCAGGATATCGCGCATGGGCTGCGTTTGCCGTTGAAGGTGGCTGAGGAAGTGAAGAAGCAGCAGGGCCAGGCCGTGCGGGCCGATGTGGGAATGGATGAGACGTTTTCCATCCAGCCGTTTGGCGAGGAAACACCGGTGCGAATGAATCGGCGCGATCTGGCGTTGATCATCGAGGCGCGGGTGGAGGAGATCTTTGATCTGGCTTTGCAGGAGATTAAAAGGTCCGGGTATGATGGGCTGTTACCGGCCGGGATGATCCTGACGGGTGGTACGAGTTTGCTCCCGGGTATCCGTCAGTTGGCGAGCAAGGTGCTTGGTATGCCTGTTCGCACCGCACAGCCGGATAAGCTGATGGGGTTGGCGGACAAATTGAACTCCCCGGCTTATTCGACCAGTGTGGGCTTGCTGACCTGGGCGGCGGCGCTGCAATCTCTGCCGGTGGTTGGAAATCACGGCAGGGTGCTAAAAGTTCAAAAAGGAGATGGCGAAAATTGGAATACCGTCAAAAACTTGTTCAAACGCCTGCTCCCGTAAAAATATATCCGGTTAGAAGCGAATTCAGTCGCTCAGCTTTCATCGTTATCAATTCTTATTCAAAATACTTGTCTTAGGAGGACAATATGGATATCAAACCAGTGGAATCTTTTGCCCGTATTAAGGTGGTGGGTGTGGGTGGCGGTGGTTGCAATGCCGTTAATCGTATGATCCTGGAAGGCATTCAAGGCGTTGAGTTTGTGGCTGTCAATACAGACGCCCAGGCCTTGCTGCTGGCGAAGGCGCCGGTGAAGGTGCGGATTGGCGATAAGCTGACACGCGGGCTTGGTGCGGGCGGTAACCCGGAGATTGGGCGGAAGTCGGCGGAGGAGACGGCGGAAGAATTGTATGCGGCCCTGAAGGGGGCTGACATGGTGTTTGTGACGGCGGGTCTGGGCGGTGGAACCGGGACCGGGGCCGCGCCGATCGTGGCACAGATCGCGAAGGAGTGCGGGGCGTTGACCATCGGTGTGGTGACGCGGCCGTTTACGTTTGAGGGTGGGCGGCGGATGCAGTCGGCTGAGTCCGGAATGGAGATGTTGAAGGAGCACGCGGATACGTTGATTGTGATCCCGAATGACCGGCTGCTGCAGATCGTGGATAAGAAGGCGACACTGAGCGATGCGTTCCGGATGGCGGATGATGTGTTGAGGCAGGGCATCCAGGGGATCTCAGAGTTGATCACGGTGCCGGGTTTGATCAACCTGGACTTTGCGGACGTGAAGGCGATCATGTCTGAGGGTGGGGCGGCCTTGATGGCGGTTGGGCACGCTGAGGGTGATGACCGGGCCAGGCTGGCGGCTGAACAGGCGATTTCGAGCCAGCTGCTGGACATCACGATCGATGGCGCGCGAGGTGTATTGTTCAATGTGACGGGCGGCCCGAACATGACGTTGTTCGAGGTGAACCAGGCGGCGGCGATCATCCGTGAGACAGCGCACCCGGATGTGAACATGATCTTTGGAGCGGTGATCGACCCGAACATGGGTGAAGAAATCCGCATCACAGTGATCGCGACGGGTTTCGAGCGGGCGGCGATGCCACGGCGGATCGAGCAGCAGCGCCCGACGACCAATAGTCCCCAGCAGCAGGGGGGCTACCCGCGGCAGCAGGAGCAGCAGCGCCCGGCTAGTAGTTTGCCACGGCAGCAGGAGCAGCAGCGCCCGATGAATAATTCGGTACGGCCACAGGAACAGCAGCGTCCCTCCCAGGGGATGGGGGTGGAACGGTCGGGCGAGTCGGTTGGTGTGAGCGCGGCCCCAGCGACGCCGAACGTGAGCATCAATGCGCCGGAATTTAAGGCACAGCCATCCTACCAGGAAGACCTGGATATCCCAACCTTCCTGCGCAACCGGCGGTAGATGGTCTGGTCAGGGCGGTGCGCGCAAGCGGGCCGCAAGGTTCATTCATGAATATCATCAAACAAGGCCTCTGAAAAGAGGCCTTGTTTTGTGTGTGTAAGCTGCGGAAAGTTGCGTTAAGCCGGGGAAGGGTTGGTTTTAGACTGGCTGGGGTCAAAAACCCAAAAGGCAGGGATCAATCCTGCCATTCCAATTCGTAGTCGCCAATGGAGACGGTGTCGCCATCCTTGACACCGGCTTCGCGCAGGGCGGCTTCGATGCCGAGCATTTCCATCATTTTTTGGAAGCGTCGAAGTGAACCGGCATGTTCAAAATAGGTCATTTTGGCCGAGCGTTCGATGCCGGCGCCCGCGACGCGCCAGTCATTGGAGCCTTCGCGGGTGATGACGAACTGCTTGGGGTCTTCCTTGGGGCGGTAGACGGGCAGGGGGATTTCGGTATCGGCCAATCCGGGAGTATCGGCCAACTTGTTGAAAGCCTTGAATAATAAATCCTGGATATCGGTGCGGGCCATGGCAGAAACCGGGAGCAGGTCATGGCCGCGTTTTTTGAATTCCTTCTTGAGGTCTGGATAGATTTCCTGGACTTCAGGCTGGTCCATTTTGTTCAAGGCGATGATCTGGGGTTTTTCAGAAAGGTGAGGGTCAAAGAGCGAAAGCTCACCGTTGGTCTGGCTAAAATCCGCGAGCGGGTCGCTGGAAAGCCCGTCCAATAAGTGAATGAGGACGCGGGTGCGTTGGATGTGGCGCAGAAAGTCGTGTCCAAGCCCGGCACCCTGGCTGGCGCCTTCGATCAGTCCGGGGATGTCTGCCAAAACGACGGTGGTATCCTGGTCAATACGGGCCACGCCCAGGTTGGGTTCGATGGTGGTGAAGGGATAGTCGGCAATCCGGGGTTTGGCATTGGTAAGAACGGATAATAATGTGGATTTACCGGCATTGGGTACGCCAATGATGCCGATATCGGCGATGAGTTTTAACTCCAGGCGCAGCTGCTTTTCTTCGCAAGGTTCGCCCTTTTCACCTGTTCGCGGAGCCTGGTGGGTGGGCGTGGCAAAGTGCTGGTTTCCTCGCCCGCCGCGGCCGCCTTTGCAAACCAGCAGGCGCATACCGGGTTCTGTCAAGTCGCCGAGCAAATCACCGGTCAGGGCGTCAAATATCACGGTGCCCGGTGGAACCGGGATGATAAGGTTCTCGGAGCTGCGCCCGGACATGTTATTGGGGCCACCGTTTTTGCCATCAGGGGCCAGGAAGCGCATTTTGTGACGGTATTCGGCCAGGGTGTTCATGGTGTGCCGGACTTCGATGATCACATCGCCGCCTTTGCCGCCGTCGCCGCCATCCGGGCCGCCGCGAGATACAAATTTTTCACGGTGGAAGTGCACCATGCCGTTACCACCGTTGCCGGATCTTACGTAAATTTCTGCTTGGTCAATGAACATTGTCTTACGCTACTCGCTAATCTGAATTAATTCTGATTTTGGAAGGAAAAAGGTCCCGGTCTGGGCACGGGATGACTGTCATTGTACTTGAACTTGCTGATAGTTCGGTTCCTCTATAAGGGGAGCTGGACGACGCGGCAATCCTGCATTATCAACCTGTTCAAGGAAGGAATCGAATTATACCCCAATCATTTGATGGCTCCGGTTTCTGTACGGTCAAGGTAACTATTAGGGAGAAACTGGTCTCTTTTTTTCAGGCGGAACAGCCAAAAATGGCATTTATTTAACCCCTGATCAATTTTTTAGCCGAAAGTGTAATATATTTTTATTAGTTGTGGGGGTAGGCAGCACGGTAAAAAGTATTTTTTCCACAGAAATTGACCCAATAAAACTTCAAAATATCACTTTTACCTCCAGGTGTTAACACTTTTCGGGTAAGTTCTGCCGCAGGGAACACATGCCTGCTTGCTTGTAATACGACAATAATGATAGAATTTATCTAAGTATTATTCGTGCCCACAGACAATATCTGGCAATCGATCACGCTTGGTAATGATCCGCAACTCAAAAGGATGTAAAAAGATGAGCGACAAAAAAACATTGCAGGCCCTGGGTTTTCTCTACAAAATTGCGGATGCTGGCGAAAAAGGTTATGCGGTATGTGCAGCCAACATTGATAACCCGGGGTTGAAAATTCTGTTCAAATCCTTCTCCCAACAACGCACCCAATTCAAAACCGAAATCCTTGACGAAATCAAGCGCCTGGATGGCGGCAGCCCACATTTTGGCAGCAGTATTCTCGGGATCATCCACCGGGGCCGTCTTGACATCTTTGCCACTTTGGCAAGCGGGAGGCAGGAAAGGGAAAGCGTTATCCTCGGTGAAATTATCCTGGGAGAAAAGGCCGCTTTGCGCGCCTATGACCGGATATTGAGAACCAAACTGCCAGTGTTTCCCAATCAATTTGTCTCCGGGCAGCGCGAACGGGTGCGAATTGTGTTGGAGAAAATCCAATCGATGCGTGGTTTTCGAGGGAAACATTTGCTTGTCCAGCTGTTCGACCGGAAGTTGGATGCAACCCGCGCTTTGAAGTTGCTGGAAGAATCGGGTTCCCGTCCGATCAGGGTTGAGCAGATCGATATCCAAAACTTGGTCGATCATACGCTGGTTCGTGGAAATTCTGTGCATGAAACGGCCATTTCGGGAGCGGTTGGCGGCGGATTATGGGGCTGTGTCATTGGAACCGTCGCTGGTCTGAGCACCGAATATGCGGCATCTGCTGGCCCCATCGCCTCCACGCAGCCGGTCGGGTTATGGGCCTACGTTGCCCTGGCAGGGATTGCGGGCGGGGCTTTGGTTGGAATGTTCCTGGGTTTTGTGATTGGCGCCAGTATTTATGAACAGGATGCCTATAAAACCACCCAGAGTATGCAGCAAGGCCAAATTCTTATGATTGTGACCATCGAAACCGGGAAAATTCTTGAGGCCCAACAGATCATTGCCCAGGTTCAGGTTTAGGAGCCAAGCCTATGAATATTCAGTGAATATGAGCCGTTTTTTCATGCCAAATCATTCTTTATTCTTTGCAGCCTGCGAACCCTTTCACCGATCAGGGATTGAGATCGAGGCAGTCACGCCAACAAAAACTTATAAATGAAAGAGGAAAAAAATGCGAAAACCTTTTTTGATCGGCCTGTTCTTTATTTTGATTCTAGTCCTATCTGCCTGCAGCACAACATCGTCCACCAATATTAGCGTGAAAATGACTGATTTCAGCTATACGCCCAAAGATGTGAGCATACTTGCCGGGAAAGAAATCACGTTAAATATTACCAATGATGGTAAGGTTGAGCATGAATTTGTCATCATGAAACCCGGAATGACCGTTGGTGATGACTTTGGGCCGGAAGATGAAGAGAATATCTACTGGGAAGTGGAAGCAAAACCCGGTGAAACCAAGCAGGTCACTTTCACTGCTCCGACAGAACCCGGTGTTTATCAGGTGGTCTGTGGTACACCGGGGCACTTCATGGCAGGCATGGGTGCCAAGTTGACAGTTGTAAAGCAAGAACCGAATTCCTAAAACGAACCTGCCGCCTCCAGCTTGCACTCAGTGATGCACCTGCCATCTGATACAAGTCTGGAGGCTTTTTGCTTGAAAACCAAGTGGTTCTTGGGATTAGCGTTAGTGGGCATGATGTGTCACCAATGGAAATGAGTTTATTGTGGTGTTTTTTTCGCCAACCCCACAAGGACGGGGGGCTACCTCAAAATTTGGCCACCAAAAAACGGCGAAACACGACTGACCTTGAAAACCTACAATAATTTCTCTTTTGATAAAACCAGGCGAGTATAGGCTGGAGAGTTACTGCCCGGGCTCATTACGTTTCTCTTGAAATAGAAAGCGGATTAGATCTGATTGAGCGGATTTCCGCGGTTCATTAAGGATTTTTGTATTGTCAGGGAAAAGTTGGCAATTTTATTCATGCAACCACTCCTCCATCCCATGTCATCGGAGGAGCTTGCTCTCCGCGACATGGCGATCCACTTATCAAAAGGGTGAATCTCAACATAAAACGCCGCCATTTAGTCGAAGATTGCCACCCTCACCGGGGAACGCTCGGTCTAATGACATAAGAAGTCACTCCTTTGTCCAACCAATCGCTGACTATTACAAATTTCATTAATTACCCATCCGCCTCGGCCTGTTTCTGGCGCGCAGACTGCGCGTCGCGGTTGAGAAAGTGCGCGGCGCTGGCGGTCTGCGTGGGTGGGTGCGGCGCGCTGGAGTACGTTATATATCCGGTCACGACCGCGCCCTTTTCTGTAAGCATATAACAATCAGCAGCACCGCATTCTCCGAGGCCCCTTGCGACATATGCCTGATCGGCAAATGGGATTCGATCAATGACAGCTTGACCTCCTATTTGCAATGGGTTGTCGCCACCGGTGATGAGAAATTGCCAACGGTGAAAGAGATCACAGGGAACATGTTCATGGAATTTAAAACGTAAGGCACAGGCGTAGGTGGTTATGAGAATCTAAATGTGCACGAGACGGGAGTGGCTGGACAGGCTGGAGCGGAGCGTCGGGGCTGGTCGGGGTTTCTTCGATGTCTTTCAAGATAACGGGCTTGTATATATTCCCAAATTATTGTTCCGGAACGTTTGAAATTTGGTAAAATTAGGTAGTCAATTGACATGCATATGTTTGGTTATTTGGTGTTCCTTTCACAGGCATGAATAAAAAGGCGGTGGTGGGTGCATATTCTATTCTTTCTTTGACAGTCTGATACTGCGCATTAACCCGTGCTGCAGACGCTCTTTAATAAACCTAACTTCCAGGAGATGACGATGTTAAGCAAATCATTATTTCAACTGGGAAGATTAATCCCAGGTGTTCATTTGGCCCGATTCGTTTCAGTGGTTTTGATCCTTGCGCTGTTCATTTCACCAGCGCAAGTGTTTGCCTCATCATTACCCACCGTAATGGCAGGCAATTCATCCCAAAACCGCAGCGTGGTATTTTTTGTCGCGGATGGGATGCGCCAGGATATGGCAGAGACGTATGCAAGCACGGGGCTGATGCCGACATTCAAACGCCTGCTTGATACCGGTGCGCGGGCTGCCAACGGCGGTTTGCTCACCCAGGCTCCGACCAATACTGGCGCAGGCTGGTACAGCCTGACGACAGGAGCATGGTCTGGCGTGAATGGCTCTACCAATAATACCTTTGCAATTAACGGGGCCAGCTTTGCAAGCCGTAGCGGCGCTTTTGATTCTGGTGCGCTGCAAGCCGAAACTCTTGCTCAGTCTGCCGAGCGCGGCGGCAAGAAGGTGGTCCAGATTGAATGGTCAGGCGGGCGCAACGCTACCATCAATGGCCCAACCCTGGATTTCCGTTCATTCTTCTCTGGGCGCGGTGTTGTCACCAATTATATTAGTGGAAAGGAAAATGCTGCTTTCTTGGCATCCATGGGGGTTCAATTTGATTATCCGATAGGGTTCGCCGGGCAGGACCCCTTCCCAGGAGCCGATGTTAGCGATGCCGTGGGTTGGGTCAACACGCCCCGTACTTACAGCCAGCCCAAGGAAATGCGGCTGCGTGTGCTCGATTCTGGCACGGATAAATATGGGCTCAATGCTTATATTTATGATTCCAGCAACGATCACAGGGTTAACTATGACCAGGTTTTGTTCTCCCCCAACCGGGATGGTGCCAGCGCCGTCGCAAAATTAAAAGCTGGTCAATGGGCGGATGTAAAGGTGAAGATTGTGGGCGGTGCGCTGGATGGCAAGACCGCCGGTATGCTCCTCAAAGTGGAGACCTTATCCGCGGACCTGTCGATGGTGCGCCTGTACCACTCTTCTGTGAGTCGTGCGCTCGCCACCTGGCCCACCTGGCCTGGCGAAGCCGGTTTTTCCGGTGATTTTGAAGAATATATCGCTCAAAAATTCCCCACATCCATGTCAGCAGACTATGCCGTCCTGGAATCTGGGATTGTCAGTGAAGAGACTTATGTTCAGCAAGGTCTTTTTTGGGAAACTGCTTACAAGCCAATTATTAAATATGTTTTAAAGAAATATAAGCCAGATCTGGCCATGATCGGATACCCGCTCACGGATGATTTCCAGCACCAATTCCTGGGGTTGACCACTCCGATTATTGGAAACCCGGCCTACGATGATATGGACGGGAATGGTATTCTGGATGGTCGTGTTACCCAACGCGAGAATTTTATCAAGCGCGCGTACCGAGGCGCCGATGTGACCCTGGCCCTGGTAAAATCGCTGATGCCCGATAAGAGTCCGATTTTTGTCGCCTCAGATCATGGCTTCGCGTCGCAATTCCTGGCGATTGATGCCAGCAAGGTGCTGGTGGATCTCGGTCTGCTCTCCACGCCTCAGACTTCCAACTGTCGCCCGGCTGTTGGCGAAACTATCGGAAAGGCCAAGGCCTGTTGGGCAGGTGGAACGGTACAAATTTATCTTAATCTGGCCGGACGCGACCCGGCGGGCAGTGGGTTTACGCAGGTTCTAGCCGCACAGGAAGCTGCCACGGTGGCGCAGATCAAGGGCGCATTCCTGGCATTGAGCGATCCCAACGATTGGACCGGGGACACCCTTCCTGAAGGCTATCAGATGATCGACCGGGCATTTACCAAGGCAGAAGCCCGCTATATTCCAAACGGACCCAACAGCACCGCCGATATGGCCCATCCCACTCGTACTGGCGATCTGGTTGTGTTTGCTTACCCCCCATATCAATTTGACGGTGAAACTCCCGGCACCCTGGTGGCCCGCTCGGGATTTTTTGGTCAGCATGGGTATGCTCCAGATCTAATGGACCTGACTTACACCGGTGTCAACATGCACGCTGCTTTCATCGCTGCAGGAGACACGCTTGCTTTTAACAAGAGGGTGACTGGTCTGCGCACCATCGATCTGGCACCTACGATTGCCTATCTTTTAGGTGTACCTGAACCACAACAGTCTCAGGGTGTGGTTCGATTAGATCTGCTTAAAAGCCAAAAGGGGCGCACATTGGTTCCTATTATTGGCTTGACCGATTTCCACGGGCAGCTTGACCCAACCAGCTTTACCATGGATGGGCTCACAGTCCCGGTCGGTGGAGCACCTAAACTTGCAACAATGTTTGACCAGGAAGAAGCTCAATTCCCTGGGCCAGCGCTTTTGTTTGCTTCGGGTGATAATGTGGGCGCATCCCCGGCCAGTTCAGGTCTTTTGGAAGACCGCCCCGCCATCGATGTCGAAAATGCTTGGGGATTAAAGGCCACATCCTACGGCAATCACGAGTTTGATTATGGTATTGCTCGCCTGCAACAGCATCAGGCACGCGCCGACTTCCCCTTCCTGGGAGCCAATATTATCGATGAAACCACACTGGAAAATCCGGACTGGGTGCAGGGAACGCACGTTTTTGATTACGGTGATCTGAAGATCGGCGTGATTGGCATAGCCCTTGAGACCACGCCTGAATTGGTTAGTGTCGGTGCTACAGCGGGTCTGGCGTTTTTGCCCGCCATTCAAACGATTAATGCTGAATCGGCTAAGTTGACCGCGCAAGGTATTCTTATTCAGATTGTATTGATCCATGAAGGCAGTGCCCTGGGCAGTAATGCGGTTGGTGGCACAGCCGCCACGGCCTGGGAAGGCCCGATCATGACCATCGCTGAAGGCATCCAGACTACAAGCGTGGATCTTATTTTGGCGGGTCATACTCACCGTATCTCGAATCTGAAGGTTGGTCACATCATGGTGGGTGAAGGTTTGAACGCTGGGGGTAGTTATTCAGTGGCGCAATTGGTTGTGCAAGGGAACGATGTGGCATGGGTCGGTGTGGCCTCGCGCGTTGCCAAGAATATTGGCGTATCCAGCCGGGCGGATGTTCAGGCCATCGTGGATGATGCCAATGCCCAGACGGCTGTGCTGCGCAACCAGGTTATCGGTACCCAATCTATTGACATCAAACGCGCCCCCACTCGCTTGTTCGAATCGGCTATGGGCAATATGGTGGCTGATGCCATGCGGTTGAAATATCCTGGCGTGGATGCAGCCTATACCAACTCTGGTGGTCTGCGGGCAGATGTTAACTGTAGTCCTGCCAGCGCCGGAGAACAGCCTTGTGAGATTACCTGGGGCGAAATGTTTAGCGTACTGCCCTTCGGGAACCGCACGGTCATCGAAACGCTGACGGGGGCACAGTTGGAGCAGGGCTTCCTAAATGGTATCTCACCGAAGTGTAATCCTGCGGTAGCCACGGGACGTTTCCCGCAGATTTCTGGACTGAAGGTAACCTTTACCTGTACTGGAACCACTCCGGTGATCACAGGTATGTGGAAAGCGCCAAACGGTGTGGGTGGTGTTCTTACGCCTATTGGTCCTGCTGATACAGTGCGGTTTGTAACCAATGATTTCATGTACACGGGTGGAGATGGTTACACCGCCTTTACCCTGGGGACGAATGTGCTTCAACCGGGTGACGATTTGCTGCAAGTTGTGATCGAATATGTTACTGCCCACTCACCCGTGGGCCCAGTCGTTGAAGGGCGCATCGTCGGGCCGTAAGCCAGCCTGACGGCCCCGGTTTATGTAGGGCCTCTGTACGGGAAAGACAATATGTTTTGAATTAAATCAAGTATGGGGACGGATGACCGTCCCCATACTTGATTTTTACCCCGGTCTTTGCGCGGGCTGGTTCAGACAATCTGCAAGTGGGTTATTTTCTGATGCCGAACTTCTGCATGAGCAAGTCCTTCAGTGTGGGTTGACCAATCTCCTGCAGTTCATAGCGCACACGCTGGTAAGGTTTGTTAATCTTGATCACTCGGGTCAGATCGATGGGGGTGCCGATGATCACCAGGTCGACATCCGCCTTTTCGATGGTCGCTTCCAGGTCACGCATCTGGGCATCGCCATAACCCATTGCCGGCAGGATCGGTCCGGTCTTTGGATATTTGACATAGGTGGCAGCGATAGACTTCACGGCGAAGGGTCGAGGATCAACAATTTCGGCGGCTCCGAAACGGCGGGCGGCGATGTAACCAGCGCCGTAGGCCATTTCACCATGGGTAAGTGTTGGACCGTCTTCCACCACCAGCACGCGCTTGCCCTGGATGGCGGCAGGATCATCGACGAAGAGCGGGGAAGCACCTTCGATGACAACTGCGCCGGGGTTAAGGCGGCGCAAGTTCTCGCGCACCTGGATTATTTTTTCCGGGTCGGCGGTATCAACTTTGTTGATCACGAAGACATCAGCCATGCGGACGTTGGTCTCGCCGGGGTAATAGCTGCTTTCATGACCGGCGCGATGCGGGTCTGCAACCACGATCTGGTAGTCGGAGACGTAAAAGGAGAAGTCATTGTTGCCGCCATCCCATAGAATGATATCGACTTCTTTCTCTGCCTGGCGCAGGATCTTTTCGTAATCGACGCCGGCGTAGACGATGACACCATTATCGATATGGGGTTCGTATTCCTCGCGTTCTTCGATGGTGCACTCATGTTCGTCAAGATCGCCATAATCAGCAAAACGCTGTACTTCCTGACGCACCAGGTTGCCATACGGCATGGGGTGGCGGATGGCAGCCACTCGATAACCCATTTCACGCAGGATCAGCGAAACGCGGCGAGTGGTCTGTGATTTACCGGCACCTGTGCGCACGGCGCAAACGGAGATGACCGGTTTGGTTGACTTGACCTGGGTATATTTGGTACCCATGATGCGGAAATCAGGGCCGAGGGCGTTGACTTGCGAAGCCTTGTGCATTACATATTCATGCGGCAGGTCGGAGTAGGCAAACACAACCAGATCGACATTGTATTTCTTGATCAGTTCGGGCAGGTCTGCTTCGGCAAAGATCGGAATGCCAGCCGGGTACAGGTCGCCGGCCAGTTCTTTAGGATACTGACGGCCGTCAATATCGGGGATCTGCGTGGCGGTAAAGGCCACGACTTCATAATCCTTGTTCCCGCGGAAAAAGGTGTTGAAGTTGTGGAAGTCGCGTCCGGCGGCTCCCATGATAAGGGTTTTGATAGGGGACATGCAGGTTCTCCTTGACAGAAAAGATGAATTTCAACAAAATTTCCCGTTCAGAAACCGGGATCATGCCATGCAGCCACATCTGATGTTTAAAACACAAACAACCAGGATACCCCCGCGCTATTAAGGAGCACCTGCCCCGGGCAAACTGCCAGGGGTCTTCAGAATCCTGTGGCAATGCAGGATTTTGCTGATTATCGCAACAGGCTTCGCCTGCTACGTCACATCACTTCTGGGGCTGTGATGCCCAAAAGCGCCAAGGCATTGGCAATGGTTTGCTTCGCGGCGGCAACAAGCCGCAGGCGGGCAAAGCGAACCGTTTCTTCGGAGGATTGTAAAACGGGTACGGCATGGTAGAAGCTGTGAAAGCTGTTCGCCAGTTCATATGCGTATGCGGCGATCACCAGCGGACGGTATTCGCTGGCGGCCTGCTGCACCAGGGCAGGGAAGCGGGTGATCTGTTCAATCAATTCCACTTCGTGGTTGCTGAGGGGATAATCATATTGGGCAGGCGCTGTCATGTCGAGGTGCGCATTCTCTGCGCTGGCTTTCTTGATGATGGAATTGGCGCGCACAAAGGCATTCTGAATGTAAGGTCCGGTGCGACCATCAAAGCTGAGGGCTTCATTGACATCAAAGACAATGTCCCTGTTATTATCGACAGCCAGCATGGAATAGTTCAGCGCACCCAGACCGATTTTTCGAGCCACACCCTCCCGTTCATTGGCTGGCATGGAGGGGTTCTTTTCCGCGATTACCGCCAGCACGCGCTGGATGGCTTCGTCGTAGACATCTTTAAAAAGCACAACCCGCCCGCGCCGCGCCGACATGGCGCCTTCGGGCAGCGAGACCTGGCCATAAGAAAGGTGGTAACATTTTTCGGCTTGAGGGAAGCCCCACAGCTTGAGAATGGCAAAGGTTTGCTGCATGTGCAAGGCCTGGCGCATGTCGATCACATAGATTGAGCGATCGACATGATATTTTTCAAACTTATCCCTGGCAAGTGCCAGGTCCTTTGTCAGGTACAGGGTGGTGCCATCGGAGCGCAGGATCACATTGGTGCGGTATTTCTCTTTGGTCAGACCCAGCTTCTCGTCAATTTTAACGATCACCGCGCCGCCGTTGGGACGTTCATCGGTGGCGATATCCCGCGCGATGAGTTCATCAACGATGGCCTTGGATGGCTCATCCACTTCGCTTTCAAAAAACCATACGTCGATACGCGCTTCGAGCATGTCCAGAATGTCACGCAGTTCCTGCAAACTCCATTCGCGTGTTTCCAGCCACAGCCGGCGCACTTCCGGGTCGCCAGCATCCCATTTTCGGTAGACCTCGCGCCGTTCGGCCTCAAAGCCTTCGCGGCGGGTTTTTTCTTCGGGCGTTTCGTTTTGCTTTGGTTCGAGCAGGCGGGTGGCTTCGACATAGATACCGGCCAGCCACTGACCACGTTCATGAATTCCGGATGGCTCCTGTCCGCGGTAAAACTTATCATAAGCCCAGATGACTGTGATGACGCCCAGACCAATATCGCCGGGGTAGGAGGCCCGGATGGTGTCGAAACCGGCGAACTGGACGATACGCGCCAGCGCCTCGCCCAGGATGGTATTTCGGGCATGGCCGATGTGAAATGAATGGTGGGTATTGGGTTGGGCATATTCAACCATGACCCTCTCACTCTTGGGTGTTCCGGCGCCAAAGCGTGGCCCAGCTTCCAGGACTGTATTGACCACCCGGGAGGCATATTCGGGGGTTGAAAAATACAGGTTCAGGTAGGCTTTGGATGCTTCGATATGGCTGATACCGGGCATGCTTCCGATGGAGGCTTTTACCAGTTCCGCGATTTGCGCGGCGCGCTGCGGTACAGCCAGGCCCTTGCCTTTGCCAGCCTTGGCTTCGTTGGCCGCCATCTGGAAGAAGGATATGGAAATTCCCCATTCCCCGCTAAAAGGAATCGAGTTCCATTTTAATTCGGTTTCTGGAATGTCATTTTCGGCACAAATAGTCTTGATCCTGGCCTGGATGTCCTGCTGTTCTCGTTCAAACATGATTCACCTTTACGATTGGTTTCGAACTGAGATTATAACATCCCATAACGGTTGCGGGCATGCTCCCGATCCGGGTTCTCTGGAAATTTCCGTGATATAAAAGCTTTTGGATGTGGGTGAGCGCGGCAAAACAGGTGGGCATGCACAAATCCGGTCTCGCGCAGAGTAGCAATGGTCGTAAAGCAGAGCTTTTTTCGGCATCCGCACGAATCCATTTTGTCAGGCCTGCCGGGCAGGATGTGCTGTAATAAAAAAAGCCCCGAAGGTGTGGCTCTTCGGGGCCTGGTGTGGAGAAGAGATTATTCGACCTTTACAAACTTTTCGGCGGGAGTGTTGCAAACCGGGCATTTGCCTTCGAATTTGCCTTCGTGCGTATAACCGCAGAACGGGCAGACGTAGAAATCGACCACTGGGGCATTCGGGTCCATGTGTTCCAGGGCGTAGCGATAAAGCGCTTCGTGGACTTTTTCGACTTCGTAGGCCCATTTGAAGCTGGTGAGCGGCTTCTTTTCGCCTTCTTGTTCTGCATCGGCGATCATGGCAGGGTACATGGTGACGACTTCGTAATTCTCACCGGCAATGGCTGCTTTGAGATTCTCTTCGGTGGATTGGACGCCGCCCAGGGCATTAAAATGATTGTGGGCATGGATGGTTTCCGCGGCGGCGGCGGCGCGGAAGAGTTTGGCAATCTGGGTATAGCCTTCTTGCTCGGCTTTTTTGGCAAAGGCCAGATACTTGCGGTTGGCTTGGGATTCTCCCGCAAATGCGGCTTGAAGATTATCGGTTGTTTTTGACATGTAGTGCTCCTTGTGAAATATTATCAAATTTATCCAACTCAATTAAAACACAACCTGCGCTTTATGGCACAGGCATTGGTCACAATTGTTATATGACAAACATCATGAATATTGACCAGACAATGGAATCATAAAGGCGAGAGCAAGGGACACTCCCGCCAAATATGACGCAATAAGGTTTAGATTTGCTTCAGGCCAGGCGCTAGGCTTTTGGAGCAGCTTCGGCTGCGGCGAGGGCCTTCATCAGGCGGCTCTTGCGGCGCGCGGCATTATTCTTGTGGATAACGCCTTTTTCAGCAGCCTTATCCAGGCGGCTGATGGCGGCGATCACGGTAGCCTTATCGGGCGTGCCGGTGGCGAGTGTTGCGCGCGCCTCACGGACGGCTGCGCGGGCAGCGCCACGGAAAGTGCGGTTGCGAAGGCGGCGTTTTTCGTTCTGCCGGTTACGCTTGATCTGTGATTTAATGTTTGCCAAAGTATTTCCTCCGAAAATGATTCCAGTACAGCGGGGCTGAATTCTACACGAGAGGCCGTGTTTTGTCCAGCCAAATTGAGATTAAAATTCGCTTGTTTTTCAGACCTATGTTTACGGTGTCGGCGTAAACGGTGATGGTGGCGTGGGTGACGGCTGCCCAGGAATGGTGGGTGTGATGGTGGGTTTGGGCAGCGGCGTGGGCGTGACAATATTGGCGGGAATGATCAGCTTCTGCCCGATGAGAATCTTGTTGGCATCTGCGGCGGCAATCTTGTTCTCTTTCAGAATGGCTTCAAAAGTACTGTTGAACATCGAAGCAATTCCGGCAATGGTATCACCCGGTTTGACGATGTACGTGATCTTGGTGCCAGGCGCCAGATTATCGGGCAGGGGTGTGGCGGTATTCAGTTTCCGGCCTGGTTCCGGGATCGTGATTTTCTGTCCAATGGTGAGGTTCGGGTTGATCGGGTCGATGGTTGGGTTGATCTCGAGCAGTAATTGGACGCCGAAATCACCCAGGTTGAATTTTTCAGAAATAACCGTCAGGTTATCGCCTTCAAGCACGGTATATTCAAAGGGCTTATCCGGCGTGGATGTCGGTGTGATGGTTGGGGTATTGGTTAATGTGGAAGTGGCGGTGAAGGTGGCGGTGAAGGTGGGTGTAGGCGTAATCGTCACCGTGGGTGTATTGGTGGCGAACAGGGTGAATTTGGGGCCACTGCTGCTGGTAAGCCAGACAACCAGCAGGATGATGCCAACGAAAACCAAGACAACGACCAATCCCCAGATGATAAAGGGACCCATCTGCTGGCGCTTGCGGTAGTCCGAGATCAATGCGGCCGGCGGTTTGGCGGTCGGTGGGGGCGCCGTGGATTTTAGCTTCACCTTGGGTTTGTTTTCGGGCGGGGTGGATGGAATATTTTCAGTCATAACCTTTGCCTTTCATTTTTTGCGGGCAGGCAGGGAAGTTACCCTGTCCTTTTATAGTATTCTACCTGAAAAATCGTTTTAACGGCTGATTTGCCCGAAATCATGGTCGTACCATGCGGTCACATTGGGTAACACTGGGTAACACTGGGTCACAGTTTCGGCGTCTAAGCCTTCGCCCCCGGTTGTTTGAGCTGCGGTTTCCGCGAGAGTTGAAGAATGATAGTTGGTGGTTAAGCGCAGGGTCATATTATCAGTATACAAATGTTCTAGTAAGTTGTCAAGAATAATTTACGTGGCTGGGCTGTGATGCAAGAAACCGTGCAATTTGGTAATATAGCATCTGTTATATTAATCGCTTGACTTTCTGGAAAAATGATTATAAACTAATAATCGTACACACATATTCCCATAGGGGTGTCCTTGAAAACTATCATACCATCCGATTACCCGGGAAGAATCAAGGTACTCCGACAGCAGTTCAACCTGACACAGAGGCGTTTGGCTGAGTTGATGGGAGTTTCTTTTGCGT
>CAIMZS010000533.1 GCA_903846015.1 uncultured Anaerolineae bacterium | reverse complement strand
GTAGGAATAGAAGTCGGACTGGATCAGGTTCTCTGAATCTGTCAGCAATTCAATCTGGCTTTCGGCTTCATTGCGCAAACGCCTGGCCTGATTGCGATCATCGGCAGAACGCGACATATCATCGATGATACGCTGCTGCCCCTTTTGCTGTCCTTTGGCTGCGCGGTACAACGTGCGCCAACGTTTACAAGCCTGGTCGAAGTCCAGCGGTACATGGTTCAATGTGCCTTCCAGCCAGGTGTCGCTGTACCAATCGGTTTTGGCCAATTCTGATTCGATTGTCTTTAGGACGCCTTGAGCGCGTAAGCGGGCTTTTGCACGAATTCCGTCTGAGTTGAGCGCATCCTTCACCGAATCAAGCACATCCAGCGATGGATCATCCCCGGATAGATCGAGCAGGTCTTTGAGCGAGCGCTGCAGGTCCAGCCCAGATTCTGCCAGCCAGATGGAATGAACATGCGCTTTCACCAGGTCCTCGTTAGCTAGGTCAAGGCGCGGGGGTGTCACTGCACCAGCGACCATCAGGTTTTGCCGTTTGAAATAATACTGGTCATGCGGGCTGCCCATCGTACAGTATGTGAAGACCAGCGCCGGCTGGCCACTTCTTCCCGCGCGACCACTGCGCTGAGCGTAGTTGGCCGGGGTGGGCGGTACATTGCGCATGTTGACCGCATTCAACTCGGAGATATCGACACCCAGTTCCATCGTAGGCGAACAGTACATGATCGGAAGCTTGGCTTCCTTGAAAAGGTCTTCGCGTTCCTGGCGGATATTAGCGGGCACCTGGGCAGTGTGCTCATGAGCTGACAACCCATAGATGTCATTGGTAACTGTACGATAAAAATCGACAAAATATTGGTTGGTACGCCCACCTTCATCAGGTTGGCGTGGCACGCGGATCTGGTCATGGAAGGCTTTCTTGCCATCCCCGGCTTTCCAGATCATCACCGAAGCGGGGATCTGGTAGCCAGCGATTTCATCATCCTTTTTGGCTTCCTGCACAATTTCCACCAGGCCACCCACGCGCAGGGCTTCCAGAATTTGGCGGATCATTTCCTGGGCATCGTCGAGGGTTAGCTTCCCAGGGAAATCAGGGAAATTCTTGCGCCGTCGTAAGAACTGGCCATAACCACCCTGCCCGGACAAGAAAACATTACCCAGATAATCTTCACCACGGGCATGACCTTTTTTGCGTGGGAACAGAATGGCGGCATGTTCGAGCTTCTCGCTCTCATCAATTTTCCAGGGTTCTTTCAGACGCTGGCTGCTTAGTTGTTTAATCCCATCCTGATAATTTTGGTTCAGGTAATCAACCTTGATCGCCAGTTCCCGGCGCATAAAATCCAATAGTACTTTGCTGATATTTTGGCGTGTTTGTGCGCTGGCTCCAACCAATGCGGGATGCAAATTCTGCCAGACATCCTCGGCTTCACAGACTTCCTGCAGAGATGAATAATGAATTTCAAGTAGCCCTGATTGTTCAAGGTTGGGCGATGTGATCCGCCAACCGTGTTTGAGATCGCGGTAAATGCGATAGCCGAGGACTTCCTTTAAAGCCCGCTCTGTCTGAACTTTAGGGTCAAAGCGCACATCCGGGTCTATCGCATAATGAGCAAAGTCCAGCTTGAGCGCATCAAAGATGCGCTGCGTCAGAAATTCGTGAGGTATGCCCGGTTCACCCGCTTTCAAAATCGCCTTATAAATGCCAGAGCGTAAGATAGCGATCTCTACAAAATCATTGAAATGCCCGGCTTGCAGGGAAGCATCCTGGCGATTGTCGGTGAAACTGAGCAGCTTGCGTGCTTTTTCGATCAGGGTGCGGTCGGCACGCAGGTTGCGGATTAGAGATAAGCTTAATACAGTGGTGTCAGTGCTGCGTCCACCCGAGCTGAGTTGAGTCAGTTTGGAGAATTCAGAACCCTGACGTGGGTTATACGAGACCCCGCAGCACAGGCAGAAGCGGAACTTTCCGGGGATGAACTGAACCTCCAGGCCGCTTTCCACGACCTGGCCGGATGGATTAATCTTGAAAGTATCCGGCAAGTTTTTGCGCTGGCTGGCGATCACACTCATTTTCCCATTTCGTTCTTCCAGCCACTCTTCAGGGATTTTTTCAAACATATTTTCTGGCAGCCAGGGGTCTAGTGTGCTCAGGTAAAGATACCCTTTTTCACTGGTATCATCTTCTGTATTATCATCAAATTCTTGGGGACCAAACGCCTGCGAACGAGTATCGGAATTTTTGAATTTCCGTACAACGTAATATTCCTGCCCGCATTCACGGCAAAACACCAAAGGAAGTAATATCTTGCTGCGGTCATTAGGAACAAACTTCTGTCCGTTGACCGTTGCATAGCGTTCATCTTCTGCTTCCAATGAAGCATAAACTGTATCGCCGCGGCTGATGAACTGGTGCAGGCGGAAAGCAAAGACCGGGAAGCCAGTCTCGGGATTACGAACGTTATAACCAGTCATCAGGGTCTGAATCAGATTGTTGTAGCAAACGTCTTCGGGCACCCCGGTAGTTGTGCTGAGCAAACTGGCTGCGCCGTCTTTCCCTTTGAGACTGCGCGGGATGGCTCTGATCAGTTTGCCGGTCTCAACATCCCTTCGCAAACCCAGCGTGGCCTCAATCCAGCTTGGCAGCGGATCGCCGATAAATTCTTCAAAAGTTAGTGGGGCTGTGCCATTATCTTGTAGACGTTTGGTCAGTACGTTCAGACCTTCTGGTTGAGAGAAATCCAACTCCTTGGTTGAGCGCTTCAATGTTTCACCGATGATATGTTCCGGCCTGACTGTATCGCCGAAAAGCTTGGTTGCAACTTCGGCCACATCACGTTTCTGCTGTTCCAGACCGCCGGCACTCGAAAGCGTTGCCGATGTGCCTACGCACTGCAGCCGAGTTGTATTGAGAATATTGCGCACCCGCCTAACCAGCATCGAGACATCCGCACCCTGCCTTCCCCGGTAGGTATGCAATTCATCAAGAACCAGGAAACGCAACCCCTGGGCGGCATTGATCAAGGTCTTGCGCTCACCTGGACGTGTCAGGATCAATTCAAGCATGACATAGTTGGTCAGCAGGATGTCCGGTGGATTGGACATGATTCGATTTTTTTCTTCGTCGTTTTCCTGCCCGGTGTAGCGTGCAAAAGTGACCGGGCCTTTGCCATCAGCAAAGCCAAGACTGATGAACTTCTTTAATTCATTTAACTGGCTGTTAGCAAGGGCGTTCATCGGGTAGACAATGATGGCCTGTATGCCCCGACCGCTGCCGTGTTTGAGAACAAAATCTACGATTGGAACGATGTAGGCTAACGATTTTCCCGAACCTGTCCCCGTGGTGAGTACATAGTTATTGCCACCCTGAGCTACGCGGATGGCGTCTTCCTGATGCTTGTGAAAGCGAAAACGGTTTCCATTCGGATTCTGTTCGTCTTTGCGCCTGAAGATATCCCCACAGGTTTTGTGCAGCAACCCTTCCTGCACAAGTTCATCCACCCAATGACCAGGATCAAAAGCCGGGTTGAGTTGGATCAACGATTCGGGCCATAACAAGCCATTTTTTAATTGCTCTTCAACATATTCTCGGATCTTTTCATCCCTGATCCGAATAAAGCTGCTGATGTATGATGAGTAATCTTCTACAAGACTGTTGCGCAGGTCAAATACGTTCATCCTTATCCCCCATTGGCGTTGGTGGTTGTTTTTCAAGTTCCTGGCCGTTAATATAGGCCAGGAGGATCTCTTTCACTTTCTGTGTGCGAGACCAGGGATAAGTCTGTAGAAAGTGAGCAATTTTCTGATCCTGTTCATTTTTTAGATCGAAGCGCATCTGGAAAGTCTTGGGCAATTCTGTCTCCATAAAACCCTTCCTTTGTATGCGGAATGCACTACAAATAATTGTAGATGTTAATTGCAATTCAAGCAATGTCGAATGTCACTGATTGTGATGATATATTTCGTGAAGTTCAATAACTTGAAAATAAAAGATTACCCAAACATTATTAGTTGAAAGTAACTTTTATTATTTCTATGTCAAAATATTGATAGATATAATTTCTTTTCCCTCGAGGGGCTGTCCAAGAAGTAAGATTTGGGTAGCCAAAAAGATGGAAAAAAGACCAGGAACTGGCCCAAATGAGCAAGGATAAAAAAAACTGGCTGAAATCATCGCGCCAGTTTTCGCATATTATGTGCGATGTACACCAGACCCCACGCTGTTTTCACCTTTTCAAGGCTTCTCAAATGGAACCTTCTAAAGCCCATATTGTGTTTGATATGGCCAAAGACAGTCTCCACCTCCACACTTCCTTTCGCTCGCAGCTACTGGCCCTAATCCGTTGTCAGATTCTCACGAGCCTGCTTGCGAAATTCCATCAACCTCAAGCTAACCTGGATGTGCCGGTTGCCTTTGGCTTTGGTACATTCGCTTTTGAGCGGACATTCATTGCAGCTCTGTGCCCCATAATGGCATCTCTCACTCTCGTAACCATTATCGGTTTGGTATTTGCTGGTGTAAAGGTACGATAGACTTTGTTTGGCAGTGCAAATGAATTCGTCTTGATCAGCATCATACTCGAAATGGTCGGCTCGGAATTGGTGCTTGCGAATGTCTTCCGGATTGCGGTAATGGTGGGTATCCTGGTAGAAGCTGTTGTATTTGAGGTAGTTTTCCACACTGTGCTGCTGCAGATAGGCATAATATTCTTCACTGCCATAAGCCGCATCTGCCACCACTTTCTTCGGCAGTCGCTTCAAACCAGTCCGAACACCTTCCAGATGCGGGATCAGGCAGATTGGATCACTGCTCTTGTTGTGGACACTTTACCCCACAATGAGTTGTCCTTCTGTTCCAGCCTGGATATTGTAAGCCGGTCTTGGCCAGGGTCGCTTTGCTACCCGGTCTTCTTTCATCAACATACAGGTCGCATCCGGGTCTGTCTTTGAATAACTATTGCGTCCAGCCAGCGTGCTGGTTTGATCTTCATACTTTTCCAGCCGCGGCAAACAGTCTTTCTCCAGTTTCTTAATGCCCTGCCGAGCTGCTTTGTCTTTTTCTGCACCACTTTCCTGCCCATTCTTTTTCAAACGTTTGTTCAATTCAGCCATCTTTTGCTTCAGCTTCTCCGTATTTACATCTACAGAGCCATTCCCGCCCATTTCCTCCAGTTCCCGATCCCCGTATTCCGCTTCTTCGGCTTCGTTCGCCTGTTCGATCTGCTTCAATCTTGGTC
>CAIMZS010000532.1 GCA_903846015.1 uncultured Anaerolineae bacterium | reverse complement strand
CTACGAAATAAACCCAACTGGCCGAAACGATGATCAAGGCCGTATATTCTTTATTGGAGATCACCTTATAGCCGGTGATCGCGCTTCCGCCATTGGAAGCCGACGACGTAGCAAAATCGTTACCTGTTTCATTAGCCGTTGCCGCACCAATAGGCTGGAGCTCATGGAACAGCTATAGGGGTCACTCTGTTGGAGGACGCTGATGGCAAACTTATTCCGGTTGCATTGGTGGCTGTGACCTTAAAAGTATAGGCTGTGCCATTGGTCAGCCCCGTAACAGTGATCGGACTGACACTGCCGGTGGCCGTTTTCCCGCCAGGGGTTGATGTTACCGTATAGCCGGTGATCTGGCTCCCGCCGTCAGAAGCTGGCGGCGTAAACTTGACTGTCGCCTGTGCGTTACCCGCCGTGGCGGTACCAATCTTTGGGGCTCCTGGAACAGCTCTGGGGGTTACACTGTTGGATGCAGATGATGGCGAACCAGGTCCGGCTGCATTGGTTGCTGTGACCGTAAAAGTATAGGCTGCGCCATTTGTTAGCTTCATAATTGTGATCGGGCTGGCGCTGCCTGTCGCCGTTTTTGCGCCAACACTTGATGTTACCTTATAGCTGGTGATCGTGCTTCCGCCATTGGAAGCTGGTGGCGTAAACTTGACAGTCGCTTGTGCGTTACCCGCCGTGGCGATTCCGATGGTTGGAGCTCCGGGAGCTGCTCTGGGGGTCACACTGTTGGATGACGCTGATGGCAAACTGGTTCCGGCTGCATTGGTGGCTGTGACCTTAAACGTATAGGATATGCCATTGGTCAGCCCCGGAACAGTGATCGGGCTGACACTGCCTGTGGCTGTTTTCCCGCCAAGGGTTGATGTTACCGTATAGCCGGTGATCTGGCTCCCACCGTTAGAGGCTGGCTGCGAAAACTTGACCGTCGCCTGTGTGTTACCCGCCGTGGCGACACCGATCTTTGGGGCTCCGGGAGCTGCTCTGGGGGTCACACTGTTGGATGACGCTGATGGCAAACTGGTTCCGGCTGCATTGGTGGCTGTGACCTTAAACGTATAGGCTGCGCCATTGGTCAGCCCCTGGACAGTGATCGGACTGGCGCTGCCTGTGGCAGTTTTCGCACCAGGACTTGATGTTACCTTATAGCCGGTGATCGCGCTTCCGCCATTGGAAGTTGGCTGCGTAAAGCTGACCGTAGCCTGTGCGTTGCCCGCCGTGGCCGTACCGATGATTGGAGCTCCGGGAGTTGTCACCTGTGCTGATGCCTGTGTTAGTGTCACATCTACAGGGCTGCCGGTTGCACCGGTTGCAGTTACCCGGATGGTGGCAGTTCGGGCTGAGGCACCGGTGTTTGCCGTGAAACTGCAATTGATGGTTCCAGAATTGGTGCCGCTGGCCCCTGATGTGATCAAAAGCCAACTGCTGACTGGTGTCACTGCGGCTGTCCATGGCATGGTTCCGGTTCCGGTGTTTGAAACGCTGAATGTACTGGTGCCTGCGTCTTTGACCACATTCCGACTGGCTGGGCTCACAGAAAGAAGCGAAGATACCGCAACAGGCCATCCCATGTCTTCAAAAATCCCCAATGTAACAGGGCCTGGGTCATGAGTAGATACACCTGATGATATGGCATAAACCATCAGCCTGTTTTCCCCACCAGCAAAAGTATTGTAGTCCAAATGGGAGTAGCTGGATCCGGACATCCATGTGGAAGGAGCAAAAATTTTGATTCGCTGGCCGCTATTGGCCGCCATAGCATTTGTCCCATGGAACCAGAGACTATTGGAGGTCAAAGCACTGCCCAGCGCCACGGAGGGATTAGCGTAGGCACCTGTATCAATAAGCGAATTACCCGCACCATCTCTCATGAATCTGTCGTAAATAACAGGATAACCCGTGCTGCCACCCCAACTGCCTGTTCCTCCAGAACACGACATCCAGCCCGCAAAGTTGAGGCCGTGCGCTATTTCATGTAGAACAACCGACATTAAGTCATATTGACCAGCCGGAGTTACGCCATCCGTTCCGTAATACCAGGTAAAGTTGCTGTTGTAAGTGATGTGCATGTCAAAATTACTTGGGGCGATATCTGAACCATACAAAGCATTCGCCAACGATCCCACATACCAGGTATTTGCGAGCGGGGCACCTGTGAATCCTTTGTGTAAAAGCCCTACACCGGAATATCCTAAAATACTGCTTGAACCTAAATTCGACCAGCATGCATTAATGGTTATCGGCACTGAAGACTGCAAAAAGTTGCCCCAAATGGTGGCGGCGGCATTAAAAGCGGCTTTTGCGCCTTCCGGGAAAGTGCTACAACTTGCACCCCAAAGGTCTGTACCGCCACCAGGTACATAAGTTATGGAAAAAGTTGCGGTAGCAGTTTCAGGTAGGGTCGCCATATCAAACCGGGTCGGCATCTGAACCTGTTCGGAAGGGGAATTGGGATCAGCCCAGACAATCACTGGGTTGGTATTGTATAACGTATTTCCATCGCTGGAAAGCTGCGGTTCCAAATATGCTGGCCCCAAATACTCAGCAGCAGATACCGCCGAGACAGGGAACGCCAATACTAAAATAAATGCTGCGACTGTGTAACTATTTTTCAGTAGTTTATTAAGCATTTTCCCCCTCCCTAATTTTATTGGCCTATAATTGTTACCTTTAATTCAATGTTCAGGTTTAACGTAACCACAAGATTAAAGTTTGATACAAAAAATGACGATGAAACACCCCCCCAAATCCACTGCGTCCGGTAATATCTATAGATGGATATACTGTCAACTGTCATAATCTGCAATTCTGCCCCCCACCCTCCCCCGCTGGGGAAATAGCTAATGGAAAGCACCGGTAGAGTCGGCATCCGGGATCGCCGCACCCCAGTGCGGCAATTATGACGACGCTCTTGTGGCGGCTAAAAGCGAAGGGGGCCACTCCATAGAGCGGCAATCCCAACAACATCGGGGATGGTAATTCTCGTGGGTATCTTCCTCATTGCCGCACTGGGGTGCGGCGATCCCAGGAGGATTCCCAAGTGTGGCGGCGAGAGTGTTGGGATCGTTTCATCCCATAGTCCTGATCAGATACCAATCTGTATAAGCAGAACAAAAATGGGATCAACTCTTCACTAAAATATATGGCAATTTTCATCAGCCCAGCCGACATCCAGCCGACTCTACTGCGAAAGATTATGCCCGTTCGCAGTATATGTCAAATGAAAAAAAGCTATTGTCCCAAAACCACCAGCCGGGTAATGGCGCTGGCCGCATAGTTGATATGCAGGGTTGAAAACACCAAATACCTGTTCAGAGCGGATTGCACCGCAATATCCGCAGTTTCCTTGTTCCTGTTATCACCCGCCAGAATCACGTCCGGATAATCTTGACGGATTCGAGGCTATCGCTCTCGACCTTTTTGGGGATTCGGTCCATCTAATCCTTGATTGACTCGGGGCTGTCGCTCTCAGCCTTTTTGCGAATCAGGTCCATCTGGTCCTGTTTGGAACGGTAAATCACCTCGCTTTCCTGCGGATGACTGACAACATGGGGTGTCATAAATACGAAAAGATTGGTTTTCTCCCGATTTTTCGAGCGGGATTTAAAGAGCCATCCCAAGCCCGGAACATCGCCAATGCAGGGTACCTTGTACTCGGTCAGGGACAGACTGTCATCAATCAGCCCGCCGATCACCACCGTGTTGTTGTCCTGAACCAGAACAGTTGTAGTGATGGTGCGCTTCAGTGTGGTTGGTCGCTCGTTAACAGCCGCGGCTACAGTTGAGCCGCTCTGATCCAGTTTGGTCACTTCCTGAGAGATATTAAGACGGACCAGCCGGTCTCTGCTGATCTGAGGTGTGATTTTCAGGGTGATGCCAACATCCCTGTATTCAAAAGTGTTAAAGGATTCCAGATTGCCGGTGGAGCCGGATTTGGTCTGATAGGGAACGTTTTTCCCAACCATAATCATGGCCTCTTCATTATCTGTGGTCAAAATCTGGGGCGTTGACAGGATGTTGACATCCTTGTCTTTTTTATATGCTTGGACAACAGCGGCAAGGCCTGGAAACTTAATGCCGCCGATATTCAGGGTTTCGCTCAGGATTCCCATTGAAAATCCGGAAGGCAGAGTTCCAACGCCGCCAGTTATCGGAGATATCATCCCCTTGACATTGGGATAGTCTCCAGCGCCGCTGAATCCGCCGCCAAAAGCAGCAGGTCGTCCGTCGATACTGGTTGTCCCCATGGATATCCATTCAGTCCCTATACTAAAATCCTTGTTCACATTCACTTCCATGATCAGACATTCAATATAGACCATGGCTCTTGGAATATCGAGCAGCCGGATGATTTCTTCCAGCGCAGCATATTCGCCCTTTTCAGCCATGATGACCAGACTGTTGGTGGCTTTATCCGCCGTAATCTTGACTTTTTCGGACAAAATGGCTGGCGCCGCCGCCTTGTCTTTTTCAGACGCGCCGTCGGATTTTCTGGGCATGTCCTGAAGCACCTTGACCAGGTCCTCAGCCTTGGCGTTATCCAGATAATAGACCCTGAGTTTTTCGTTTCCCTTGGGAGTTTCCTTGTCCAGTTCCTGAATCAGGTTCCTGATTTTCTGGGTATGTTCATCTCCGGCCATGACCACCAGCGCATTGGTTCTGTCATCGGCGAATACCCGGATACCAGCATCGGAATCCTCTTTCCCAACCCTGGCAGCGGTCTGGAAAATGGAATCCAGGAGCCTGACCACTTGGGAGGCACCTGCATAACGAAGAACAAATACCGAGATTTCCTGCCCTGAACTGGAAACGTCAATGGCCTTGATCATGCGAAGCAGCCGCTGAATATTGGAATGCAAGTCCGTGACAATCAGCGTGTTTGTGGGTGGATAGGCCATCAGAACGCTACTTTTGGAAATGAGCGGAACAAAGAGACGGGAAATCAACACGGCATTGGCGTATTTCAGGGGAATTACCTGGGTGACGATCCGATCGTCCGAAGTCCCGGACGACTCCCGAATCAGAGTTTCGATACCTCGGGTCCGGGCTTCGGAAAGGGGCACGATTTTTACCAGTCCCCCGGATTCAATGGCCGTAAATCCATAGACTTCCAGAACAGATTCAAATACCTTGTAGGCTTCGGCTACGGTGATTTTATCCGGAGAGATTATAGTGACCTTGCCTGTGACACGCTGATCCACCACCATATTTTTTCCGGTCAGATCGCTGATAAACTTGATCAGAACGGCAATATCCACGTTGTTGAAATCAATGGATATCAGCCCATTGGAAACCACTGCATTTTCTGATGGCTTCTGTGGCTGTGAAGCTCCTTTTTCCTTTGCAGCGACTGGCATTTCAGAAAACAGCATCAGCATCAGCATCAGCAATATCACTGCACGGCAGTTAACAGACGGAATACGCAAAACCTGTAATTTCATGACTAAATCCTTAAATAATGGGGCAGGTAGGGGCGAATGATGCCATCAAACTGTAGAGTATCTCAGCCTAAGTACATCATAACCTGTCCGTAGGTATACTATCAAACAATTTTATTTTATAACTCCACTGATTCAACCCACACCTTTTTTTATGAACAACAACGCCGATGCCAAGGATTTTCTGGACTCCTGACTGTTTTAATTCCAAAGCGTAATTCCTGTCCTTAATTTGTTTTAGTGCGTTTTTCATGGCGGTTTTGGGTGTCTTATCGTACTTTAAATTTACTTT
>CAIMZS010000531.1 GCA_903846015.1 uncultured Anaerolineae bacterium | reverse complement strand
TGCTGCGAGCAGTATAAGGGTGTTTCTCATTTGTCAATTTTCAGATTCATCGACTTTTGAACCATTCTTCTTGTAGATATCAATCGCGACATCGTTCTTTTGCTTCGTGCCGGGAGTGCTGCGCCCGTCGGCAATATATTTTTGCAACAGCTTCATCAACTTATTCACGATCTCAGGATGCTGGGCGTATTCGTCGGACCGTTCGCCGATGTCCTTGCTCATGTCATAAAGTTGACCGGGTGCTTTGGTGACCTGGACGTTGCGCCATCCACCGGACCCGGTGCACAGGTCGAGTTTCCACTGCCCCTGACGAATGCCAAAGTTTCCAAAAATGGAATGATGTAGGATCGCCTCACGAAGCGGCGCAGTGTCTATGCCCAACAGTGCGGGCAGCAGGCTGAAGCTGTCTTCGCCAGCGTTGTCTGGCAGCTTCACACCGAGAATGTCTGCGCAGGTAGCCATCAGGTCATCAAGGCAGACAATTTGATCGCTGCGGCTGCCTGTTTTCACCTTCCCAGGCCAGCGCGCGATGAAAGGAATCCGGTGACCGCCGTCCCAGATCATCGATTTGTAGCCGCGGCGCAGTTCGCTGGGGAAATGCCCTTGCTTTTCCAGATCATCTACATTCGCCGCCGGGGAGCAGCCGTTGTCGCTGGTGACGATAACCAGCGTATTATCCGCGATTCCCGCCTTGTCGAGAGCCTCCATCAACTGACCGATGGCCCAGTCCGTCTCCATCACAAAGTCGCCGTATTTTCCAAGGCCGCTTTTGCCTTGCCAATCCTTGGTCGGCACAATGGGGGTATGCGGAGAGTTTAGCGGCAGATAGAGGAAGAACGGCTTGCCTGTTTTCGCGTGTTGCCCGACATACTCGACTCCTTTTTTGGCTAATGTTGGCAGCACATCCACCGCTTCGAAGCTAGGCGCGGCGGGTCCGGGGCGGTTGAATGCCTTCTTCGCCGTCGGTGCTTCGGTAAAATGGTCGTTTTCAATGAAAACATAGGGCGGCATGTCGAGCGACGCGCTGATGCCGAAGTAATAATCGAACCCGCGCGATGTCGGGCCGTCCGGGATGCGCTCCTGCAGATCATTTTTTGGAATTGTCATGCCCAGATGCCACTTGCCGATGCAGCCTGTGTCGTAGCCGTTCTGCTTCAGCAACGCAGCAACGGTGAGGCGGTTCTCAGCAATGAGCGGCTCGCTGTAGCCGCCAAACACGCCTTTCTGCAGTTTAGAACGCCAGTTATAGCGTCCTGTCAAGATGCTGTAGCGACTTGGAGTGCAGACAGCAGAGCTGGAATGCGCTTCGGTGAAAATCATCCCCTGTGATGCAATCCTGTCCATGTTCGGGGTCAGGATTTTACTGCGGTCGCCGCCAAGGCATTTCACATCGCCGTAGCCAAGGTCGTCGCAAAGGATGTATACGATGTTCGGCTTGTCCGCGGCGTGAAGCGCGGCCACTGGCCCAATGGCACAGGCGGCGAGGAGAGGGAGTTTAAATTTCATAATTGATTGCTTATTGTTTATGGTTACTGGGTCTGAACCCTGATTTGTCCGGCTCGAAGTCGGGCTTGACCATCTTTTTCCTGATGTCGGCGAACTCCGGCTGCAGGCCAGCGGCGCAAGCGGAAACCGCCACCGCGAAAACTGCTGGAAATAATGTCAAAACTCGAAGGGGGAAGCATTTTCTCGTAATTACAGTTTTTCTTGTTATTTGGAATTTGTGTTTGATTTCTCTGCGGCTGACTTTTCATAAGCAACAGTTTTCTCTTTCAGTACCCTGAAGGTTTCGTAAAAAATGGGTGGCACAATGCCTGCGCTTGTGGGTCCAACATACAGCCATCGACATCCAGGAAGTAAAAGGCACTTCATGGTGTGACTAGTCATGTCCTCCCTCGTGTGGGATCTTTTCTACATTTAGTTTTCGTCATGATCCTTCGCATTTGGACCTGCCGCCTTACTGCCAGCTCCTTCGACGGCAGTTTTCATCACGGCGTCAAATTGAGCCATGAGTTCCTTGACCTTTTCCGGATGTGTGGCGGCGAGGTCATGTTTCTCGCCAATATCTTCAGCGAGGTTGTAGAGTTCCGGTGCATTATTCTTCTTACCCTTGCCCTGTATGAGCAGCTTCCAGTCTCCGGATCGAATGGCAATCAGGCCTTTTGCCGTCCCGCACAGTGTGACTTCGTCCGCATGAGGCGACCTGGCGCCCTTCGACAGTACCGACCAGATATCACGACCGTCTAAAGGCAACTTCTGCTCAAGGGAACCTCCCGCCAGCTTAATCAGGGTGGGAAACCAGTCAACTTCGTGCAGCACCGCATGGTTGGTTGCCTGAGAAGGGATATGATCCGGCCAGTTGACGAAAGCGCAGACGCGGACTCCGCCTTCGTAGATCGATCCTTTGCCACCATTCAACGGACTATTGTCGCTGATGGTTCCCGGCCCGGGTCCGCCGTTGTCGCTATTGAATATGATCAGCGTATTGTCGCGAATTCCTTTCGCTTCAAGCGCCGCGATCACCTGACCAATGGCTTCGTCCATGGCCGCATCCATGCCCGCAAGAACGCGGCGATTGCCCTTCAAGTTTGAATAGGGCAGGAGATAGTTGTCCGGAACCATGTAGGGAAAGTGGACGGCATTGAAAGGCAGGTAGAGAAATAGCGGTTTATCCGGATTCTTCTCCTGGATCAGCCGGCAGGCCTCCCTGGCGATGAGATGCGTGGAATAACCCTGGTCGTTGCAGGGTTTGTCATCTTTGTGCCAGTCGAGTTTCCCCTCACGCATGTGCGTGAAATAATCGATGTTGCCAGTCCAGAGACCATACTGGTGATCAAACCCGCGACGGGTGGGCAGATAGGCTGGCTGGTCACCCAAATGCCACTTTCCCACGATGGCGGTCTCGTAACCGGCTTCTTTCAAAGCCTGCGCCAAAGTCCGTTCCTCCAACGGCAAGCCCCAGGGCACATCCGGCCTCACCACATTGTAGATGCCCGTGTGGCACGGATAGCGGCCTGTCAGGAGCGACGCGCGCGAAGCCGAACACAGCGGCTGGGCATAAAATGATTTGAGAATCGTGCCCTCCTTGGCAAGTTTGTCCAGGTTCGGAGTTTTGATTTCTTTGGAGCCGTTGAACCCGACATCGTTGTAACCCAAATCGTCCGCGACGATGTAAAGGATGTTAGGCTTTTTGGCGGAGGTGTCCTCGGCCCATGCAGGAAACGGGGCATAAGCCAACAAGCCGGCATGCGACAGAAACCGAAGTGCGGCAAAAGCGGTATTTTTCAGTTCGTTTATTTTCATGGTTCAAATTATATTTTCCAGGTTGTTTGCTTGATTTGCCTGCCATTGCTTGGTTTTTCATTATGCGTATCAAGGCAATTCATTTTTCGTCTGAGGCGTATTGTCCATCAGACCGTGGGATTCCAGAAGATAATGTCGCATATCGCTTTCATATGGGCTGATATTTAACTTTTCTTTCCGCATTTTTTGTTTGCCGATTGGTTTAGAAACCTTAGCGCTGGACATCCCCATTAAACTGGCCTGATAGGGTGCGATGCTGTTTGGATGCATCCAGTCGAGGACATTCAGGGCAAACAACCGCGCCGGCGATGGGTTTTTGATCAGGTGATTCAGGCAATCCTGCCCGCTCTTCACGTAGCCCGCCCGGATGAGAATCCACGAGGCCATGGCGCGGACTTCGCCGCAGGGATCACTGAGTAGGGGCCGCAAAATCGCCTGGAGGTTGGCGGCGTCCATTTTGTTTTTCAGAGAAAGGAAGCCGATGGTGCCCCAGTAGCGCAGGCCGGAGTCAGTGCTTTTGAGGTATTCGATCAGCCGGGGTTTATTGGCCGGATCACCCGCGAGCGCGAGGTCTGCTGCGTCGAGGTAGGCGGGAAGATTATAGAGCTTCGTGTCCTGTGACATCTGGTAAATCGTCGTATGGTTTTCCGTCGCGCGGCGGTCGGTTTCTCCCTCTGGCAATAGGCCGGTATCGTGAATTGTCAACTGCCAGTCCCGGAGTTTTCCCCGCATGGTCTCGAGGACAGTTTTGTATTTAGGATTGTCTGCCAGGTTCACCACGTTGTCGGGGTCGGCCACACAGTCGTAAAGTTCCTCGTTGGGCTTGGTCTCGAAAAAACGCCCGGTCAATTGGTTGGTCTTACGCTCCTGGTGGAATTTGTCCCAAGCCTGCATGGCAACCATTTTCCACAGGTAGGTCAAATGCTGGCCCCAGGCTACAAATGGCATGTAGTTTTTGACGTAGAGAAACTGCTGGTTCCGGACGGAACGCTGATTGTCGTAGCGTTCGTCCATCCGGCCACGGAAGGAAAAAATATATTGCGGCTCCGGTTCGGCATGTGGTCCCAGAAAAACCCGGCCTTGCATGACTGGAGGAATGGGACATTCCGTGAGGCTCAACCAGGTTTTCGGAAAGTCCAGAAAGCTGACCAGACGATCAATGGAAGCTCCCGGCGCGGGGGCGGGCCAGAGGTTTTTGAACTTTTCCGGGATGCGGATGATCAGCGGTGCGTGTGTTCCAGAATCAAAGAGAAAACGCTTGCTCCGCGGCATCACGCCGCCGTGATCCGTGCAAAAGATGACGATGGTGTTGCTCTCCTGGCCGGAGGCTTTCAGCAAGGCCAGTTCCTCCCCAACGACCTTGTCCAGGTTCTGAATGGCGTCATAATACTTGGCATAATTCTCCCGGATTTCAAGCACATCCGGGTGGTATTTCGCCAGCACGATATCGTCAGGCGAATGGCGGGTGTGGGTCACAGGCCCCTGAGCTTTGCTTTCGTGGGTTTCCATGTAATTGATTACCTGAAACCAAGGCTGTCCCGGTTTCGCCACCTGCCACCCATTGACATTCGGTCCATTGGGGTCCCAACCCGCACGATTGTGCGGATACGGTCCTATGTCCCAGCAGGCACTGTCTGGCCGGCCGCCGATGTTGTAATCCGTCTTGGTCTGATTAATGGTGAAGTAGCCGCCCTCCTTCAGATAGTCGGGATAATATTTGATGAGGTCATGAGGAATGTCGTAGCGGCTGCGCATCTGGAAAGTTCCCGTGGACAGTGAATAAAGCCCGGTGATCAGACTGCTCCGGGAGGCTGCGCACACGGGCGCAGTCGCAAAGACGTTGGTGAAGCGAAAGCCTTCGGTTGCGAGCTTGTCAATATTGGGTGTCTTCGCACGGGTATTGCCATAGCAGCCAAACCAACTTGCGTGAGCATCCTCACCCACCAGCCAGAGGATGTTGGGACGCTGGGCCGACGGCTCGTTTCCCCGCCGGGAAAGTGATTGATCTTCCCCCGCAGCCGAAAGCGTGGTCGGCAGGCAGAGGCCGGCAAGCGAAAGAAACCGAAGCGCAGAAAAAGCGGTATTTTTCAATTCGTTGATTTTCATGGTGCCTCTTCTTCCCGGTTATTCTTTTTTGATTTTTGATTTCCTCCGCGCATGTCGTCCACCGAGGGCGCCATCGCTGTTTGGGCGGGAAGAAAGGCGGCCAGTTTATGCTTTATTTCGGCGTATTTGGGATTATTTGTTTGATTCGTCCATTCGTGCGGATCCTTGGCTTCGTCGTAAAACTCGGTGGTTCCGTCTTTGTAACGAATCAACCGG
>CAIMZS010000530.1 GCA_903846015.1 uncultured Anaerolineae bacterium | reverse complement strand
TTTGGCGCCCTGTTTCTGCGCCAGGGATTCCAGCCATTTCAGGGCATCTTCTTGCTCGCTTTCAGAAGTACCAGGTCCTGAGACCAATTCTGAGAGCGGCGGCGGGACAAAGGCGTCTCCGGCGGGTGCGGCGGGAACAGCTGGGCTTTCGGGTTCGGGAGTAGACAGGGATGCGGGTGTGGAAATTAAGCCCGTCACCCAGTCTGGGGCGGTTTCCTGGCGTTGGGCCGGAGCAGTAATCAGTTCTTCCGGTTTGGCGCCTTGTTTCTGCGCCAGGGATTCCAGCCATTTCAGGGCATCTTCTTGTTCACTTTCAGAAGTACCAGGTCCTGAGGCCAATTCTGAGAGCGGCTGTGGGACAAAGGCGTCCCCGGCGAGTGCAGCGGGAACAGCCGGGCTTTCGGGTTCGGGTACCAGAGTCTGGCTGGTGACCAGGTTATCAAGCCAATTAAAGGCTTCGGTTTGCTCCGCTGCGCTCACTTCAGGGGCGGCTGTGGCAGGCAAAAGCTCATCCACCCACCCTGTTGGCTGGGTTTCAGCTTTGGGCTGAGCAGCCTCAGGCACATTTTCAGACACGGGTTCAATCGCAGCCTGAGATGTTGGCGCGATATACTCCTGATCAGTAGGAATTTTGGGTGTGGATGTAGTATTTTTGCCTTTTTCAACAGTAGAAGTCGATGTTTCTAGGTTTTCCAGCCAGCGTAAAGCGTTATCTGCCTCCGAGTCAGCAGTGTCCAACTCAATCGGCTGGTCTGAAATATTGTCCAGCCAGCCAGGGATTTTTTCATCGCCAGGTTGCGATGACGAAAGTTCGGATAATGTGCTCAGCCAATCTGGGATACTTGCATCGGATGTCTCAGCAGCGAGGTCATTGCTTGAGTCTGATGCTTGAATATCGGGTTGAAGCGAAGCTACGGTACTATTATCTGAGTGCTGTGTTGAAAGAGCGTTTATCCAATCCGGCATTTGTTCGGATTCAACCTGATCCGGGCCAGGTTCGGGTGTGGACAAACCAGCCAGCCAGCCAGATACTTGTTCTTCTGGCACCGGTGCGGGGGGGGCAACGTTCATCCAACCTGGAATACCTGTGCCCGCCGAGGGGTCAGAGGCAGGTTCAGGTGTGGACAGGCTGCTCAACCAATTTGGAGCGTTCTCGTCAGAAGATGGTGGTTCGGGTGCGGGCTGTTGAGCGGAAAGGGCATTTAACCAATCTGGCGCATTTTCAGAAGACTCAAATTTTTCAGTCGGATCGGGTGCGGAAGAACTGCTCAACCAGGCAGGGACATTTTCATCAGTACCAAGTTTATTCGAGGTTTGCGACACGTTTTCGCTGGTGGCCTGCGAATCGGATGAAGCGTTGAGCCAATCAGGAATACCCTGGTCAAACGATGGTTCGGGAGCGGGGGTGGAAAGAGCACTTAACCAGTCGGGTGCTTTTTCGGAAGAAGATAGATCGGCTTCAAGCGTGGGTGCAGATAGCCCACTCAGCCAATCCGGTACACTTTCACCCGGTACCACATCAGGCAAAGATAAGCTGTTTAGCCAGTCTGGTTCTTTTTCCGGAGCAAGAGGCTCAGATACAGACTTAGCATTGATTTCGGATTCTTGATCGCGGAAAATATCCTGTGATTGCACGCGCAGGTCATCAAGGTTTTGAGGTATATCTACTGCACTGGCGCTTGGAATGGGGCTGGAAATTAATTCAGATGAAACCGCTGCCACTGGTTTGGGTGCGGAAGCATCAGGAGCCAGCCCGCGCAACCAGTCGGGGATGTTTCCTACGTCAGGGGAGGCGGTGTCAGTTGCGGGGGTAAGATCTTGCAGCCAATCCAGCTCCTGTCCAGCAGATGCAGCAACTTCTTTGGGCTGTGATGGGGTGGCTTCCACTGATGAAGTAAGATCCGCCAACCAGTCCAGGTCACCATTATCGCTGCTAGCAGCGTTTTGCACAGGCGCGGTCGGTTCGTCTTTAGGGGTGGGCTGTGCAGATGGAAGGGCAGATACCCCTGGTGCGCCCAGACTGGCAAGCCATTCAAAATCCGCAATCTCCTCGGCGGGAACATCCTGTTCGGTTGAACTGGCGGTCACAGCACCAGGAGGTGCCATCGCTTTTAGCCAGTCGGGGATTTCGGCCGCAGCCAAATCCCCGATCGGTAGTTCATTTTCGGGATCGAGGCTGCTGTCAAATGAGGCGCCTTCCTGGAACTCGCCGCTGGATGGTCCCCAACCGGATGTTTGCATCCAGTCTGGAATTTGATCGGTATTAACGGGAAGCGCTGGCATTGTTTGAGCCGAGCTTGGGCCGGTATCCCGTTGTGAACTCATTTTCCACTCTGCTGGAATTGGCTGGTTGTTTTTTATGTCCAACCGTTCAATCATCACTGCAGTGTCCGGAACAGTATCCGTTTCAAAAACGGAAGCAGTTGTAGCGGCGGCATACGGATCCAGTGAGTGAATACGCCTGCGGTATTGATCCGCTCCTTGGGCCATGCTTGTGCCGGGAAGTATTTCCACCATGATACGGTTGCCATCCAGATTGTAAGGATATTGCTTGAGCAGATCCAAACACAATTCGACCGCATCATTTTTCATCCCTGCGCGGAAATAACATCGCGCCAGCAGGGTTTTCATATCGTTTCGGTTTTCTTCATCAATCAGTACTGACTTGACCTCTGCGATTGCTTGCTGGTACTCACCGCCCTTGGCGTAAATTTGAGCCAGAGCACCACGTGTCAAGTGAATTTTGAGCGGCTCAAGCCCGTCACGACGTGAGTATAAACGGCGAAGTTCATTCTGTACGCCACCGTTGGTGGAGTTGATCTCAAAAGCCCGCTCCATGTGCCAAATAGCGGAAGGCAGATCATTTTGTTCGTCAAAAACAATGCTCATCCCCAGGTGCGAGACAAAATCATCGGGTGTAGCTAACAACACGCGTTGGAAGATATCCGCCGCATCCGAAAAACGATGCGCTTCAAGGTAAGCTTTGCCCATCAAGCGGTATGTTTCCAAATGCTTGGGGAAGCTTTTGAGGATGTGCATGCAGTGAGACACGGCCTCATCAATGTGTCCCTGGTCAACCAGGGCTTCAATCTCTCGGTTATAAACGCGCAGGGCAACTTTACTCATGGGCAGGCTCCAACTTAAAGTATGCACCAAACCTTAATAAAAGGCAAGTTAATAAAATATGTTTAATTATAAAACAAAGGTAGATGTTGTACCGGGGATGTGCTGAATGAATGTGCCTCAAGGGCTGCTTCGACGGCTCTCTTCTGCTTGCCAGGTTCGTTGGCGTGTACCACAAACAATGGTTCTCCGGCCTGGATGTACTCGCCGACTTTGTGCAGGATCTCAAACCCTACAGAATGATCGATCGGGTCACTTTTTTTTGCGCGTCCTGCACCAAGATCCACTGATGCTTCACCTATCAGCCGGGCATGAACTTGTGAAAGGTATCCGCTGTGGGGCGCGAAAACGGTCTCTATGAAATTTGCATTTGTAAATTTTTCGGGTTGATCCACAAAAGAGGCATCTCCGCCCTGGGCTATTACCAATTGGCGAAATTTCTCAAGGGCCGTACCATTGTGGATAACCTGCTCAACCATTGCCCGGGCCTCATCTGGTTGAGCGGCTCGATCACCGAGTATCAGCATATCGGTGCAGGCCACCAGGCAGTGTTCGCGGAAATCCGCGGGTCCGCCACCGCGCAGGGTTTGCAAGGCTTCCTTTACTTCCAGGATGTTACCCACGGCAATCCCAAGCGGCTGGTTCATATCTGAAAGCATGGTCTTAACTTTTCGCCCGGCCAGTTCACCTATGGATGTCATGGTTTCAGCAAGCTTGCGCGCTTCATCAAGAGTTTGCATAAAGGCGCCCAGGCCGACCTTCACATCCAGCACAATTGCAGTAGCTCCGGCGGCAATTTTTTTGCTCATGATTGAGGATGCGATCAAAGGGATCGACTGCACCGTGCCCGTGACATCCCGTAATGCGTAGAGCTTGCCATCGGCGGGGGCTAAATCTAATGATTGACCGGTCAGTACGATGCCGATTTCTCTCAGCTGTTTTTTAAATTCCTCGGTGGTTAGATTTACGTTATAACCCGGAATTGACTCCAGTTTGTCCAGTGTGCCGCCACTAAAACCCAGCCCACGACCCGACATCTTGCCACACTTCAGGCCGCAAGCCGCCACGATCGGTAAAACTGCCATGGTAGTTTTATCGCCTACTCCGCCAGTGGAATGTTTATCTACAACTACATTGACAATGTCGCTCAGATCCAGTACCTGACCGGAATTTGCCATAGAAAGGGTCAGGTTAGTGGTTTCACGGTCGGTCATGCCATTGAGCAGTACGGCCATCGCCCATGCAGATGCCTGGTAATCGGTAATTTCACCGCGGGTATAAGCCTGGATAAAATAATCAATTTCTGATTGAGATAATTCAAATTTATCGCGTTTTTTTATAATGATGTCAACGGCACGCATGGTACTCCTGAGAATATTTATTCTATTGTATCTTAAATTATTCATCTCCAAACAAGTTAAACCGGGCACAGTGCGGAATTTCGGAGAAACTAGATTTGGATTGGGTGAACATGGGTTTTTCCGTGCCATTGCCCCGTGCTGGGACCGGGACTATCGCGGAAGACGCGGACATTTTAAAGCTTTAAATCGGTTAAAAACCTTTTCTATGTGCACATAATACGATTGAGGTATCACTACCACGCTAATTCCTAAGGGCACAATTTTACCCTGAAGAAACATTGGAGTGCATCTGTGGAGATGAGAATTGCCCGGTATGCACTGATCTCAGAAAAATCGTTTATGTGGGGGCAGAAGAAAATAGCATGGAGGTTGCGAGCAGCTACTATAAGATTGCTTGAGCTTCAACATTATCTGAACCTGGACTATGCCGCCGATCAGATCAAATGGCATTTTTCGAGGTAGTTCCAAATTGCGCCATGCTTTGTACTTTTGGGTATGATGTGATTGACCAAACCGGCTGGATGCTGCAAGATAAAGCGTTTCTTCAAAACGTGTAAAATCATCGGGATGTAAAGAGGCTGCCTTTACCAAAAGCGGTATTTGCCGTTCCTGGTATGTTCTGAACGCTGATCCAGAATTCAACCGCTTGTAGTTATTACCCCATCTATATTCGAACCGCGGATTCTGGCCGTTTGGTGATTTGAACCATTACGAAATGTAATAGGATGATATACAGGGATAGGTATTCTAAAAATCAAAGCACTCTTCCCAAAGAGAATTTTCTGGGATTACCCTATGATTCCCGAAAACGATCTTTATGAAACAGGTTTTGATGTCATCACTCTGGATTAATGATGATCAAGCCTTTTTTATGAGCATAAATTACAGCTTGAGCGCGATTTTCCAATTCGAGTTTGTGCAGCAAATTGCTGACATGGGAACGAACAGTGCCTTCGGAAATCTTGGCCTTTTCTGCGATTTGTGAATTTGTCAAACCATTGGCCAGCCAGCGCAGAATTTCTATCTCCCGGTCTGTAAGCTTTTCTGCGGGAAAATCTGGCGTTTGTCCATGTTGAATTTGATGTATCAGGTTGAGTTCGATTTCTCGGGAGAAGGCTGGTTGCCCATGATGTGCTTTCATAATTGCTGCGATCAATATCTGGCTGGAACTATCTTTCACCAGGTACCCAAACGCTCCGGCTTTTATGGCAGCATAAATTTGTTCACCATCTGAATAGGCTGAAAAAATCAATATCTTGGTTTCTGGATTGGTGGCCAGAATTTCTCGCATGGCGTCCAAGCCATTTTTTTTGGGCAAGGCGATGTCCATTAAAATGACATCGGGCTTGAGTTCATTTGCTTTTTCAATCGCATCAATGCCATCGCCAGCTTCACCAACAATTACAATTTCAGAGGAATGGCTTAACAACATGTCCAATCCGAAGCGTAATGCTGGGTGATCATCTACAATTAATAATCGAACAGGCTGTTCCATAATATAATTCACCAGGCTAATTGCATCAGGAAAAACACCCCGAAGATAATTCCAACCGTGATTAAAGAAAATCGAACGACATTCCGCTTAATCAAGAAATTGATTGTAGCGAACAAGATAATTATAAACCGTGAATTGAAAACCCGGCATACATTTGTGTAAGCAATTCTGGTTGATAACCCATTATCCCCTGTAAATCACGGTTGATGAATGTCAATCCACTGTAAAGAAAACAGCCTGCGCGCTGAAAGCTGTTTTCTTTGCAGTAAGTACCGTACGATCTGGGTGTTAGGCGCAGCGAACAAAACGCCGCTTACCGACCTGCAGAACACCAGGATGTGGAAAAGGCTCTTCCGATTTTTCGAGCAGTTCACCATCCAGGCGGACACCCTTTTGATCGATCATCCTGCGTCCATCAGATTTGCTGCTGACCAATCCCGCCGCCATCAGCACATCGATGACCGTTTGCCCTGCGGAGAGTGTAAATTCCGGCATTTCTTCGGGGATGCTGCCCTGTTGGAATAGGCGCACAAAGGCTGCCTGGGCCTTCTCTGCGTCCGATTCTGAGTAATATGTGGAAGTAATTTCATGGGCCAGTTTCATCTTGGCATCGCGGGGGTGTGTTATCCCGCTTTTCAAACCGTGGTCAAATGCGGCTATCTCGGCAGGCAGCCAACGTGTTACAAGACGGGCAAACTGGCCCATGGCTGCATCCGGGATCGACATAACCTTACCGTACATGTCCTCGGGAGATGAGTTCAGCGGAATGTGATTGCCAAGCGACTTGCTCATTTTGACGACCCCATCTGTCCCTGGCAGGATCGACATAATAATACCAATATTTGGCTTTGCGCCTAGAGATGTCATGACCTTGCGTGCAGCGGTGACAATATTGAACAATTGATCTGTTCCACCCACCTGTACATCTGTATTCAAGGCAAAGGCATCGTAACCTTGCATGATGGCATAAAAGAACTCGTGCAGATAGACAGCATCATCGCCATCCCAACGTTTGCGGAACGCTTCACGTGTAAGGAACTGCTGGATGGTAAAGTTGGACGCCAGCTTGATCAGATCGGCAAACTTTAATTCCTGCAGCCACTCATGGTTGTAACGGATGGTAGTCTTTTCAGGATTAAGCACTCGGAAAGCCTGGCGGGCGTAGGTATTGGCATTTTCCAGTGTTTGTTCCTGGGTCAGAAGCGGACGCAGTTTGTCTTTATCCGATGGATCGCCAATTAGTGATGTGTATGTCCCGATCAGGAAAATCACATCGTGACCAAGATCCTGGAACTGGCGCAGTTTGCGCATGGTAACGGTGTGGCCGATGTGCAGGTCAGCGGTACGTGGATCATACCCACAATAAATACGCAGTTTGCGGCCTTCCTTCTCAGCGTCCATCAGGCGCTGGCGCAACTCCGTTTCCATTGTTTTATGCAGGCTTTCATCGCCATATTCCGTTCCCTGCATGAGCAGTTCAACCTGTTCGTTAATATTCATGCTGATCTCCTGAAATAAAATTAACAAAAACGCGCCTGCTGTGGAGCAGGCGCGCATATTTCTCCACAGTCTTTGGTTAAGCTTGCGTGTAATAGCTTGAATAAGAACTTGAATTCATGCTAACCATTATACAACAATTATCAGGCTCGAGAATAAATCAAAAACTGGCCGGATTGTATCATTCTGGTCAGCCCAGCGGAACGGATGATCTCATCCATCAAAAAGCGTCCTTCTACAAACCCTGTCGTCCCACGTACCTGGCCCTGGAACTGCATCTCGCCCAGGGTGGAGAAGGCAAAATGAGCCTGATCGCCAATAACTTGCACAGATGTGCCCCAACGGGCTGGGGCGCAGCGTAACTCACGAATAGCGCTCCAGCGCAATTGGGCTTTGCGCAGTCCATTTTCATAAACTACGCCGTCTGTATCCAGGCGAATAGTAGTCTGGCGATCCATCCAGTTACCCAGCGAAATGCTGGCAGCAGAAAAAAGCAGCAGGCCGACAAAAGACCAGGCCCAAAAAGGTACCCCCTGGCGCTGCCCAAGAAAATAAAGCCCCAACGCTGCAGCAAACATCAGTGCCCAGGCAGTCCACTCACCTCGGCGCGATAAAAACTCAGGTTTAAATGTTTTATGATCCATCATAGAGCTATTATAACAAGGTCTGCCCGGTATACATGAGTAAGGCATGCCGGCGGGTATAAACCATGATAGAACTGGCACGCGCAATTGGTTCCACTACATTTGGATCGATCTCGGCCAGGAAACGATCCGGTGAAAGCGCGCCGCTATAGAAATCTTGTGCGCGGTGTAGAATAGTGGGGATATTTTCAGGCGGCACGGTTTTGTAAATAAACAACGAAAGAGGGGAGTTCTTCATTTCGAAACTGGCATCGCTCGTTTGGCCTGTTTCCAGAAGTTGGTAAATCACTGAGTCGCGGTCCACCCATGAGGCATCATCCAGTTCGGGGAGGAAGTATTCAAGCCGTTTGATGCTGACTCCCTCGCGAGGAACATCGCCCATGAACAGCGAAAGTGGAGCATCCCCGCCAGTCGCGCGGGCTAATGCTTCCAGGATGGTGACGCCCAGGATTTTAATGCGCAGATATTGGCTGGCGACATCGATATTGTTGCGGGCCAGTGCCACCAAACGGGAATATTCCTGGGCATTGGGTACTCCACGGTACTGCCCAAAGATGGTATTCACATCCAGATTCTCAAAAAAAACATCCATCTTTGCCAGGGCTTGCCGGTAAGTACCGATCGAGTAAACATCCGGCAGCCGCAAGGCGGCATTGGCTTCGGGCAGAAGTTTCCAGGTATTATCCAAAAAACGACCCGGGTCGTTTTCGGCAAAGTTCTCGATGTCTTTATTGGCAAAGGCGACCGCGACCTGAATACTGGCAATCAATTCCTGCGGAGGTATAGCCAAGCCATAGCGTTCAACAATATCTAGAAGTCGAATTTCCATCAAATCATAATGGTTCTTACCATTTACGCCAACACTTCGGAATGGGATGGTAGCCTCGATGCACAGTGTCATACGCAAGAGATCTTTTTCGGATATCAACCCCCCCAACTGTCTGTTCATCACAAGGGCGCTCATAAACTCATTGAGCGCAGATATTGAGGTAAGTTTTTGGCCAGGGTGCAGATCAAAAACATCTAATGTGAGGAAAACTATCCGGTCCGAGGGTGGTATATCAGTGGCAACGAAAAAATCGCTGTTTTTCTGCTGGATGTAAGGTGAGATAAATTCCCAGACCGGGGGCGAGAAACCCATATCGACTTGAAAATAAACTATATCGTGATACAACGCTGCCAGGCTGCGGATGGGATTGGTCGGGTCTAAAAAAGTGAATACGTGATCGAGTGTATGGAAATGGCGGGCCTGTACCGTCATCGCCCGGTGAATCGTTACGGCTAGATCCTCCAACTTTTCCAACGAAACAAAGACCCCAAGTTCGTGGAAACTTTGGTTAAAGATGGAGATCAATTTCTGGACGGTTCCAGCTTGCATTTACTTGCTCCAAAAAGAAGAGAAAATCTCAGTCCAATTTTACGCTCTAAAACCGCCTAGTAATATAGCAAATTCGTCCCATTTTAGGTTTTGAGATTAAAAAGCTTGATCAAGCACCGCTGCCGACTTCGGTGAACAATGCGCCCAGAGCCTGTTCAACGGTTTCATAGCGAAAGACAAACCCCAGTGCGGTTAATCGCTGCGGAAGAACATACTGCCCATCAAGAAGTAAGGTACTCATTTCGCCAAGCAGCAGGCGTAGGGCAAAAGCCGGAGCTGGCATCCAGTACGGTCGGGTCAATGCCTTCGCCAGGGCGCGAATAAAGTCAGCATTCGAAAGCGGGTGTGGACTGGAAAGGTTGAAAGCGCCGCGCGCCTGTGGATTTTCGATTAAGAAACGGATCGCGCTCAACTCATCATCGATGTGGATCCATGAAACTATTTGCCGGCCATTTCCCAGCGGCCCCCCGGCAAATAGCTTGACTGGAAGCGCCATCAACGGCAGCACACCCTGGCGTTTGTCAAGTACCAACGCTGTGCGGATTACAACCCGGCGAACATCTGGAAAAGCATCCACTGCTGCGCTGGATGCTTCCCAATCTGTTGCAACTGATGCTATAAAATCATGGCCAACGGGTGATTCTTCTGTAAGATGCTCGCTGCCGCTGGGGCCGTAATAACCAATACCTGAGGACTGGATCAAAATAGATGGGCGCTTTTTCGCCTGCTGGAAGGCCAGTGCAATGGCCTTCCCGATATCTACACGGCTTTTCCGAATACGCTGTTTTTGCGCCTCATTCCACGGCCAGTGACTCAAACTTTCACCAGCCAGGTTCACCACGGCATCCATATCTGAAAAAACATCCAACCAGCCTTTGCTGCTGCCCCCATCCCAACCAATCGCCTGTGAGCCTGCCGGCAAAGTGGCACGCGCGGGGTCTCGCGTTGTAATATAGATCTGGTGCCCATCGGCAAGCAGTGAACGAGTGAGTGCCGAGCCAATAAAGCCACTTCCACCGCAAATCAGAACTTTCATATGCCTCCAATCAGGCAAACAAGTGTCGCCCGACATGATTCGAATCAAAGATAACATTTCTTCAAGTTGCAACTTTATCGTCAGATCTCACATTCAGATTGAATACTGTTCCCAGGCAGGTGTAGGGCTGTAATTTTCTTTGCTGAGAGAGCACTCGCAAAATCTTTGGGACGGTGCCATTTTGTGAAGTGGAAGAAATCAAGGCCTGTAGTCGGTGCAACCCTGTTTTGGCAGGGTTGCACAAGCATAATTCGATTTACTCCGTAAATTGCGCGGATCAGGGCAAACCTTGCCAGGATTATTTCGCCATTGAGCCGGGATCATAACGGCAGACGGTATTGCGTCGTTCTTTGGCGAAATACATCGCTGTGTCAGCAGCATTTAACAAGTCGAATGAGTTTTTTGTAGCATCAGGAGAAAAGGAAGCAACCCCTTGTGATAGACTTGTGGAAAAAAGGTTGCCATTAAAATCAAATTTCATCTTTAGAAATGTTGAGCGCCATTCTTCAGCGCGTTGGAAGGCAGCATTCAGGCTGGCTTGGGGCATTACTACGGCAATCTCATCACCACCATAGCGGCAAGCCAGGTCGCCGCTGCGGGTGTTCTCACGCAGAAATGTCCCCAAAAATTTTAAAACAGTATCGCCGGCCCAATGACCATAAGTGTCGTTGACGATTTTGAATTTATCTATATCAATCATCACCACGCTCAGCGGGGTGTTGGTTCGTGCTGCATTGGCAACTTCTCGATCCAATGTTTCTTCCATAAATTTACGGTTATACAATCCGGTCAAGCTATCATGGATCGATTCTTCGTGTAGCTGAGCGTGTAAGCGCTCGATCTCTTCTAACTGGGATTTCAGGCGCAGATTGGCTTCACGCAATTCGGAATCGGTGATTTTGCGTTGGGTAATGTCTTCCTTGATGGCTATTAAATGGGTAATATTGCCTTGGTGATCAGTCACGGGAGAAATTCGGTTGTGCTCCCAGAATAGTTCACCATTCTTTTTCTTGTTCAGCATTTCACCGCCCCATTCCTTGCCAGAATTGATAGCCTGCCACAGTGATTCGTACACATTTATGGGGGTTTGCTCGGATTTCAAAATTCTTGGCGTTTTGCCACGCACTGCTTCCAGATCATACCCGGTTAATTTGGAAAAAAATGGGTTGACGTATTCAATATGCCCTTGCGGGTCAGTAATGATAATTGAAGCGTTGCTCTGTTCTACCGCAAAAAAGAATTTTTTAAAGCCCTCTTCCACCATTTTTTGAGCACTTATATCGCGCCAAATGATCAATCGACCCGCTATCTCGCCGTCCTTGTGAGCCAATGGTGTAATGCTGACATCATAATAGTTCTCGGGGTTGCTTTTTTCTCGGGCCTGGAAACGAGCATTATCAAGGCTAATATTTATCTTGCATTCATTCAACCATGTGGAAAACGCTTCTCGCACAGGTTGGCCGGGAAGCGCATTTTTTCCTATATCCAAAAATTTTTTCGCTTGTGGATTTAAATCGACAATGCGTTCTTGCAAGTCAATTACCAGTACACTCTCTTCCATTTTTTCGATGACGGCTTCGCGGCCCATTGGGGCCAGATCAATGGCGCTGTAGCTAAAAATTGCATAAGCCAACAAAACACCACTAAAGCCATGCATCACCGGCGCCAGATCCAAACCCTGCAAGGGTGTTATGTTCAATAATCCCAATAATTGGGACACAAATGGCAAACTGGCGCTGATCAGCATGATGCCGATTTGTTCACGGCGCAAATGCTGGGCGCGAATGCTTGCTTGTACAAGCAGGGCGATGCCCAGGAAAGAAATGAAATAGCCATAAAACGCGCTAAACCAAAAACCTGGACCGCCTCTCAAAACTGCCAGGGGATCGGATAATTCGGTATTCCCGAAAAACACCCCCGTCCACGGATTGCTCCACAATAGACCCAGTTGGAATACCCCCAGGATTATCAATAAGAACAGCAGACCGCGCTTTATCCAGGCCCCATGCTTGGTAAATTCCATCGCCATGATAAAAAAAGCCGGAGAGGAGATAACCACCCCAATATAGGCCAGGCTGATCCACACGAATTTTTCAGATTGGGCTGGCGCAACCCAAAAGGCAGCATACATCCACGCCCACAACACCTGAGAAAGTCCCATCACCACCAGTGGGGTTGCCCCGGCAGAAGATCGGTGTTTCCAAGCATAGCCTACCACTGCCAGGGAAATACATCCGGAAAATACCAATAAAGTTGAAAAAAAGAAATTGGTCATTTTGTAATGCTTTGATCGGTGAACTCCAAGGCTTTATCTATGATAGCGAATCCTTGCTTGAGCTGTTCTTCTGTGATGATCAGCGGAGGAATAATGAGCATGGTATGCCAATGCGTGTAGACGAACAAGCCTTGATCGAGGCAATATTTTCGAAGGGCTGCCATTTCAGGGCTGGTTCCATTCCACGGCGTGATCGGTTCACGGGTCTTGCGGTCTCGAACCAGTTCAATAATTCCAAACAATCCAATCGACCGTACATCGCCTACGGATGGATGTGATTCTCCAAGGTCTGCCAACAACCGCCGCAGCACAGGACCAAGCGCGGCGGCATTCTCTACGATGCCGTCTTGTTTCATTACACTGATGTTTGCCAGAGCTGCAGCAAGCGAGACCGGGTGGGATGTATAGGTTAATCCCGATTCGAATACATGCTCATTAAAGCTGGCAGCGATTTCTGGTTTCATGGCGACTGCGCCTAAAGGTGCATAAGCCGAAGTGAGTCCCTTTGCCATTGTGATCATGTCTGGCAGAACATCCCAGTGTTCAATGGCAAACCATTTGCCAGTGCGTCCGAAACCAGCCATAACCTCATCGACGATCATTAAGATACCGTACTTATCGCACAATGCGCGTACGCCTGGCATATAACCGGCTGGCGGGATGATAATACCATTTGTGCCAGTGACGGATTCCATCAAAATGGCAGCAATGCTTTGCGGGCCTTCATACAGAATGATCTCTTCCAGGTGATTAAGGTAGTCCTGGCAAAAATCGGTCTCCGAAATGCCTGGTACCAGGCGATGAAAAGTGGATCGGTAGCGATACGGATCCAGAAAATGCACAACCCCGGGCATCAGGTTTGGTTCCCAGCTCAAGCGGCGTGGATCACCGGTGGCTGCCATGGCACCCGCGCTGGCGCCATGATAGGAACGGTACCGGCTCAGGATCTTGTGGCGCCCTGTGTGTGCGCGTGCGATCTTAATGGCATTCTCGTTTGCGTCTGCGCCGCCCAGGGTAAACAGTATCTTGCTAAGTTTTCCTCCAGGTGTAATATCTGCAACTGCCTTGCTTGCCAGGGCACGAATGCGGGTTGTCATGCCAGGCGCAGCGTAAGGGATTTCGTCGAGTTGCGCTTTCATGGCATCGATAACGCGTTGGTCACCGTGACCAATGTTTACGCACATCGTCATCGAATTGAAATCAAGGTAACGTTTATCGTTGATATCCCAGAAGTAGACACCTTTGGCGCGTTTGACTGCAATTGGGTTGACTTTGCTCTGCGCTGACCAGGTCCAAAAAACATGGTCTTTTGAGAGAGAAACAATTTGGTCATCTGGCAAATCGAACATCACAACCTCGGGGCTGATAAGATAAGTTTGGTGAAGCAAACCCGAATAAAATTTGCCCATGATTTGTTTTGCAAATCATAGATGGGTATACTTGGAATCGTAACACAAAAATAAAAAAAAATACCAATAACCGCTAATTTTCGATGTTTTCAAGAATTTTAACCGTTTTACCACGAGCGAGGAGAAAATATGCTCTTATCCACTAGCCCAATCGCAAAACGGATTATTCCGTATCAACGCATGATTATTATCGGCGCAACTGGATCTGGAAAATCAACTTTGGCCGAACAATTGGCGCAGATGTTCGAAATTGATTTTATAGAATTGGATGCACTGTATTGGCTGCCCGAGTGGGAGCATGTCTCTGAACAAGAATTTCGTTCACGGGTTGATGTCGCCACCAGCGCATCACAATGGGTTATGGCGGGAAACTACCATGTTGTACGCGATATATCCTGGCGCCGTGCGGAAGCAATTATCTGGCTGGATTACAAATTGGGGATTATTTTCTGGCAATTATGGCGGCGAACCTGGCGCAGGTGGTGGACAAAGGAAGTTCTGTGGAACACGAATCTGGAACGCTTGCTGCCTCAATTCAAAATATGGTCGGCAGAAGACTCACTCTTTCATTGGTTATTTAAGACCTATTGGAGACGCAAACGCGAATTTCCTGTGTATTTTGCAAAGCCAGAATATGCTCATTTGAGAGTCCACCACTTTCGCACCCCGCAGGAAACCAGTTTTTGGTTGAACAACCTTTAATATTGCCAGCGACCGGGAAAATAGGAGCCTTGCCTGGCAAAAGTATATACATGGCTTATTTTTCTTTGTTTCGCAGCCAGTTTATCAGCGTACCTATTCCGGCAAAGCTAAAAATAGCCAGTACAGCAGCCGTTTCAAAGTTGAAATTAATATTAATACCCTGGGTCGCCATGCTTATGCCTCCGCCCAGCAATAAGATCACAGCCAGCCTTGTCAGGTGAGTGCGCTCAATGTGGAGTGGGTTATCTTCCTGGGTAGCCAGGGTCAGGCGAATCAAAAAACCCTCCAGATCCCAGGCTGCAAGTCCACCAATCACACCACCCACGGCATACACCAGTGGCATTCCACGCCACAAGCCGGCCGCAGCAGCAAAAATTGTAATTACGAGCGCCAGCCCACAGGTAGCGCGAAAACCCCGCCAGGCCAGCACAAAAAGAAGCATAATTGACGCCAGCAGCGACAGGCTCGCCTGCCAGGCGCCAACCTTTTGCAAACCAGCCGCGATGGAAATAAAACCCGTTGCCATTGATAAATACATCCACAACCTGCTCATTGGCGTGAACCAACCGCACCAATGGCGCGCATGAAGGTTGGCGGGCGAGATAAGGCGCTTTCCGCCACCTTCTCAAAGGGCTGTTTCACGTCCCAATCTACAATTTGAACACCCGCATGGCGCAAGCGTTGAAGTGTAATGTGCCGGCGCATGGCAAGGATGCGGGCGGCCTGTCTCATGGTTTCAGCTTGTTTTGATTGGGATAAATTTGTCTTGGACATTAAATCCATCTCAAAACGCACCGCATTCGGGCAGATAACAATCAAGGCATAGCCCCGAGCACGCAAGCGCAACAGCGGCTGAACATCATCGGTCTGAAGTGGGCTAACGAAAACAAGCTGCGAATTTGCTGGGAAAAGCCTGCTGGGAATATACATACTGGTAAAAGCCTGGTTATCCCCTGGAGCAGCGCACGCCAGGGCTTGCGATATCCGTTCCCGCTGCAGCTTGCCATAAGCCGGGATTGTCCAATTGATATATTGACCGTATATTAATAATCCCACACGGTTGCCTGAAGCCAGAAACGCATTGCTCAGCGCGGCTGCGGCCAGAATGGAATGCTCGAAAAGCGTCAGGTTGGTGCCGAGCCGATTCACCTGGAGGCGGGCATCCAGGATAATACCAACATCTGCTGCGCGTTCTTGCTCATATTCATTTGAAAAGAGTGCCTGTGGATAACGAGCGGAGACACGCCAGTTGATAATACGAAGCGAATCTCCGGGTTGGTATTCGCGCAACCCCAAAAAATCCACCCCGCTGCCATCCAACCTGGCAGGGATGTTGCCACTGTAAATCCGGGTGACCCGGGTGCGGATGACAACACGTTTTACACGCGGAGCCATTGGCAGAACCATGATTTGTCCGCTGGTATCCAGGCTTCGACGCATTGTTAGTAAACCTAACGGGTCGCTGGCGGCAGCTTCGATAATCTTGAAAGTGTGAAAACCGCGTTGACCCGTAAAACTATATTTCCATGCCAGGCTTTCACCATGCCTAAGCGAAACCAGCCTGTGCGAGCTTCCATCATTGACTTTGATGAAATCGGGCAGTGGATCACGCAGCAGCAGTTGACCGATAGCCGAGCCATGATTGGTGATGCGCAGCGCGACAACGACTGTTTGCCCGGGAGCCACGCGCTCTGCGGAGAGCGTGCGCTCAACTGACAGGTTGATGTTTTCAGGCGCGGACAGGAATCCCCAAAGCAAATAAATCGCCAGGGGAAGTGTCAAAGCTAGCCAGCCTGCATTAAAAGTTGCCAGGCCACCAAGCAACACAACGAAAAACAGCGTACCGAGTAAAAGAATGCGAGACATTGGTTGATTTACCATGGCGCTGACCAGCGGGTCGGTTCTTTTTGGGGTGGTGCTGACTTACCCACCCATGCCCACCGAAACTGGTACAGGAACTTTGTTCAAAACATCGGCAATGACTTCATCTATTATGCGGCGGCCCATCCAGTATTCGGGCTGCATAATCAAACGGTGCGCTAATACAGGCACAGCATAATGCTTGATGTCATCTGGCAAAATGAAGGCGCGTCCATGCAGCGCGGCTCGGGCGCGGGCCATCTTCAAAAAGGCGAGCGATGCGCGCGGAGAAGCGCCAACAGCCACACGCCGGTCGGTTCGGGTTTCATGTACCAGCCTGGCAATATACATTTCCAGGTCACCATCCACATGCACGTTCTCGACAACTCGGCGCATTTCCTGCAGTTCTTCAGCCGTGGTGATGGGTAAAATGGTTACATCCTCCACCTGGCGCGTCCTTCGACGGTGTAAGATCTCTTTCTCATCATCCAGGGACGGGTAGCCAACCGCCAGTTTGACCATAAAACGATCCAGTTGGGCTTCGGGCAGTGGGAAAGTGCCTTCATATTCGATCGGGTTTTGGGTTGCCAGGGTAAGAAACGGATCTGGCAGAGTATGAGTCTCACCTTCGAGCGTTACGCGCGCTTCCTGCATTGCTTCCAGCAGCGCAGATTGGGTTTTGGGCGATGCGCGGTTGATCTCGTCGGCCAAAACGATGTTGGCAAAGATGGGTCCTCGACGAAGTTCAAAACGATTCTCATTGCGGTTAAAAATAAAACCGCCAGTGATATCCCCAGGCAGCAGATCTGGTGTAAATTGGATGCGTTTAAAATCCAGGCCGAGTGCGGCAGCGAAGCAACGCGCAATAAGTGTTTTGCCAAGCCCTGGATAATCTTCAAACAATATATGCCCACCCGCCAGCGCAGCACAGATCACTGTTTCAAGCAGATCGTGTTTACCTACTACAGCGCGCTCCACTTCTGCAATCACTTTCTGGGTTCGGTCAGCCACATCACGTACGGTTGAGATCATCTTTATTCTCCACCCGGTGTAGACACCGGAACTATACTATTTTCGAGATAGTCAATTACCGGGTGGATGTCGCCATCAAAAGGGGTTGGCGCTGTAAATACAAAATCCTGAATCAAAGGTAAACGAGCCGTCATCGGGTAATCGGAAAAACTGGTGTTTAGACCAGCCTCCAGATAACGGCGAACATCGGGATTAACCGGGCCGCTGCCAAAATCCAGTTTTCTTCCGTGACTGTGCTGGCGTAATTCTTGTAAGTCCAGGGCGATTTCAGCAAGCGTTCGGGCAATCTGCCATTTGAAATAAATGCCACCGTTCTTGCGCCTGATTTGTTCGGAAAGTTCATCCACGGGACCGCGAACTGGTATGGGCTTGGATCTCGAAAAATTTATTGGTTTGATTTTCCGTGCAACATCGCCCAACAGGAAGTACAGTAAACTCAAAACCAGCAGTATCCATGTGATAGGTTGGGGAATAAAGCGGTAAATAATACCCAATAACCACCATAAATAGGCCGCAGGGCGAATGATGACTTGTTCAACCATGTTTTGAAGAAATAGCGCGATCAACACGGCTGCCAGCAATGCCAGCGTAACCAACCCGGCTTGTCGTTGAGTCAATTCCTTACCCCGCAGAAATGCAGAATGGCACTTAATGCAGCGGCTGCCAGATCGCGTTCTTGCCCGCTCGAATTCCTGCCACCATAGCGTACTCCTTCAAAAAGGCGGGTCAGCGTACGCACCGCCTCGCCGGGTAACCCCTCGCGCTCCATACGCAGCGCGAATTCACTGGGGGTGCTGCCGGGCGGGCGGATAAACCCTCGCTGTTCAGTAACCACTTCATTCATACGCAAATAAGCGCGCACAATAGCCTCATCCCAATTCGCGCCGGGCTGCAGCCCGTTGAGAGCATCGCGCGCAATTTCAGCGATTTCATCCCGCGCATTTGAGCCTGGCTGTCCAGGGCGGCGCGAGTAAATCCACCAGGCTGTAAGAGTCAGGCCCAACACTATCCCAAAACTGACACCGAAAATTAGCCAGGGGTTGATTTTCGGTGTCACATACTCCGGTGTCTGTGCTTGTGTTCCTACCTGGGCAGGTTGGTTAGCTGCTGTACCAGACTCTGCATTTGGTTGCTGGTTGCGCTGATAAATATTGTTCGTCAATAACCACAGCAAGATAAATGCTATGATGGCTTGCAGGAGACTGATCATCAGTTTTTTGCGAGCATCTTTATTAAACAAGAGTTGCAAAACGATAAAAATGAACAACAGTAAGCCAATGAACATCAGCGGTTTCCCCAGGGTAATTTCTTGCAGTCCCTGGTCGGAACCCGCCAATATGCCATTCGCATTAGGATTGAAGGAGAAGGGCTCTGGTTGGCGGAATACAAAACTTTTCAGTTCCACCGCAAGCAAAAATAAGGCAACCAACCCGCCTGTGGCAATTAAACCGATGCTGAGCTTGAGTTCAAGCAGTTTTTTCATCGTATGGTATTTTACTCGAAACTCTATTTGTTCCGGATATTTTTTTCAGCAGAACTGTCGAGTGATATACTGCGAACATGATCAGAAATGACTGCGCTAATCCGTTGCCCCCCGAAGTCTTGCGTGGGTTGGATCTTTTCAATACCGGGAAATATTTTGAGGCGCACGAAGCGCTGGAAAATGGCTGGCGCGCTGAAACGGGCGAAATCCGTGTACTGTATCAGGCCATTCTGCAAGTAGCCGTTACGTACCTGCACATCGAACGCGGTAATTTTGAGGGTGCTGTCCGCGTGGCGGCACGCGCGCTGCCAAAGCTGGAAAAACTACCCGAGGCTTGCTGCGGGGTGGATGTTGCGGGACTTCGCGATGATTTTTTATCGGTAATGGAACATATCTCCGAAATTGGGGCGGAGCATATTCATGGATTTGACAATGGAGTATTCAAAGCGATAAAGTATGTCGTGGATTGAGATGGTACCCGGTTCTGCACGGGTATTGATGGAGCTAAAAAAATTAACCTATCAGAATCGCCCGGGCGGGGGCGCCATCAGCCCCAACCAGCTTGAGCGGTAAACAGTATAGATCATAAAAACCGCGCGGAACTTTCGAAAGATCAAGACCTTCCAGAATCACCACGCCGGCTTGCAATAAAACTGTGTGGGTGGGGCCGGAATCTTCAAAGGGTGCCACAGAGAGGTAGTCCACTCCTACAAGGCGGATCCCATTCGCCACCAACCATTGGGCCCCATCTTCGGTTACTGCCACAAAGTCGCGCTCGAATTCCTGACTGTTTTTTGCCCAAAGCCTGGAGTTGCGGGTGCCGAACAACAGGCGCGTTGTACCTGCTGCGATCGGGGTTCGCTCCAAAACTTCTGCCGTAATCTCATCAATATCATCAGGCAGTTGGATTACGGTACATGGGCCGGTGAGTACTTCCAGTGACATGGCTTCTACAGTGCGGTGATCATTCAAGAAATGATGCGGTGCATCGACATGTGTGCCTGTATGCGCTGACATGCTGATTCTGGTGACGTTGACTTGCCCGCCTTGATCCATCGATTCTGCCAAAGAAAACTCTACGGGGGGATCATCCGGCCAAACCGGTGAAGCAGGGGAGATAGGCACGGTAATATCATAAATGGACATGTTTGTATCCTATTCGTTCAATAACGAATTAGCCCGGGCTACCATCCACTGGCAGCAAAGTATTCGCTCAAAAACGCAGACCGCTCTTCGATGGTCATCGGGCGTGGCCTTGAGTAATCTTCCAGCATGGCGGTAAGCAACTCGATACTAATCAGCTTCCCATCGTAAAACAAGTAGCGGTCCAAAAATTCGCGGCGAGTATTGGTGGTGCGGGTTCCATCTTCATAATCAATGCCCATCTGGTCAAAAAAAAGATTGCCGAGACCATAATGGATAAACCCATTGGAATGGAACTCCATTGCCTGGGAATAATGCGCCTGTGAGCCGCTTACCACATCTGCGCCAGCCTCAGAAAGGCGGCGAAAATCTTCCAATTGCAGGGGTTGGGGCTCTGAAGTGTAATATTCGTAGTGCTGCAGGGTGGCAATCACTATGTTTCCTGCGGCTTTGAGCTGCCTGATTTCATCCACAAGCCAACCATAATCCCCACATTTTGCCGCGCCAGGAGTATCAGCGCCGGCCCAGGCGAAATCTGGACCGGGGGCATTGCAGCCTACGAATGCAAATTTTCTTCCTTCACGCTCCAGGATGGCAGGCTGGCGTGCCAGAGTCTCATTTGCGCCCCCGGAATAAACGGGCCAGTTTCGCTGGCTGTACATGTCCAGGGTGGATAGCAGCGCAGACGTGCCCCAATCATTAACGTGATTACCGCTCACTTCGATCACATCTACGCCGATATCATCCAACAAGCCGATATTGGACAGCGCACTGCAAAAGCGTAAATGCCCATCGTAAGGGTCTGGCGCAGGGCATTCCGAACTGAATGCAACTTCATTGCTGATGTGCAAAATGTCTGCGGAGCGCAGCCAATCACCGATATCACGGTCTGGGTACGTGATTCCATTGGTTTGCATTTTATATGAAATGGCGCGCACCAAAGCAGTCGTCCCAGTCATCAGGACTGTCACCAGTTTGTCCCGGTTGCTGACAGGCAGCTGGACTACTTCTGGCTCAAGCCGAAAATACGCCACCAGCGGGTATGCTGCGACCTTAAATTCTTTGCGAAGTGGTGAAACCCCATCGATTTCCAGCACCTTCAACCTGGGTTCGAGTGCTTCAAATGGCAGGATGGCCCAGGTGCCTCGTTCCTGCCAGAGTTCAGCGCTGAGATCCTGAGCAGCCACAATCCGGACGCCTTTTCCAGGTTGATTATCAAAAACAGGTTTCATGGCATCAAATGTGGATGCAGTCATCAATAACCCGCCTGCACTGCCATTCCAGGAAGCCTTTAATTCATCGAATGTGACGCCATCACTTACAGTTGGGAAGGCGGCGGCAAGAGCATAAATCCAGGTGGATGAGTTCTCAGCAGGCCGGGAGGTCACCAAATCGAGACGGATACCGGCTACTTCGCGCGAATCTACCAGCGGCGCGGCGCTCTTTTCTGCATCCAGGCGTAGTTCATCGGGTGCAGACGGGGCAATCCACAAACCAGGGATTGCTGTAGGGAGGTACACAGGAGATGGGCTGAGACTCGCTTCTGAAGGTTGAAATGGTGTCAATATTGGTATGTCTGGCTGTGGGGGCATGGCCCCAGCCGCGACGGTCTGCGCACAGGCTGAGATCATGGGTAACAGCAGGGCTAATAAAAATACCTGGCGAAAGATTATCATCGGCTACAGATTACGCTGATTGTGCAAGGTCAATAGCAATCCCGTGGCGGGTCTGCGATTTTTCTTATTCCAACACCACCTCGCCAAAAGCGAACTCCTTTATCGCGGTTTCATCGATAGTTACGCCCAATCCCGGCCCGTTCGGTACTGTGATGGTGCTGTCGGCATTCAAGCTGAAGCGTTCATGGGTTATGTCACGCGTGTAATAGCGGTCGGAAGCGGAAATGTCACCTGGCAGGCTAAAACCTGGCAGTGAAGCGATGGCAAGGTTGGAAGCGCGTCCGATGCCGGTTTCCAGCATACCTCCGCACCATACCGGCAGCCCGGCGCGTTGACACATATCATGGATCTCAAGGCCCTGGCTCAATCCACCAACACGCCCAGGCTTGATATTGATAATTCGACAGGCTTCCATCTCAATGGCATAGCGCGCATGGCGGGGAGAAATGACACTTTCGTCCAGGCAAACCGGAGTTTTGATCTGTTTCTGGAACAAGCGGTGATCCCAGATGTCATCTTCAAATAATGGCTGTTCGATCAGCAGCAAATCGAGGTCATCGAGCGGTCTAAGTATATGAGCGCTTTCCAGTGTGTATGCCGAATTGGCATCCACTTGCAGGCGGATTTGTGGATAAGCCTTGCGTACAGCCTGTGCTTCGCTTATGTCGCGACCAGGCTTGATCTTGAGCTTGATGCGCCGGTAACCTTGAGCCACATAGCCATCCACGGCCTTGACCAGATCGGAGGTGGTATCTTGCAATCCAACCGAGACACCCACATCGACAGCATCCTTCACCCCTCCCAGCATCTGTTTAAGCGATTTTCCATCACGTTTGCCGAGCAGGTCCCACAATGCCATCTCCACCCCAGCCTTCGCCAGGTGGTGACCGCGGATAGTCCCAATACGGCGCTGGAAATCAGAGGCGTCGATCACATCCTGACCCACCAGGAGTGGTAGGGCAAAATCCTTGAGGATGTGCATGACCGTGCCGGTGGTTTCATAGGAATAACCGGGATCGCGATCGGCAGCACACTCGCCCCAACCGACCAGCCCTTCGGCTTCCATCTTGACCAGCACACATTCACGATCATAAATACGACCAAAGGATGTCTCAAAATGGGAGACAAGCGGCATGTTGATTGGATAAATTGTAATCTTCGAGATTTTCATTTCAGAGATCCTTTTAAGCGGGATTAAGTTCTGGGATGGGCAGCCACACGGCGATTTATCGCCGTGCTATTAGTTTGGGTCTCCAACTTTTTCAACTTCCGGGTCTTCCTTACGCATCCCCACGGCTGGCGTACCGCAGTACGGGCAGATATTCCAGGGTAGTTCGTTTAATTTTTCGCAATGTGGGCAGCTTTTCATCAGCCGGGTGTGACAGTTTGGGCAAACCTGCCAATCGTCATGTACGCGACGTTCGCAGCCTGGGCACAAAGTTTGGTCTTCTATGGAAGCGAGCAGGGCTTCTTCTTCCAGGGTACGTTGATATTCTTCTTCCAAAGTACGGACAGGGCGCAGGATCAGGTAAACCAGCACACCAGGCAGATTAAGCACAGCCACTACTAAAACAGCCAGAACCTGTGCCAAGGGATCACGCGCGCGATTGCGAATATCACGCCAGGCCCAGATAACCAGGGCCAGCCACAATGCTGCTAAAAATGCCCCGCCAAAAACAACGAGGATCAGGAGTACACTGCTCATAAAAGTTGGGTCAAGCGTCATTCAACTCTCCACGGACTCAAACCGACCAAAGATTATCGCGGATTTTCAACAGGAGCTTCTGGACTTTTAGGCTATCTGGAAATTGGCATGGTAAAAAAACATTGGACGCGGACAAGCGCGGAAAACACGGATAAAACCGTATCTTTTAGGTCAATTCCGCTATCTCAGGCGGCGAAAATCTCCATCTCGAATTGTAATCCCAATCGTATCCAGATGTTCCAACAAGGCAAGGGCGAATTTGCGGCTGGTGGCGAACAGGTCACGTATCTCGGCGACAGTCACTTGTCCTTTGGCGGTGATCATCTGGCACACTTTAGCCTTCATCTGATCAAGATCGCCCGGTCGAAAAACAACATCTGGTGAAATGACGGTTAATTCGCCCATTTCAAGCAAGGCTGCAAAAACATCATCTCCCAGATCGGACTGACACTCTTTCACGGAGAGCCCTATGGGCTGCATGGGCGTCAGCAATGACGTCGCAGATTCCACACTTTCAGAGCGACCTGTATTCTGAAACTTCTTCATCAGCGTGGCAACAGCTGTCTTTTGTCCGGGCGAAAAACGCACTTCGTGACCGCGCAGGGCTACCCATGCGCCACCATCTAGCACATCTAAATGTGTGAGCATGGCATTGAAAACGCGCGGCGCTAATTTGGAGCGGCTTTTTAATTCTTCGCGGGGCATGCCGCGCTTGAGCGGCTGGGTTTTATGATAACCAGCTAACGCTGCCAAAATGGCGATTTTCAATTGATGCCAGAATGGGGCAGGCATAAGCAGGGTATCAGGTTGAAATCCTGCTTTTTCGTCGCCCAGCGTGATCAACGTGCCGGTTTCAATACATTCCTTGAGCGCCACGCTGGCAATTCCTGGCTCGAGGCGGGCTCTGGCAGTCACATCGCGAAAAGAAGCTGGCCCCAATCCCAGCGCTGCCTGGAACAGGATCTCGGCGGGGCTGCCTTGAGCCAGCGCTTGCAGCCCGTTCAAAACATCTGTATCAAAGCGTTTGTGCCGTTTTTGGGGATTGGGGTCCATCACTCGCCCGCCACCGATGGTTTCCCCGGGCGAAGGGCGCCGCAATATATAACGATCGCCGCGAACCAATACCAATGGGTCGCGCAGTTCTAATTGGACCCAACCCTCGTCACCCGGGTTCAAAACCTCAGCGCCAAGGATACGCAAATTGGCGATGGTTTCGGCGGTTGCTGTGAATATCTTTACTTCACTGGCATGTTTGAGCGGGTTTGCCAGGTTTTTTACCAGGCGCAAATACGCATCAATGCGTCTGGTAGGCAGATAATGCGCCGGGGCTGCCAGCACCTGCCCTCGTTCGATTTCATCCACTGCCACACCGGTGATGTTTACAGCAGTACGGCTGCCCGGCAAAGCTGTATCTTCCTTCTTCTTATGGGTTTGCAATCCGCGCACACGGCCTCGCAGACCTGCGGGCAGGATTTCGACCTCATCTCCCACGCTCAAATGCCCATCACTGAGTGTGCCCGTCACGATTGTGCCAAAACCTGCCATCGAAAAAACCCGGTCAATCGGTAGTCGCGCGCGTCCAAGATCCAGCCGCGGAGGGCAATCTTGCAAGATGAGGTTGAGCTCGTGGGTCAGCTTGTCCAGCCCGATTCGGCTGCGGGCAGATACGCGCACAATTGGCGCTTGGGCCAACGCTGTTTCTGCCAGAAGTGCGCGAATATCGCTTTCCACCAGCGCAAGCCATTCTTCATCGTCCACCAGATCAATCTTTGTGAGCGCTACCAGTCCCTTGGAGATTTGAAGTAAATCAAGAATGGCGAGATGCTCGCGGGTCTGTGGCATGACACCTTCATCAGCGGCGATCACCAGCAGAGCAGCGTCAATTCCTCCCACTCCTGCCAGCATGTTTTCGATGAAATCACGGTGACCAGGAACATCGACAATCCCAATCTCCTCACCGCCAGGCAAACTGAACCAACCGAAACCTAGTTCGATGGTCATCTCGCGTTCCTGTTCTTCTTTCAATCGATCAGGATGCGTGCCAGTAAGAGCGGCGATCAGTGTGGATTTGCCGTGGTCAACGTGCCCGGCGGTGCCTACAACGCGCATATTCTCCTTCACGGCGATAAATCGCCGTGCTATCCGCGGAAAATCCTATAAAGACTGGGAATTATCGGGTGGGTCTTGGACGTCCCATGATGCGCCCATAGTTGGTAAGGAATTCATGGGCCCAGTTCATTAATTCCTGCAGCTGGGTTTCGGTGGTTTCACTGGTTTGCTGCACCAGGTCTTGCAGTGATTGATATACATCGTCCAATGCGGCAATTCGCTGGTTAAGTTTTTCAAGATCAACCCGAATTTCCTTTACCCAGTCATCCTGTGCCAGCGTATAGTTGGTCCAGCGTTTCTGGTCATCAGCTTTCAAGGTGACCCATTCCTGGCGGAAACGTTCCTCTGTAAGGCGCTGGATCTCGGTGATTTCATTGATGCGTCGTTCTATGCGCGTGTTCATATCGTCAAAACTTTCCTGCGAGCGTTTTACAGAGCGCTGCGTTTCCTCCAGCGCGATCAACTGTTGGTCAATGTTGATATTTTGCTTCAGAAAGCCCTCAAATCGTATCTGGATATCCTTCCAACCGCGATCCCGTTCCACCTGGGTCATACTCTGCTGTTCGATGAACAGCAGTTGTGCCTGGCGGCGGTCAGTTTCGGATGAGAGCAGCTCGTTGATACGGGTGTCTAGCTGGCGCAGGCTGTCCATATTGAGATCAGATTTTTCGCGGGCATCTTCGGAACGTTTACGAATGGAAGCCAGATCGCCCTGAACGTCGGCGATGCGTTTTAGATCGTTCTTTCGGGCCTCGTCTACGCTTCGAATGCTACGGCGCAACTCTTCATCGATAATGATAAAATCGCCAAGTTTCTTTTCGAGGTCACCCTGTACACGCGCCAGGCGGATATCTTCATCCACGCGGGTCTGGATCCCACGCCGAAGGTCTTGCATTGCATCCACGCTGGCGCGCACCTCAATTAAATTCTTATTGAGGACATCCACTTCCATGCGGCGGCGTTCCTCTATTTCACGCTCATGTTTTACACGGCGTTTTTCCACGTCATCGATAGACTTGGTGACTTCGGCGCGATACTGAGTTACCATTTTGTCGAATTGATCAAGGCGTGCTCCGGTAGACTTGTAACGGGTCAAATCCGCAGTCAACTCCTTCAATTGGTTTTGAACCAGGCTGTAACTGCCATCGGACGTTGCCAGTTTTTCCTGCAGTTCAGAGATAGTTGCATGATCCTTGCGGTGCTCCTTCTCCAACCATTCAATTTTTTTTGCGAGCTCGGCAATTTCCATCATTTGTTATTCTCCGGAAGGCTTTAAATCAACATTGAGCATGGTACCCGGTTCTGCATGGGCATGGAATAATCCTGATTGTACCTACTTTGGTGTTTACGCTTCTCGTTATTAGAACGTTTATCAAGTCTGATGTATTCGTCAAGAAATGGGCATATACAAACCCGGGTTCACCGTAAAGTCGCAAAGGGCGCAAAGAAAAGGTTTTTTTCTCATGGCTCGTGTCTTAACCTTGATTTTGAGGATTAACCCCACAAGAACTGGGGTCTACCTCGAAAGATTAGCATGATTAGAACAGGACTGAGCCGCAGATTTTCGCCTCGTGGCAGTGTTAGAACCAGGTTTCACGGTGATTTATCGCGGTGCTATTCGGAATCCGACCAGTAAATTGGATCCGAATAATAAGAATTTTGTTTGCGCTATTGCTGACCATTACAGTGTATCAGGTCTGAACCGCAAATCGCGATGATTAAGTTTATTAGAGCAATGGTCATTCTGGGCAGAGACTCGGACCATGCTGGTATGCAAAAAAAGGTGGTGCTATTTGCCAAGATGTGCAAACATCGAAGGCAGGTTTGCAAAGAAGGGCTGCGCCCACTGCGGGAAAAGGCCGAAGGTTAGCAGTCCGAGTACGCCAATACCGATCAATAAACGCTGGCTCCAGGTTTCTTTCGATTCCCAAAGGATATTTTCTGGGGACATAACCAAAACCGCCAGGGCGCGGAGCGCACCTGTCCATAGGCCAAGGCTTGCCAAAGCAAACCAGAGCGCGTCTTGAATCGATTGGTTTGCCAGTTTTTCCCACAAAGCTTGACGAATGGGAAAACTGGCAAACAATGGGGACCCAGCAATCGCCAGGTTTGCAAGCACCAATCCGGCTGATGCAAATGGGAATTTTCGGGCCACGCCTTTGAGACTGGTAAATTTAAGATCAGAAAATTCCATCTTAAACACTGAAAGTGACAGACTCCATACTCCAAATGCCAATGCTCGCGGAATGAGCAGGTAAAACAGAATTTGCAACCCTGCCTGCCGGTCTGGCAAACTCATCGCCAATAACGAAAGACCAGTCTCTGCCATGGCGGCATACGCAAAAATACGCCCAAAATGGCGCTGAAATGCTGCCCACAGCCCTGCGCTGACTACCATTAACAACCCGGCCAGCCGCAGGGCTGTGCTTAGCGCAGCCGAGTCACGCAGCCAGGAGTAACGGTCGAGAAAGCTTAACCCAAAAACAAGGCTAAAGGTAGGGAAGACAGAAAATATGAAACCAACCGCGAACGGCATAGATTCTTCAGTCAACAGGGGTGCCCATGTATAAAGTGGAAAGATGGACAGAAGGAATGCAAATCCCAGTCCCAACATGATTGCTGCTTGCCCGATCAGGGCCACATCAGCTGGGCCAGCCTCAATGCCTGACAGCAAAAAGCCGGCGAAAAGAATAAACGGCATGGCGAGAGTCTGGTAAATGATGAAACGCATCAAACCGTGACCGGGTTTCTGTCCGGGTGAGATCAACAGTGGCACAGAAAGCAGGACTGCCATTTCGATCAGCAGGGCGGCGTACAAAAACGGGGTCACTGCCAGTGACGCCACCAACAAGGCTGTGATTGCCAGGCCCATCGGGATAATACGGCGAGCGTTTCCGATCGCCAGCGTACCAAAAAACCAAAAAGCTGCGATACCATACACAACGATCAAGATGACCTGATACGAGGCGGTCAGGCTAATCTGGCGACCAAACAAGCTGAAAGTAGAATCGATACGCAGTGAGATGGGGCCCAATCGCTGTGCCGAATCAGGAGGAAGCCAAAAGGCCAGGCCAGCCAGGATAGCCACAAATGATGTACCCAGAATGGTAATCCAGCGTTCTCTCGGTAAAAACAACAAAACAGCGGAAAATATCAGCGGACTGGCGATCCAAACCAATGGCGCACTCATATGCTGTTCTCCGTCTCGTTCAGAATGAGCAGGTATGATCCTGTCAGAGCCAACCCAAGTGTGATAATCGATAACAAGCCAACTACCAGAATGGAGTTTTCCAGTGTGGAATACAATACCTCAAAACCGAGCAGTGTGGTAAGCAGCCCAATGATAACGCGTAATGGATCGAGGGTCATCCCAAGATGTAATAACCCGAGTCCAATCAACACTAGCGCACCCCAACGAATGGGAAGGGCCACATCTGGAAGCCAGTTTTCCAGGCTGTTGGCAGTGGTAGATATCGCTAACAATACCAGTCCGCATGCAAACACACGAAAGAGACGCCCTTGAGGCCACGAAGCCTCGGTGTCCGGGGCATTACGCAGATTTAGGAGGGTCATTCCTAATGCGGTAATGGCCATCCATCCTGCCACAAGCCTGGCGGTAGCCATCGTCAAAGGCCAGTGCGCCAGCATGAGGAAAAAAGATGCCAGGTACTCAAATACCAGCAGCCCCAGACTCCAACGCCAATCACGGCTGATCAGCAAGCCAGATGCGGTAACCGCCAGCATTAAAACGGCAATCCATAAAATAATATCAGACATGGTTTTTTGTCCCGTGCAGATGACCGGACCATTGGGGTTTCCGAATTATGGGAGTGGGCTTCGCAAAATGGAGAATAATAGCACAAGCAAAACAAGGGTCCATAACAGGCCACCGGCCCCTTCGAGCAGGCTGGCTGTATAATTCAACAGCCCGCCTGCGCTTCTGAAGGTTGCCCAGAAAATTTTCACCATGAAATCCTGCATGTCATTAAAGCGCGACGTCATATTGGGTGTGGATGAAACCGCTAGTCTCACCCGCGAAATGATTCCTAAACGCCAACTCGCCAGACCGAACAGGATCAGTACCGCGGATGATATAAATGCTGCCAGCCAGGTTCCCAACTGCATTGCGCCAGCCCAGCCCCATATTCCTACAGTGATAGCTGTTAGTGCCAGCAACGCCAATCCTAATGGATAGGAAGCTCTTGTCCAGGCGGGAAGATCAGTAAAAGAACTTTCGCCAGGTTTCAGGATATGCGCAATGTAACCGACCACCAGCATAAGGAGGGCTGCCAGGAATAATGTCCAAAACAAAGCCGGCCATCGAAAGGAACCATCCCAACCGGAGGCCGTCAGGCTTAAGGGCAGTCCTAATAACAGGATGCCCAACCCCGCCAGTACGATTGAAAACCTGGCCTGTCGGGCTGAATAGAGAAAGGAAATGCCGCCAAATAAAATCATGGCTGCGCCCCAGGCCGCGCTGCCTGCTGAACTGCCGCGCAATGCGGCCGCCAGCGAGAGCGAGCTCATCCCGATGATCCAATAAGGCCGGCCGCTGAGGGCATCCGGCGCTCTGAGCCATCTCCAACCGTTGTACAATGCCGTGGTTGCTGCAAACCCCAAAAGCACCGGGGTATAGATGGAATCAATGGCGTTGAAAGGCAGGCGTGCCAGCAAGATCAGGCTGCTTGCGGCGGTTGTCAGTCGCAGTATGGTGCCAAACCCTCGTCTTAGCACTGGTTCGTTGCGAAAGGTGACGTGTAGGGGCAAAACACCCAGGCGCAGGCCTGTCGCCAGTAACAAAAATATCCCGGATTGAAAAGGTACATTCTCAAAGAAAAATGGTTGTCCATTTGTAGAACTGGCTACAATAATTGCCCACAGCGCAATGCCTGTGCCCGCTGAACGTAAGAAAAAGGCAACCACGCTGCGCTCGCTAAGGGAAGCCGAATCAGACGCCTGCAAGGTATTGAAAAATTCGAACAAGTCGATGGCAGACCAAACCAGTACAAGTGTTAGCGGATTATCTGCCAATACGGCCAGGATACCCAGGGTGGTGATTGCCAAAGTTCCGACCCAGGCGGCTGGATTGATTGCAATGGCGGTACGCGCTGGGGAAGTTAGCAGCACTGCCGAAGCCAGGGCTGCCAGGCAGAGCGCGTATAACCAGGCGTAAGAATCTACAAAGAGCATGGGTGAAGCGCTGAACAGTGTTGAAGGCAACCAGGCACTTGGTGAGATGTGCTGCGGGAGTTTGAGCTGCCAGATCAGTACGCTGACCCAAGCCAGTAAACTACCCAGAGTCGCCGCAAGCCAGGAGTAGGGTGCCAATGAACGCGAAAGGCGTAGGCCGATCATCGATAAAGCAGCTAGCAAAAATAAGGTTAGCGTAATGATTACGTACACGAATTTTTCTCAGTAGCACGGCGATTTATCGCCGTGTCTCATATTTAGAATTGCTGAAGGGTTTGAACTTGTTCTAATCAGCGAAATCACCCTGATAACATTAATCTATGCTCCGGGGACTGTATTTTATCAGGTTTGAAGCATGTAAAGCGGTATAATCCCCGCGATGAAGGCTTCCAGGTTAAAAACAATCGTATTACTCATCTGGGGATCGATCGTTCTGTTATGTATTATGCTCAGCCTTGTCGCATTGGCAGATGAAAACGTGCGAGCCTTGTTTGTCCCTGTATCCGGTGGAGTACAAGTCACCACCACCCGCACTCCCCGGCAAATCAGTCAAAACGCCACGCCCAGCCCGGGTATTTTATACCTGCCATCAGCCACTGCCCGGGCAGCCACCGCCATGCCGGTTACACCTACAGCGCCCTTCACAATCCCACTGCCGATGGCTCAGTACGCGGTCACCCTTGGGCCGGATGCCAATCCATTAACCGGGTTGATCCCTGCCGACCCCGCCATCCTCAACCGTCGCCCGGTAGCGGTCAAGATCAGCAGCTTTCCACGCGGTTTGGTGCGTCCTTACCAAACCGGTCTTACCCAGGCCGACCTTGTGTTTGAATATTATATCGAGGACGGTTTGACGCGTTTCATCGCCGTGTTCTACTCCCGGGATGCCAGCCGGGCTGGGCCGGTGCGTTCTGGACGATACTTTGATGAATACATCATGCGAATGTATCACTCAGCGCTTGTCTACGGGCACGCGGATAAACGTGTGGAAGATCACCTGCTTGAAAGCGATCTGCGCCCATATTTATTCGAGGAACAGAATAATTATTTTCCGCCGCTATGGGATAGCGGCAGCAAAAATGCCGAAAATCGCTTGTTTGTGGATACCGCTGGGGTCGGCTCCAAGCTGTCGAACAACAGCCGCCAATCGCTCCGCCCGCCCTTGTTCGCATCACTGCTTTACCCACAGTCCCTGCCTGCCATCGACCGGATTTACACACATTATTCTATTTACAGCTATAACTATTGGGAATATGATCCGGCCAGCAAAATGTATAAACGCTTTGTCGATGCTGCTGATGCAACCAGCTTGGGGCAGGGCGAAGTTTATACCGCGCAGATTGACAATCTCAATGGTACGCAGTTCAGCGCAGATAATATAGTTGTCCTGGTAGTGCCGCATATCTTTCATAACGAATTTGACCGTGCAGATCAGGTGTTGGACATCGCCCTCCAAGGAACTGGCAGCGCCTATGTATTCCGAAATGGGCGCATGATCAAGGCTACCTGGACTCGTGACCAGATCGATCAGCCCATTCAGTTAAAGGATGAAAAAGGATTGGCTGTGCCGATGAAAGCAGGTGTAACCTGTTACCAGGTGATTGATCCGGAAAGCACCATCAGTCAGACTGATGGGACCATGGATTTTCGTTTTTTTATCCAATTGTTCAAAGTCACACCCACCCCAACACCCTTTGGCTGGGAACCAACCCCCACGCCCACCAAGGTTAAACATTGATCTGGATAAGAGGTACCCATGTGCGGAAGATTCACCCTAACCGTTGACCCTGCCGGTCTTCAGGCGGCTTTTCCACTTTTTAGCTTTCCTGCCCAGTCGCATCCGCGTTTTAATATTGCCCCGTCCCAACCAGTATTGGTTCTGCCCAATGATGGGAAGGCCAACGCCGATTTTTTCACCTGGGGGCTGATCCCGGTCTGGGCAAAAGACCCTTCTATCGGCGCACGCCTGATCAACGCCCGTTCTGAAACTCTGGCCGAAAAATCATCTTTTCGGGGTGCCTATAAATACAAACGCTGTCTGGTATTCGCGAATGGTTTTTATGAGTGGAAAAGTATTCCCGGATCAAAAAATAAAATCCCTTACTTCATCCGGCTGAAATCTGGTCTGCCCTTCACCTTTGCCGGTCTCTGGGATGAGTGGCATTCTCCGGATGGTTCACAGATTAAATCGTGCACAATCATCACCACCGAACCGAACGCTCTAATGGCTAGTTTGCATAACCGCATGCCGGTGATCTTGCCGGAGAGCGCGCACGCCCGGTGGTTGGAGACGGGCCCGCAAAAGCCAGAAGGGCTGCAGAACTTGCTTATTCAGTATCCAGCCAGTGAGATGACTGCTCATCCCGTTTCCACCCTGGTTAATAGCCCGGCAAACGAACGTCCTGAGCTGGTTGTGCCCATACCGGTTAATAAATCATCCCGCGATCCGCAACAGGATTTTTCCTAGACAGAACACCATCCCACCATGTCCATTTCATCACTCATCGCCCGCCGCTATCCTGCGCTTGCATCCCGCGACTTTACCATTTTCTGGGTCGGGCAGTTCATTTCGTTAATTGGCACCTGGATGCAAAACACCACCCAACCTTACCTGGCATATCGCATCAGTGGGCAGCCCATTGTTTTGGGCATTATCGGATTTGCCGGGGCGCTGCCCACCTTATTGTTAGCCCTACCGGGTGGGGTGCTGGTTGAAAGGCTTGACAAGCGCAAAACAGTGATTGCCATGCAAATTGTCATGATGCTGCAGGCGTTTATGCTGGCGTTCCTGACACTGACCGGAGCCATTCAGATCTGGCAAATTGCCGTTTTATCATTTCTGTTGGGCTGTGCCAGTGCCATCGAGATAACTGCCCGCCAGGCCATGTTGATTGAATTGGTCGGAAAGGAAGCCCTGCCAAATGCCATCGCGCTGCAATCCACCATTTTTAATGCGGCAAGAGTGATTGGGCCATCGCTTGTGGCACCATTCCTGATCTTTATCCAGGGAAACGGCGAAGGTTGGGCTTTTCTCGCCAATGGTATAAGTTATCTCTTCATTATTGTGAGCCTGTTTTTTGTGGCAACTCCCTTCAAAACCGAACCGCTCAAATCCGGGCGTAATCTGTGGGCCGAATTCGGCGAAGGGCAGGCCTACATTCGCCAAACACGTGTAGTTGCGATGATCATCTTGATGGCCGCAGTACTGGGCTTTGTGGGGTTTCCGCTGCTGCAGCAGTTTCCTGTTATTGCCAGGGACGTTCTGGCCCAGGTGGGCGATAATGAAGCAACCCAGGCCGCGCGCAACAGCGCCCTGTATACGGCCCAAGGAGTTGGTGCGCTTACAGCGGCTTTTATCCTGGCCTCCTTCAGCATCTCGCGCAAAGGATTGTTGATGCTGGCCGGGCAGGCTGTCTTCATCGTTAGTTTGATGATGCTTTCGTTTGTTAATAGTGTGCTGATGACACTGGTGCTGATCGTATTAATTGGATGGGGAAGTGTTACGGCGCTGGCAACCATGAATACCTTGATTCAATTGCAGGTGCCCGATCATTTGCGCGGGCGTGTCTTCAGTACCTATCTGTGGGCACTGCAAGGCGTGGCGCCCTTCGGCAGTCTTTTTGTTGGCTGGCTGGCCCAAACCTGGAATGTACCCTGGGCGGCACTGGTATGCGGCATTATTTTGCTGTTGGTGATTGGCGTCATCCACATTTCAAATCCACAGATGAGAACACTATGAACATCCCCCGATATTTATGTCCCATTTGAGTCCTATTGTCTGAACCGCAGATTACACTAATGACGCAGATGTCGCTGATTAGTGCAAAATCAAAAGCGAGATCGGTTGGCTTGACGTCAGTTTTTGGACATGTTATGATGTTTTTTAAAGGTAAATAGAATGAATGACGAATTTCAGGAAATAGCTGAACAGCCGGTACAGGGGCAGGATTTATCGGTTGAACCAGAAAAAATCAAATCAAAAAAGAGAACTTCGCTGGGTTGGCTTGAAATGCTGGCGAATTTGGGGCTTGGCGAAACAGTCGCCCGCACTGCCACAGGTGGATTTACGCTTGTGTTAGTGTTTACGGTAGTCTGGATGTTACGCTCTGTCTACCAGGCTGGGCCGCTGGCCATTCACGCCACTGCCGCCACGCCTCAGGTTACCCTTGCTCCTTCCATCAGTCTGGCCGCCATTCCACAAGTCACAGTGGAACCGGGTGGTGTATCCCGCATGGCGCTGATTCACACCAATATCCCCAATCGTCCGCGCCAGGATATCGTCAAATATACAATTGTCAAGGGTGATACCGCTATCGGCATTGCTGCAAAATTCAACCTCAAGCCTAAAACGGTCATGTTTGGAAATTATTACACTCTGGGGGACAACCCGGAAGGCCTGTCGATTGGGGCCGAGTTGAATATCTTGCCCGTGGACGGGTATTATTACATGTGGAACGCGGGCGATGGGTTAAATGGTGTTGCCAAGTTTCTACAGGTAAAGCCAGAAGATATCGTTAATTATCCTTTGAATCACCTGGATATGGCAACGATTGGTGATTTTTCCAATCCGAACATCAAGCCAGGGACCATGCTGATTATCCCTGGTGGCACTCGCCCCTATAATAACTCTGGTAACATCAACCCTGGTATTACCCGCACCAACCCGGCCATCGCGCGCATCGCGGGTTCCGGTGCCTGTGGAAAAGTATACGATGGCGCGGTTGGGTCTGGAACATTTATTTGGCCCGCCAATGATCATTATCTTTCAGGTTATGATTATTCTCCTGAGACCAATCACCGCGGTATCGATATTGCGGGTAACACTGGCGACCCAATCTACGCGGTTGACGCAGGCGTGATCGTTTACGCCGGATGGAACGAGTATGGCTACGGTAACATGATCATGCTTGATCATGGCAATGGCTGGCAGTCGCTTTACGCTCACCTCAGCAGTATCAACGTCATTTGCGGTGGGAGTGTTTACCAGGGTACTGTAATCGGTGCCCTCGGCAGTACCGGAAATTCGAGCGGGTCACATTTGCATTTTGAACTGATGCACACTCTTTACAGCAAAGTAAACCCGTGGGATTATCTGCCGTAAACGCATGCTATCCGGTTCTGCACAGGCATTGAATGAGGTTTGAACGAAGATGATTTTTTTATCCAGCATCGGTTTTTGCAAAGATTCAGGATAAGTTGCCTCAATGGGGGCCATTTGGCAGGTCAAGCAAGCAAATCCACAGCGATATAGAAACCCATGATGGGTATAACGACGGAAGTCCCGGCTCCCGCACGAGACGAATTTGGTTAGTTTTGGCGGCGAATAATACTTGCATTTTCAGGGAATCTCTGTATTATTAATGCAACCTTAATTTATTGTCATATTTTGAAACAATAATCACGCGGGATAATTATTTTAGAAGAATGAGGATGAATTATGTCAATTGCGAAAAGCGCAAAATTCAAACCGCTTTTGGTGGTATTTTTCATTTTAGGTGTTTCCTTACTTTTAGTGGGTATTTATGGGATGGTTGGAAGTGTAATTCTGCCTGAGTCGATAATATCCAGCTTTCAAGAGAAAAATTGCGATCGTGTTCTTCAGCTATTTGGATATTACTCAAGGTTTTATTTTGATGGCAATGGGGAAAAGGCGGGGGTTTCTAAGCAGGTCAGCGAATGCGCATTATATAGACTGGCTTCCAGACAGGAAGAACAAAAAGCCTGGCAAGATGCCTACAACGCGTATAAGATTTATATTGAAATTTATCCAACCGGAACGTTTCTTAATCAGGCTCGTGAACACAATGCCCAGGTATTGCTTGCATGGGCCAGGGATTTAGTTGTGCAAAAGAAATCTGGAGATGCAGTTGCAAAGCTTGATCTAGTAATGCGAAGTTATGCGGGTACAGCCGCATCTCAGGAAGTGCCTGGATTGATGCTGAAGATTTACTCTGAGTCGGTGACTGAATTGCGCAGCGTCAGGGATTTCGCGGGGGCCCAAGCAGTATTGAATCAATTCCAGGATTGGTCAGAAAAGAATAATCAGGTAGAAGCTATCAAAGCCGCAGAAGGCATGGTTGCGCAGCTTGACCTGGGGTGGGGTGGTGCATTGCGGAGTACCAAAGATTTTGGTGGAGCCGAAAGAATATTTAACCAGTTACAAAATTGGGCGCAAAGCCACCAACAGATGGATGTTTCCAAAGTCGCCAGCCAGGAATTGGCCCAGACTTATCTCGAATGGGCCAATGATTTGAAGTCTCAGCAGAAATTTGCAGAAGCCCAATCCCGGCTGGAACAGGCGATTGCAACCGATTTGGACACACAATCCAGCAATGGACCAGCCTCACAGGCCAGGAGCGTCATTCCTGCGCTGCATATCGATTGGGGCAATTTCATCCTGACGCAAAATGACTATGCCGGTGCATTCTCTCAATTCAAAATTGCGCTGGAATTGTCTGATTCCAAAGATAAAGCGCTGGTCAAGGATGCGACTGTTAGAGCTTATCTAAAATGGGCCGATTCGTTGACCAAAGCGGAAGATTTTCTCCAGGCTTTGGAGAAAATCAAATTAGCCGAGAATGATCCTGGTACAGATGCATCCAAAAAAGAGGTCGAAACCGCCCGAGCGGATACATACAAGGCCTTTTCAAATTCATCTGGCGAACAGGCTCATGCGGCAATGAAAAAAGCACTCAGAACTATTTGCGAAGAAAATAAAAAGCCTGAAATGCCAATATTTGGCTTGGATGAGAATAATGTCCAGGTTGGGGTTTTCGGTCTTGATATAGTACTCCCTGAAAATGTGGCAGCGACAACGCCAGGTGCGCTGCATTACGTGGCCTGTATGCAGCAGGCTACCATTCTCGTCGGGGTTATTAATTATCAGTTTGTTTCTATTGGCTATCAAAGAATGGATTGGGCCATTACGTTATGGGACATGAATATCGCAACAGTAAAAACTGAAACGATCATAAAGGGAGGACAACCGCAATCTGTGGACTCAGCCGGGATAGGATCCGCAAAAACAATCCAAAACCCCAATAACGTTAGCTTTTTTCATGGCAGCCTGCCTGAAATCAGTGATCTGGCAAATTGGTTATTAACGGTTATGAAGTAGCGGCTGAAAAAAGAGGATTATCCATGAAAAGAAAAATAATGCTTGTGATCATTATTGGATTATTGTTGATGGCTTGCCAGCCGCAAGCTGGATCGTCGCCTGAAGATGCCGCAGCTACGATGGTTGCACTCACCGTGGCTGCGGCCCCAACCGATGTGCCGACTGCTACGCCAACAGAAATCTCGACAGAAACCCCTTCTCCGTTGCCTCCAGTGCCGACTGCAACATTTGCGCCTACGCCGACGCCAGGTCCAGTCGTTTTTAAGGATGATTTTACGGTTAAGTCTGACGCATGGGCAAATTGCGAAAATTGCGAATGGAAAAACGGTGCCCTTTATTTCGGGCCCTTTGACCCTGTTGGGGATGGTCTTGAACAGCTTCACTATGCGTTATGTGAAGCCTGTGGTGAACATACTTACTACCGTGTTGCCGTGGATGTCACATTTGCGTCTGGGCAAGCTGGAGATCGAATATTTGGCCTGGTGGCGGGAATTAATGCAGATCAGCTTCTTTACGGGGTTGGGGTTTCCCCTTTTCAATGGGGTGGTTTTGAAATTTACAATTACAAGACAAAAACTTGGGCAGTACCGGTGATTAGTCGTTATACTGCCATCAAAGCCGGGCACGCGACAAATCGTATCGAGATTCAGGTAAAGCCGTCTTTTTCAGCTGGCTTGGTTGATTATTTTGTCTCTGCAAATGGAAAAAATATCTTTAGCTTACAATCTCAACCCGCCGAACTCGCAAAAGTAGGATTGTATTTAGAGTGGCACTCCGTGGGTGTCATGTATGATAATTTCGAATATGAAGAAATTGTGCCTTGAGAAGTTGAACACACCCATTTTTTAAAAAGGACGGAATCATGGAATGTCCCAACTGCCATCATCAAGCAAATCCATCTTCATTGGTCAGGTGTTCGAGTTGTGGGAAGACCTTCGAGCGTCAGATTCTAGAAGAATACGAACATATTCAATATCTACTGCGCTGGTTGAAGGCTCACCGTGAAAGCGTGGGGAAAAATGCCGACAGCTTGCTGGTCGATCTGACAAACCAACGAGCCAGCCTGCTGACAAAAATGCAATGGTCCGTTCCCGCAACCCAGGCAAAACCCCAAAAAGCAGGTACAGCTCCTTCTATTATTGAACCAGTGGCTTCATCGACTGCCAAACCTTTGACAGTCGATGAAATTAAACCCAAACCCGTTCCGGCTGCCATCCCCAGCCAGACAGCGCCGTCCGCCTCCACCCTGACCTCAGCGCCGATACCCACACTAACGCTTCCTACTCCGGCGCCCGCCGCCAGGCATCAGCCAATCCCCACCCCGCTTAAACCTGCTGAATCCCCAAAACCGGTTCCACCGCCCAAACCAGCCCGTCCCCCGGTTAACTGGGGCAAAATCTGGGACAATAGTGTGAATTTCGTGGTCTCTGGGGCACTGCTGAGAGCGCTTTTGTATATGGGTGCTTTTATGATCGTGGTCTCAGCGGCAGTGCTGGTGATCAATTTCTGGAATATTATTCCTCCCATTTTGCAGGTCGCTTTCATTTTTGCCTTGCCGACTGCTTTTTATGTGGGTGGCTGGCTTACACGTACCCGTCTTCAACTTGCGCAAGCCGGTACGGTTCTTACCGGGATCGGCGCCATCTTGCTGGCAGTCGATTTCGCGGCCTTGTATCAGTTTTCCCATCTAACCTTCGAAATCAATCAGTACTGGCTTTTCGCATCACTTGTGACTACCGCCCTTTATATATTTACTGCCTATCGCATCAGCGGTGAATTTTTTGACTACCTGATGTACATCAGCAGCATCAGCATCTTGCTGGCATTGACTCGGGTGATGCAGGCCCCGCTTGAATGGACGATTGCAACTATTCCCTTCGCAGGTGCCGGGATGGTTGCCCTGGCGATTAGGCTGTGGTCGCGAGGCGAACGCTGGCGCGAAATGGCTCACGCCGCCCGTTATCTGCCACAAGTTCTGATGCCCATTAGCCTGGCTGTGATTTTGTTTGTGGGTGGGCCGTCTTCCCAACCAGGCAAGATGATTGCCTTCCTGTGCGCGGCTGCTGCTTACGGTCTGCTAGCCTGGAAATTCCCTTCCCGTGGACAGCTTTTGGCTGCATTGGTTAATTTGACGGTCGCGGTTGGGTTCGGTGTTCTGTTCTTTGATTCAACAGGCATGTGGCTCCCCACCGTTGGAACGCTGCTCGCGGCGGGCTACATCCTGACCGGTCGTGCCATCTTCCAAGATTCTGTGGAGCGCGTTCCCCCGGGAAAGATAGTGGTTGGTGGACTGGCAGATGGTGGGGAAATCCAGGTGGAGCAGCCTGGAAAAGTAAACCCTTACAAGGATTTCCGCCAGATATTTCATGCGAGCGGCCTGGTTTTAAGCCTGGCTGCCTTCATCGCAAGCCTCAGGCTGCTTGCCTTGGGGAGCCAATTGGAAGCGGCTGTGCCGCTAACTGTCCTGGCGCTGAGTTTCTGTGCATGGAACCTGCTGCTGCGCCAGCCGTTGTTTGGATTTATCGGCGCGGGGCTGCTGTTTGTGCCCTTATGGCTTTGGCTTGACCTGGCGAAAGTGATCGAATTTGGTTTTTATCCGCTGGCTTATTTGTTGTTAATTTCTTTTGCCCACTACCCTTTTGGCATCTTTGTCCACCGCATTGACCGGAAACTTGCGCAGCCATTTGAATGGTTTGGCTGGTTGGGTTCGGGCGTCATCTTCCTGCTGGCTTGTTTCGCTCCCGTCGCGCAGTCTCCAACCTGGGCCCCGGCGCTGACTCTTACACTTCTTACGGTCTACTATATCTTCAATGGTTGGCATTTCCGGCACAGCGTTTTTGCGTCTGCCGACGCACTGGCAATTCCGGCAGCTGTGTTTTCCTGGCTTAATGTTTGGAAAGTGCCGCTGGATCAGGCTGCCCTGGTTTGGGCCGGGTTGGCTTTTGTTTACCTGTTTATCGAGCGTTTCCTGAGTGGTTTAATGGTCTCGTCCGCTGCAGGGGAAAGAGTCAGTTCCGTTTGGGCAAAACGCGTTTTTCGGCTGCCGTTTGAGTTGGGTACCATTATCCTTGCATTGGTTGCGCTTTATATCTCGATCATTGCCTACAACCAGTTTTTTATTAATCTCAACCGTGTTGGATTGACGTTGGCCGCGCAGGCAATGCTGGTCCTGTTGACCATCCTGGCCGCGCGTTTGCACCGCAGCCGGCTGCCGCTTTTTATCGAGCCGTTCTTGAGTTCACTGCTCGCGGTGCTTTTCTTTCTTGTCTTTTCGCCCAGTTTGTTGGGATATCCGTTGGAATGGTTTCAGTATGGGTTGGTATTTTGTACTGTCGCCTGGCTGCATCTGCTCGTAGCAGCCGGGCTGGATGCTTCGAGTACGCGCTATTCACATGGATTGTACCTGGGCGGTTACGCGCTGTCTGTGCTGGCAGTGCTCTTATCGATTACAAGCCGCTCCATTTGGCTTTGGACGCAGGCAGGTTTTCTGATCGCGATGATTGCATCCGCGTCCCTGGTGCAAATTAACCGGCATCATACCTGGGGTGACTTCGCTGGCCGGTTCGGGGCAAAAGATAAGCCATTTGTCCGGTTGGTAAGAAGCGCTTTCCACTGGCCGGTGGCGTGGTTGTTCCCAATTTGGTGTGCGCTATTGTTCAAGGAACTTGGAATTCCGGATGCCTTCTGCTGGTTGGGGCTGGGTCTTCCGGCACTGATTTATAGTTTCCTGGGGGAACAGCTTGCTAAACGCGATGCGGCATATTCGTGGCCTTTCTTTAGCGCAGCGCATTTATTTGTTCTTGTGGCACTAATTTTCAATGTGGATATTATCCTGTCTGAGATCAGCCGGATCGCTTTTAACCCGTCCGGTTTATTTGTGGCAGCCGGCAGCGCTCAAATAACCCTGGGACAGGGGCTTGTTCAGTTTGTTTCGGTCGTCTTCTATGTCATCTGGGCCTGGAAAAAACGCCAGCGAGTCTTCGCACTTATTGCTGCCTGGTTGAGCATTCTGCCGTTTACATCGCTTCTGGTTATTCTGGGAAATATTTCGTATTCGCAAATCGTCATCGCTTGGGCTGGTTGGGCCGGGCTGCTGCTTGTGACTGGCTTTCTCTTGGACCGCTTGCCGGAAGCTTCTCCACGCTGGGCGCATGGGGTCTATCTGGGCGGTTACTCGCTGGCCGTCTGTAGCTTGCTTATTTCGTTGCAACTGCGCTGGCTAAACATAGTTGTATTAGGAATATTGATCGTCTTCTCGGCTTTATCGTCCATTTCGGTGCAATTCAAACGCCACCGCACCTGGAATGACTTTTCCAGTCTTTTTGGCGTACCTGGAACAACCCTCTTCCGCCTGGTGAGAGGCGCGTTCCTATGGCCGGTGGCCTGGCTGTTCCCGCTGTGGGGTGCCCAGATCTTGATCTACCTCGAAATTTCCTACGCTTTTCGCTGGCTTGCATTCAGTATTCCAGCGCTGTTGTACCTGGCGCTTGGAAAATGGCTGTCAAAACACGAGCCGACCTATTCCTGGTCATTCTTCAGCGCGGCGCATGTTACCATCCCGATAGCGTTATTCTTCAGCGTGAACACTGTTCTGGCAGCCAGCAGCAGAATCATCGGCGACCTTTTATTTACCCCGAATCTTGCCGATGCACTGCAGTCCATTACCGGGCAGGGTCTTGTCCAGTTAGGTACAGTTGCCTTCTATATTGCCTGGGCCTGGATGAATCGCCAGCGTGTCTTCGCCCATCTATCTGCCTGGTTGAGCATCCTGCCTTTTACTTCACTGCTGCTCAGCTCACAAAGATTAACCTCTGAACAAATCGTCATTTCCTGGATGAGTTGGGCTATTGTGCTGATGTTGACAGGCTTGTATTTGGATCGCAAGCCGGAAGCTTTCCCGCGCCATGCGCATGGTCCCTACCTGGCAGGATATTTACTGGCGGTTCTTGCGTTGTTGATCTCAACGCAAGATCGGATGATCAATATCATCGTGCTTGGAATGTGTATCCTGAGCGCCGCCTTCTCATTCGTGTTAGTGCACTTCAAGCAGCACCGATCATTTGATGACTTTACAGGTTTTTTCTGGCGTAAAGACACCCTCATCCGTCGCGGCATACGTTTATTGCCTCTGTTTATTGCTGTCTACGCCATGCCGGTGTGGATGTTGCAGCTGGAAGCGTATTACCACCTTTCGCTGGCCTGGCAGGGAGTTTCGCTGGCCTTGCTGGCTCCGCTGTTGATTGCAGCCGGGCTGTTGCTTCGGCGTTTCAATTCCGATTACACCTGGCCTTTTTATAGTGCTGGTTATGCCCTGACTGCACTTGGCGCGATGATTAGTTTTGGAGATGTGCATCTCGCCATCTATGTGCTTACCCTGGATGTCGTTGTCTATGCAGTCTCTGCGGTTATTTTCCGCCAGCCCTTCTGGTTGTACCTGGCTACCTGTCTGGCCCCTATCACCGTTCTGGTCACACTTCAATACAATGAACATTTAACCTCGCAGTGGGTGGCCTGGGCTTTTTCGATTATTGGGTTCCTGTATTTTGGCTTGGGCCAGTTATTGGATCGTCGTAAAGAAATATCTACCTCGATTGCGCCTTTTGCCATGCCATTGTATGTGCCGGGTTACCTGCTCAGCGCCATTGCACTTGCTCTGGCCAGCAGTGATCGTTCGCTGGCGCTGGAAGTCTACCCTGTCAATATCCTGCTGTACGCGCTTTCAGCCTGGCGCTTTCGCGAAGCTTTGTTCTTGTACCCGGTCGCCTGGCTCAGCATTGTTCCGTACTATCTGTTTGTTACAACGTATTTCACAGTTCCATTCGAATGGCAGGGATTGGCCTGGCTTCCGCTCATCCTGACTTTCATCGTGCTTGGGCGTTTTGTTTTCCACAAAAGCCCTTTGAACATGAAATCGCCGCGTGCAATCTTTGCATCACTGACCCATCCCGCCATCCCATTTTATGCCATTGCCTATGCTTTGACGGTAACCATGATTCTGGGTTCGCGATGGATTCCCACTCCGCTGACGATCGCTCTTGCAACAGCCACCATACTCTATCTGGCCTCCGCGCTCATGTTTCGCCATCCGGCCTGGCTCTACCCCACGCTCTTTACTGCTCACCTGGCTATCCTGGCATACTTCAGTATTCACCCCACTGACAATCCTGCACGCTTCATCACCTACCCCTTCCTGGTATTGACCTGGCTCGAAGCGCTGGCTGGATATTTTGTTAGCCGTCGCTACCCTGTCACTGAAATGGCCGCCAACGGACGGGTAGTCTTCAAGTTCTTTGGATACTACCAGTTTGACTTTGGATCTTTTCCTTCAATTGGATACCTGGCGGTTCCATCTTGGGCGCAACCCATCTTTATCGTTGTGGCGCTTGATACGCTGTTGTGGGAAAGCCTGGCTTTGAGCGGATTGGATACCGGTGTATGGGTCTCTGCCGGGTTCTTTCTGCTTTTTGCGTTGTTTGCCACTGTGTGGCAGGACCAGCTCCTGGCTTACCTGGCACTCGGCTTTGGCACCGTGACATTCCTGATTCAATTGCATGTTGGTGGAATGAGCATTCCGCAGATCTTCGCTGGATTAAGCGGCATCGCTTTGATCCTGTACCTGCTCTCATGGCTGGCGGAATGGCTTAAAGGACTGTTATCCGTCTGGCAACGGCCCCTGGTGAATATTGCCATGTTTCTATCGGTGCTTGGGCTGGTAGTCACGCTCCCAGCGGTATTTAGTGACAGCATTCCCGCCGCACTTGCGCTTGGATGCAGCGGTGGGCTGTATCTGACCATGTCTTTGCGTCGACGCACGTACCTGCTTGGTTACCTCGGCATGGGGCTGCTGTTGGCGGGCTGGTCGCTGCTCTTGTTCAAACAAAATGTGAGCGAGCCGCAATTTTATGCGCTCCCGGCCGGGTTTTATTTTGCAGCGATGGGCTTCTTGGAACGGCTGCGCCGTCCTGGCCGCTTTGCGTTGTTGATCGAAAGCCTGGGTCTGGCGCTGTTGCTTGTAACTTCTTTTGTGCAATCCATAGACACAGTGAACGGCTTCCCCTATTTTCTGCTGCTGCTTGTGGAGGGATTCGCCGTGGTTTGGTGGGGGGCTGTCCGGCATTTGCGGGTGCCCTTCTTTATAGGTATCATCGCCAGTGTGATGAACATTCTTGCCCAGGTGGTTGTATTGGTACGAGTCTACGAGGTCAATCGCTGGATCATTATTTTCGGCGTTGGCATCCTGATCGTTGGCCTGGGATTGTTCATGGAACGCCGTCGTGAAATGCTGATTACCCGTTCCCAGGAATTCCGCGATATGTTGGAAAGGTGGGACTGATGTTGCAGATCAAGAAACAGGAAGCGGATAATGCTGTCTTTTGTTACATTTTGTTGATCGCAGCCCACTTCTTTTTACTTTTGACATGTGTGGGTATTTTGGCAGATTTCGGTGTTTTCCTGTTTTTGCTGTCATCAGCCTTCTCTAAAAAGGAATTTTTACGTGCGCATGCCCGGCAAGCACTCGCCCTGTTTGTTGTAGAGCTGATTCTGGCAGTTATCCTCTTGATCCAATCGGCATACTGGCCCTACTATATTGTTATCTTCCTGATTGTGATTGGAGCCGCGATCCTGGGGGTGACCCAGGTCAGAAGGGGTAATTCCTGGATTGGCAATTTCCATGCTGAGATTGTCGGAGACTTACCAACCTTACAAGTAAAACAACGGGCGCCGTCGATGACAGAAGATGAACGTAGAGAGTTCGTTGCGAAGTATTTAATTACTTATCGTACCGGCGACCAATTTGCTCGTGAGGCAGCCCTAAACACACTGGAAGCTATGGGAGAGGTAGAGACTTTCTGATGGAACGAAAACCCACATGGTAAGGTAATTATTCTGGTTCTCTGGTAATTTCCGTGATAGACCATTTGGACGCGAACTATCGCCCCGTGCTGGAACTGGGACTATCGCGGAAAACGCTGATATTTTAAAGCTTTAAAACGGTTACAACTCTTTTTATGTGCTCATAAAAAGAGTTGGGTGTTATTACAACGCTAATTCTTAAAGGATGAGAAATGAGCCTGATTCTTTTTGTTGAAATAGGTATGTTCATTGCAGGCATCTATGCAATTGTTGTTGCAAAAGTGCCATCCTTCCTGGTTGGTGATGGAAAATATAAAGTCGAAGGATTGGTTGTGCGCTGGCTTGGAGTCTTATTGCTTCTCCCCCTACCAATTGCTTTACTCCTGTTTGGACCGCAGGGTATTATATCTTTAGTTTCAGCATCAGGTTTAGCCGTTATATTGGAGCTTATCATGGTTTTCGGAGATGCTATTCTATTTGTGGGGTTGGTGCGAGTTTTGGGTAAAGGAACCGACGAGATAAAGATACGAAAAACACTACTTCTACTACTAGGTTTTGTATTTCTGCTTTTGACACTCGGAACTTTTTTAATGGCAGGAGTATTTATTGTGTTTTGCGATGCCGGACCAATTTCTGCTTGCACACAATCAAGTTTCTACGCGTTGATCGCGGGAGTTCTCGGAATTGTTCTATCAGGCCTATCATTTCTTGCAGCCATCAAGTTAAAACACAAAAATAACTGAGACCATTTTCATGGCTTTCAAATGTTAGCCATCGGTAATCAAGTATCGTATCAAGTGACGCTGCTTTCAGAAGAATAAGAGAAAATCTTATTCTTGCCGGATTTCCCGGCAAACAGCGATACCCAACTGGCCAATAATTTCTTGAAACTAATCTCAAAAATGACTAAACCAGGAATAACCTATGCAAACAAAATTGAATAAGCTCTGGGCCTTTGTTTTCATCAGTCTTGGCGGGTTGCTGTTGCTGGCAGGCCTGGCTGCCATGTCTGGTTTCCTCGGTCTGCCAATCAGTATGGGCGTTGACCTGCTCAGCCGGCAGATTGGCAAGCTGGCTGCTATTTTCCTTGGGTTAGGATGCGGCAGTCTGGCAGTTTTCCATGGTTTTGGAATATTATTGGATCGACGTTCGAATCAATTCAGCCTGCCTCCAGCATACTTCTTCTGGATCTTGTTCGGTCTGGCACTGGGGCTTGGAAACATCCTGCTGGTAGTCCCAGTTTTGGAGCCTGGGCAGGCTGTCAACATGATCTTTCCGCTGGTCTTTTTGCTCGGCGCCGCGCTGCCGACACTGGCAGTCCTGGCATTGGGCGTTCGCCGTTTGGGCAGGCCTGCAACCTGGCGGGATGTCGCGTTGATGTTTGTGACGGGGAGCACCATTTCCATCCTTGTTGCCCTGATCCTGGAAGGTATCCTGCCTTTCCTGGCCTATTCTCTGCTTTCACCCCTGGGCATGCTGGCAGAAGGTTTTTCTGCGCTTTCATTTGGTACGCCTGGAATTATCGAACGTATCTTTTTTTCCCCATTGATTGTTGTTTTTCTGCTCTTTACTGCTTTTCAGGCCCCTATTCCTGAAGAATTTGCAAAGGCTCTTGGCCCCGGCATGCTGGGCCGGTTGATTCGGAATGAGCGTCAGGCTTTTATGGTGGGTCTCGCCTCTGGTGCGGGTTTTGCCATTCTTGAAAATATGCTCTATGAAGGCCTGTATGCCCAATGGCATGGCTGGAGTTGGGCCGGAATTACCTTGCTGCGTGGCTTTGGTTCCATACTTCACCCGCTCTGCACCGCCATCCTTGCGCTGGCCCTTTTTCAGGCGCGTACAAATGGCAAGGGCTGGCTTGCGACGGTTGGCCCGGCTTACCTGCTTTCGGTCGGTATTCACACGCTTTGGAACGGCGGCTTTGAGCCGCTGGTTTATCTCACTGGCCTGGATTCTTTCTTGGGTGCTGGGCAGTCTTTTTCACTCTACGGCACGTACATCCCCAGCTTACTGGTTGTCTATCTGGTTGTTCTTTCTGGAGGTTTGTGGCTGTATTTCAACAGGCTGCTGACTCGCCTGGGACGCGACGAAGAAGTTGATATCATCCCAGCCCTGATTCCACGGCGCACGTTGGCCGGACTTGCCATTTCTGCGGTGGCCGTTTTAGTGCCGATCGGAGCCATGCTTGGACCCTCGTGGAACAATATCCAGGCTGTGGCAGTCGGCGGGCTGCCAACCCGCACGCCAACGATTACCCCTACGATTACTCCCACCCCCACAGCCACGTTGACGCCAATTCCATCCCTGCAAGAGTGGAAAGGAACTTTAACAGACGTTGGTCAGAAAGGATACCCCTTCGTTTTATATATCGACGCGAAGGTAATAGGAGGTATTACAGGCAGAACAGCTTACCCCGATATCGATGCGATGGCTGAAGTAACGGGGTATTATGTCGACAATTTTACTCTCGACGATTTCCCAAAATGGAGCCAAATCGCGGATTTCAAGAATGGGGATCGCAGTGGCAGCTGGCTCATTTTTACAGAGACCAGGGTTTTGCATGATAATGGTGGAGCTTTGCAAGTGAATGATTGGTTTTATGCTCACATTCGGGAAAATGGAACGATGGTGGGCGTTTATTTTACTGAGTTGGGAAGTGACAAACCCGACGGGGTGTTCGATCTCACTTTGGTAAAGTAAGTATTAGAATCATCCGATGGAGTGGATATTCACATTGCACAGGATGATGATTCTAATAATCTTATCACTTGATTTTCGTTCCACGCAATCGCAGACTGTTTGAAACAACAAACACACTACTGAAGGCCATCGCGCCTGCCGCCAACATTGGGTTGAGATAACCCAGGGCCGCGGCTGGAATGAGTACCACGTTGTAAAAGAATGCCCAAAACAGGTTTTGCTTAATCGTGCCAAGCGTTTTTTGCGAGAGTGCAATTGCTCGCGCCACTCCGCGTAAATCACCGCTGATCAGGGTAATCGAAGCGGCAGCCATGGCTACATCCGTTCCGGTGCCAATTGCCAGACCAACATCTGCTTGTGCCAGGGCCGGAGCATCGTTAACACCATCGCCAACCATTGCCACAACTGCGCCCGATTCTTGCAATTTCCGGACCTCGGTCGATTTGCCATCCGGCAGGACCTCGGCCAGCACAGTGTCTATACCTACCAGCTTTGCAATCGCTTCGGCTGTTTTTTGATTGTCTCCAGTGATCATGGCTACCTTCAGGCCCATCTGGCGCAATTTGGCGATTGCCTCCTTTGAACCATCCTTGACGGTATCGGCCACAGCAATAATGCCGCGTACCTGCCCATCCACTGCCACCAACATGGCGGTCTTGGCTTCCATTTGCAGCCGGTCTACATCCTGAGCAAGGTTATTCAATGGATAGTTGCGAGTTTTCATCATGCGCAGGTTGCCCACCACCACACTTAAGCCATCCACTTCTGCTTCGACACCCTGGCCTGCCTCGGCCTTGAAGCCACTTAATTCAGCCAGCCCGATACCTTTGTTGGTAGCTTCAGCCCAAATTGCCTCTCCGAGAGGGTGCTCGCTGCCCTTTTCCACCGAAGCCGCCAGGCGCAAAAGCTCGGTTTCATTATATTTGCCATCGCTGACGATATCCGTTACGGCGGGTTGGCCCTTCGTCACAGTCCCGGTTTTATCAAGGATCACGATCGAAACATTGCCAGCCCGTTCGAGAGATTCACTATTCTTAAACAAAATTCCAAGCTCAGCTCCTTTGCCTGTACCAACCATGACAGCTGTTGGAGTCGCCAGGCCCATTGCGCATGGACAGGCTATCACCAAGACTGCTACCATATTGACCAGGGCCCGGGTGAACGGGGTTATATTGGCATCCATTGCCATCTGTGGGCCGAAAAAATACCAACCGAAAAAGGTTAATACTGCAAGGCCAATGACGGCTGGTACGAAAATTGCAGAAACCTGGTCGGCTATTTTTTGAATGGGGGCTTTGCTGCCTTGCGCATCTTCCACCAATCGGACAATTTGAGCGAGTGCGGTTTCTTTACCAACTTTGGTGGCTTCAAACTTGAGCAATCCAAGCTTGTTAATTGTGGCGCCAATTACCGGGTCACCGGGAGCCTTCTCAACCGGGAGTGACTCGCCAGTCAGCATTGACTCATCTATTGCAGAGCGACCTTCCACCACCACGCCATCGACTGGTATTTTCTCACCTGGGCGTACCAATACCATATCGCCAATCGCGACTTCGTCAACCGGTACTTCAAGTTCATGTCCATCGCGCACAATGTGCGCAGTTTTGGCGCGCAAACCCATTAATTTCTTAATTGCATCACTGGTGCGACCCTTTGCGCGTGCTTCCAGAAACTTTCCCAGTCGAATGAGGGTGATAATGACAGCGGCTGTCTCAAAGTAAACATGACCATTCAACCAACCAAACGCAACCGGCAGCGAATACAGAAAAGCCACCGAAGAGCCCATCGCAATCAGCACATCCATATTGGCAGAGCCATTGCGCAGTGACTTAAAGGCTCCAACATAATATTGCCAACCGACGTAAAATTGAACCGGGGTGGCCAGCGCCAGCAGCAGCCAGTTGAACCAGGGTTGGGCCGGATGCATGCCGCCCATTTCGAGCGCCAGTGCGTTATGGTTCGCAATATAGAAAAATTCTGGTAACAGGGAAAAATCCTTGGCCATTGAGAGTACAAAAAGTGGTACGGTAAAAATCAGGCCGATCATTAACAGGCGGCGCTGGTCACTGATTTCCCGTTCCCGTGCCAATGCTTCGGCATCTTCTTGCTCGCCGCCCAGTTCCAAGGCTTCAAAGCCTGCGGCAGCCACTGCGCGACGGATCTCTACCTGTGAAATTATCGTTGGAACGTATTTAATGCGCGCTTTCTCAGTTGCCAGTGTTACTTGGGACTCAAGCACTCCATCCAACCGGGCGAGTGCCTTTTCCAGGCGGCGGGCATCATTGTCATCTGCCAATCGTTTAATGATGAGGTCTGCTTCACCGGTTGCAATGCCATAACCAGCCCGTTCCACACGGGCAATAATATCGGATAGACCCAGTTTGGTGGAGTCAAACTCTATGGTGGCGCGCTCGGATGATAGATTTACAACTGCGTTTCCCACCCCATCGAGTCGTTTTAAGTTGCGCTCAACGGTTGCAACGCAGTTAGCGCAGGTCATGCCGGTAACCGGTAAGGTAAGTTGTTTCGTTTCAGACATTTTTCATCCTATAAACGTATCCGGTTCGATTTGCCTGGCAAATCGAACCGGATTTTAATGACAGGTTGTTAAGCGGCTGCAGGGTAATCGATCGAAACCAGCAGCTCTTTGATTGCTGCCTCGGAAGCAGGTGCATCGAACACGATCTCAACCATTCTGGTATCTTTGTCGGCATTGACGGACTTCACACCGGCAACATCGGATAGTTCAGTTTGGATGGTATGGACGCAGTGCCCACAGGAAATATTGGGAATGGAATACGTTACAGTGGTCATTTTATTCTCCTTGATGAAATATACATTGCTACACTTTGGTAGCAGTGGCAAACACTTCGGTAATTTCTTTCAAAACACGCTCACGTTCGTTGGGGTCGTCACCTCGAATGGCGGTAGTTACACAAGAATTAAGATGATCCTCCAATATTCCAGTGCTAACTTTGTTCAAGGCAGCTTGCACAGCCTGTATCTGACGGATAATGTCGATACAGTAAGCATCTTCCTCGGCCATGCGGATTACACCGCGCACATGACCTTCAATGGTTTTCAGCCGTTTTAATGTTTGATCTTGCTGCATCACTGATCTCCTGTACCCCACCCACCCGGGGGGGGGGTACAGGAGATCATAATCCTAACTTGTATGATTGTCAAGGTGGTTTTGTTTATTCAATCCCCTTTGAAAAGATGGATCAGGAAATGGTTATCTTAAATCAAAAATCCTGTACCGGAATCAGCTTACCCGCTGAAATTATTTGTTTTTGATCTTTGCCGATGAATTACCAACAGGCTTTTCATCTGGAGTCAGGCCAGGAAGACCTTCTTCGCGCATCATTTCGTAAACTCCCAGGCAACCACGACAGCAAAAATTCAATACTTTACCATCGAACTCCTTCGTAACAACACGCCGTGCTTCTGCACCGCAGTGATCGCATTTAATTGTGTCTACCATAGCATTACCGGCCCAAAAGAAAAAGATGGAATCAGGTGGGCGACTGCCAACCCGCGTAAAATGGTTTGAACAGCGAACAACAGGATCAGCAGCGCAGCAAACTTCTGCAGCCCACCACGAAGTTTGGGACTTAGCAGGTTGGCTGCCAGGCCAAAGCCAAGCAAGGTGGGTACGGTACCCAGACCAAAGAACAGCATGGTCAAAGCGCCGCCCCAAATGGTTTGGGTGCGGGCAGCCAGCACAAGCATCGCAAATACCAGCCCGCAAGGTAAAAAGCCCCATAGAATGCCCAGCGTCAGGGTTGACAGAAAACTGCGTTTGCCAAAAAGTCCACGCATACGCGCCATCGGCGAATTACCAGCGCTCATCGATAGCAGCGCTACCTCAATGGGCGGTAAAAAACCCATCAGGCTGAGCGCAACGAGCAGCATTGCGATGCCGACCAGGATTGAAAAAACACCCTGCCAGCCCATCATGCCACTGACCTGGTCAAGGAGAGATCCAGCCAATCCAATTAACGCACCGAAAAAGGTGTAAGTTGTGATTCGACCCAAGTGTAGAGGCAGAAAGCTCACGATACGCGCGAGCAATCCTGGTTTGTTATCAGCAGCAGTGATCTGCGCAGCCTGACGCGCCGAATAGATTGCGACAATTCCGCCACACATGCCCAGGCAGTGCCCAAAGCTACTGATAATACCTGTAACGAAAGCGAGAACCAGGTTACTAATTAGCATATCAGTTACAGCCCTACATAATAAAATACAGACTGATTCTGACCGCCACGCGTGATGATCACCTCGATACGCCATAATCCACGCATCGTAAAGTAGCCTGAGGCCTGGTATTTGCCTGCCTGACCCGCTGTCATTTCCAATTGATTGGGAGGCATCGGCATTGCCGGCATGGTTAGATCCAGGCTGATGGTTGCATCGGATACCGCCTGCCCGTTGGCATCGGATAGGCTGACCTCAAAACTGGTGGCTTGGGTTCCGCTCGGCGGATAAGGACTGATGCCCAAGGCGATCAGCAATCCGCCAGCTTCCTGCAGCGCGGTATTCTCAGGTAACTTAGACGCTGCTGCCAGTGCCGGAGGAACGGGAATGGCAGTTCCATCCGCCGTTACAGCGACCAACCCGCCCGAACTATAGGAACCGGCGTTCATCATGCGCGAACGGCGCATCATCATAAACATAACGCCGGCCGCAATTACGAAAACGATTCCAACCAAGGCTATTTTTTTTGCCATTATAAACAAACCCTCCCGAATCTTATTTTCAACAGGTAACCCGGTTCGATTTTATGGCAAGCCATGTGCCAAATCGAACCGTCCAGGTAAAAAAAAAGAAAAGCTTGACCGATTTTATCCCTGGCCACTTTGCCCGTGCAGAACCGGTTGCCATAAAGCATATCACAAACCTGAGCGGTATCTCATGAAGATTCTTTAAAGATGGTTAAAAACTGGCGCGTTCTGCTGGCTATTTTAGAATGGCATCGGCCACGCGTTGTAAGCGCTGGTGAGCCTCATTTGCCACCTGTTCAAGCGCTGGGTCCTGAATGAACCCGAGCATCGAGATTGGGTCGATGATATTCACAACCGTGCCATCGCCTTGCTCGTAGATGATCACATTGCATGGCAGCAGCAGCCCAACTTCAGGGCGGGCTGTCAAGGCTTTATGCGCCAAAGGGGGATTGCAAGCCCCTAAAATTGTATATTTTCGAAAATCGACATCCAGTTTCTTTTTCATGGTTTCCTTGACGTCGATGCTTGTCAGCACGCCAAAGCCTTCTGTTTTAAGCGCAGCGGTCACTTTTTCAAGCGCGGCTTCATAAGTAATATTGAGCGTGGATAGAAATCCTAATTCGGTCATATGTTTCCTCCAAAATTTTATTTGATCCTGTGCAGAGACAGGTCTCATAGAAGTTGATTATATGATGGTTGGATGTTAGAGCCTTGAAAAAGTTGCTAATATGCCCAATTGTGTCTTAATAATGACAGAAGCGAAAATACTTCAAGGCCCGTGCATAACCGGGTACCATGCTCACCGCAAGGGTGAAGCATGAGGCCAGATAGGGATCCGAAAGATGTGCGTTGTACTATAATAAGTTACATAACTTCACACTATGTTTATACATTCTTTACGATAACTTGACATTAATCCTTTAAGATCAAGAAAAATATTTTTAGGAGAAAATGATGACTG
>CAIMZS010000529.1 GCA_903846015.1 uncultured Anaerolineae bacterium | reverse complement strand
GCCAGCCCTCACCTGTAAAGTCAGCTGATAATGCTTTCCCTGCCATCAGATCTTCCGAAGAAAAAAGCGGTAGTCCCGCCTTGGAAACAGCGAGTGGAATCGATGAATAAAGCCTTTTTCCAGAATCGATTCCTTTAAAGTAACCCGGTGGATAGGCATTAAGCAGTGCAGCTTTTTTCCCAGCTCTCACCAAATCACCAAATAAACCGCCATTCTGTAAATGAGCCGCAGTCGCCTTATCAGGTTTGGGGCCATAATGATAGCCAATGTGGTAAGGAACATTTCTTCCAGTCAATAATACAGCCTGGCCAGTAGCAGATTGAGGTAACCCGTCAACCCCAAGGACTGCATCCAGAGAAAATAGACTGGCCTGCTCTCCGTTATATGGGACAGAATTTGCAACCAATTTTTGCCCATTCAGTAATTGTGTCAGATTGGGCATCTCGGCACGCGTAAACGGATTTATCTCCGGATCGTTGACACCAAGCCCGACACCATCTACAAAAATAAACAAAATTTTCATGAACCAACCTCTAAAATAATTATCAACTTTATCTTATTCTCTAATTCAAACACATTGGCGTAATCGACTATGCGACTCGATAACAATCTGACAAATGGGAAATATTGTTGTGGGGTAAAAGCGGCAGGATAACTCGATTCTTCGGTTATACTGGTATCATATAAATATTATGCAATCATATATGACAATTTTCATGACATTATCTCTTTGACAATTATACAGACTTCTTTTAGAATTTAGTACTCTGCTGTCGTTATTCGAATAATTATCACCCAAATCTCATCGAGGAGTAGATCTCCATGAAAGAGTACAAAACTGAACACCTTCGCAACATTGCACTGGTAGCCCATGGTGGCGCCGGAAAAACGATGATGGCGGAGGCTTTTCTTCATTTTACCGGGGCTAGCACACGCCTGGGCCGGGTTGAAGATGGTAGTACCATCTCTGACTATGACGAAGAAGAAATTCGACGCAAGATTTCTTTATATACAAGTGTCTTGCCGCTTGAATACCGTGACCACAAGATAAATATACTTGACGCTCCCGGATTCACTGATTTTGTTGGAGAAATGATTTCAGCACTTAGCGTTGCAGATGGCGCACTTATTCTTGTAGACTCTGTTTCTGGAATAGAAGTTGGCACAGAGCTTGCCTGGAACTATGCTGATCAGTTTAGTCTCCCGCGTTTCATTGTTATCAATAAAATGGATCGCGAAAATGCCAGTTTTGAAAAAGCATTTGCATCAGTCGAGGCATTCGCCAGTTCTGCAGGCAGGCGTTTGGTCAAATTACAAATTCCGTGGGGAGAAAAACTCAATTTCAGAGGCGTCATCGACCTCGTCCACATGAAGGCCTATGATGGTGATGGGAAAATTGTTACAGAAATTCCGGCTGAATTTAATAACGCGGTTGAAGAAGCTCGTCAAGTATTGATCGAAGCTGCTGCAGAAGGCGAAGACTCTTTGCTTGAAAAATATCTCGAAACGGGCGAGCTTAGTGGCGATGAGTTGTTACGTGGATTAAAAGACGTAGTAATGAATGGGTCCTTTATCCCTGTCTTTATTTCAGCAGCCGGACATGAAAAAGGAATTGCACCTATTCTGGATGGCATCATCGATTTCATGCCTGCGCCATCTGAGCATCCAGACATTGTGGTTCACGGTAAAAGCGGTGATGAAAAACTGCATGAAAGTGATACTGGCCCAGGAGCTCTTTATGTCTGGAAGACAACCGCCGACCCATTTGTTGGCAAAATGACATATTTCAAAGTTCTTTCTGGTGTGCTTGTCGCAGATATGCACATGTGGAATAATACAAAAAGCCTTGACGAACGCATGGGCGGGCTCCACATCCAACGCGGCAAAGAACAAATCACAATAAAAAATATCCACGCAGGTGATATTGCAGTTGTTTCAAAACTTAATATAACTGCCACGGGCGATACTTTATGCGACAAGAACCACCCCGTTTTAATCGATATTCCCAAATATCCATCGCCATTATTTAGAGTAGCTATTCACCCAAAAACCCAAGCGGATGCGGCCAAAATTTCACCTACGCTCACCCGACTTTGTGAAGAAGACTTGACTCTTACCTGGCAAAACGAACATGCTACCGGCCAGACGGTTTTGGCTGGTATGGGTGATCAACATATTGACGTAGCAATTCGGCGCGCTCAAAATAAATTTCAAGTTGGTTTGGTGATTGACGAGCCAAAGGTTCCTTATAGAGAAGGTATTACTCGAAAGGCCAGCGCCCAATACCGACACAAAAAACAGTCGGGAGGATCAGGTCAATTTGGCGAGGTCCATCTTCGCATCGAGCCTTTCATGGATGGTGACTTTGAGTTTACCGATGAGCTAGTTGGTATGAGTCTTTCCAAATCTTACCTTCCTCCGATTGAGAAGGGTATTCGCGCCGCGATGGACAAGGGAGTTTTTGCCGGCTATCCTTTGAGCAATGTACGCGTAATAGTATTCGATGGTAAGGAGCACCCAGTCGACTCAAAACCGATTGCATTCGAAACTGCTGGACGCGAAGCCTTTAAATTGGCAGTTATAGATGCTGGCCCTGTCCTTTTCGAACCAATCATGACAATTCATGTTACCGTCCCCGATTCAAACATGGGTGATGTGATGGGCGACCTGAATACCAGAAGAGGACGTGTTCAGGGGACCGATTCTGAACGAGGTAATACAACCGTAATCGCTCATGTTCCGTTAGTAGAAGTATTACGTTACACAACAGAACTTCGTTCCATCACCGGCGGACGCGGGTATTTCTCAATGGACTTCGATCATTATGACGTAGTTCCGACTCACCTTGCTC
>CAIMZS010000528.1 GCA_903846015.1 uncultured Anaerolineae bacterium | reverse complement strand
TGGAAATGGAGACGCTGATGGAGGGTATTCCTAATATTCTCGATGAAGCCGTGCCGGATGGTAAATCTGAAGAGTTTAACCTTGAGATTAGCTGTTGGGGTGATGTGCCCAATTTTGACTTTGAGCCTAAAGACCATGTTGATTTGGGCGCAAAACTGAAAGGCATTGATTTTGAGCTGGGCGCCAAAATTGCCAGCAGTCGGTTTGTGGTTCTAACCGGCCCATTGGCACGATTACAGCGGGCCATTATTCAGTTAATGCTGGATACTCATTCCGGCGAACATGGTTACGCTGAAACTTACGTGCCTTTTTTAGCCAATGTGGACAGCTTGCGCGGCACAGGGCAATTGCCAAAATTTGAGGCTGATCTGTTCAAGGCCAGTGATGATCCGGATTTATATCTGATTCCGACAGCGGAAGTTCCCGTCACAAATATCGTCAGAGATGTGATTGTTGACGCTAAGGATTTGCCCCTTAAATTCGTTTGCCATAGTCCCTGTTTTCGCAGTGAAGCAGGTGCTTATGGGCGTGATGTGCGTGGCATGATTCGCCAGCATCAATTTGAGAAAGTTGAGTTGGTGCAAATTGTAAGGCCGGAGGATTCACCTAAAGCGCATGAAGAGCTGACGAATCATGCAGAGAGCATCCTGAAAAAATTAAGTCTGCCTTACCGAAAGATGTTGTTATGTGCCGGTGACACCGGTTTTTCTTCATCAAAAACCTATGATCTTGAAGTGTGGTTACCGGGGCAGGGCGCATATCGGGAAATATCGTCTTGCAGTAATTTCAAGGATTTTCAGGCGAGGCGTTTACAGGCGCGTTGGCGTAATCCTGAAACCGGCAAACCTGAATTGGTGCATACTTTAAATGGTTCCGGTTTGGCGGCGGGTAGAACCCTGATTGCCGTGATGGAAAATTATCAGGATGCAGAGGGTCGTATTCGCATTCCTGAGGTATTATTGCCCTATATGGACCGCTTGGAAATTATCGGGTAGTCGGATAATGCGTCTGATAAAGTGATCAATCGGTCATTCTTCTTATAATAAAAAGGGAGGGTTAACAATACCCTCCCTTTTTATTGTGCGGAAACTCTTAACCATTTAAAGAGTTTCCAGGCAGGCAACGTCTAATAACGTTATTGAGGATTTAGCGGTTGTTGAAGTTGGCCTTCAACTTCCAATTGGACGCGACGGTTATTGGCGCGCCCTGCTTCGGTCTCATTGGTGTCTATGGGTTGAGAGAAGCTAAATCCACGAGAAGTGATATGGGGATTATGGCTTCCGTTAGTCAAATACTTTTTGACAGCATCAGCGCGGCGCTCGGATAGCTTTTGGTTATATTTGAATGAACCCACATTATCTGTATGACCTTGAACTTGCATGTTCATCTCTGGGTGCTCGATGATTTTTTTAACTACATCGTCAAGGTTTCCAAAATATTGGGGCTTAATGACGGATTTATCAAAGTCAAATTTTACATCAACAATCCAGCAGCCTTTTATGCTGACGGGAACGCCGGGTAACGTCGTAGGACAAAGATCATTGCAATCATTGACCCCATCCTTATCCCCATCAAGAGTCGAGCAATCCGCAACCACTGGAGTTCCGGTTTTCAAGAAAATGCTTTTTACGAAATTGGCCATATTTTCAGGGCTGGAAATTCTGTCAGCCGTTACGCCATAACCACAACCAGCGATATTAGAGAGTTGATTTAAGAGGGTTATGCCTGATTTTTCTTCGTTATTACCAGCCCAGACAGTATAAACGCATAATCTGTCGCCATAGACTTGTTTCAAGGATTGAAGTTCTTTAACGCCGTCTGAGTCCAGATCATGACCATCACTGAGTATTAATACAGCGATGTTGCCGGTTGTGGCTGATAAGTCTTTGGATGTCTCATCAATCCCGCTGGCGATGGGTGAACCGCCACTGGCACAAGTCAGTGCATCTATGCCACTACCGAAAGTTGATTTTGAGTAGCTGGTAGGGGCCTGGTTAAGCTTAGTGAATCCCATATCCAGGCAACTGCCAAAGCCAAAGCTGCGGATACTTGAGG
>CAIMZS010000527.1 GCA_903846015.1 uncultured Anaerolineae bacterium | reverse complement strand
TGTGCAAACCGGTTTCATGAAGTGGGTAGTTGATTCGGGGACGAGGATCATCCGCAGGCATTTCAAGATGAGACAAAGGCTAATTTTCTCCAAATCTATTATAAATGTGGATTATACTTGGCCAGGTTACAAGCTGCGAAAGACATTTATCATTCTTGCCGATAAAAACCCCACAGCCTCAGGAAAGTTCTTGTCACATTCAATCATTCTTCTACGCGAGATTATTCCATCAATTTTCTGCTTGGTACCACAATAAATTGAATGAATAAACAATACCATCCTGTTGCAAACACAGTATTAAACACAAGGAGATTTACAATGGACACAACAATTGAAAGCATTTCTGCACTTGAAATTCTGGACTCCCGCGGTAATCCAACTGTAGAAGTTGAAGTAGTACTGGGCGATGGCTCATGGGGGCGCGCAGCTGTTCCTTCTGGCGCATCGACTGGTATTCACGAAGCACTTGAACTGCGCGATGGCGATAAAAACCGCTATGGCGGCAAAGGCACTCTCCAGGCCGTTAGTAATGTTAATGAGATCATCTCTGATGCGCTCTTCGGCTGGGATGCCACCGATCAGAAGGCCATCGATACCGAACTTATCACGATCGACGGCACCCCCAATAAATCCAAACTGGGCGCCAATGCCATTCTGGGAGTTTCGCTGGCAGTTGCCAAAGCCGCAGCCAACTCTCTCAGCCTACCGCTCTACCGCTACTTGGGCGGTGTCTATGCCCACGTATTACCTGTCCCGATGATGAACATTCTCAATGGCGGGGCACACACTGCCTGGCAATCCACCGATATGCAGGAATTCATGGTCATGCCTTTTGGCGCGCCATCTTTTTCTGAAGGCCTGCGTTGGGGCGCAGAAATTTATCACGCTTTGAAATCAGTGCTCAAGGAAAAAGGCTATGCCACACTGGTCGGTGATGAAGGCGGTTATGCCCCGGCGTTAAAATCCAACGCTGAAGCCCTCGAAGTTATCCTGACGGCCATTCAAAAAGCAGGTTTTAAAGCTGGGCGCGGCCTCGATGTCGCCATCGCGCTCGACCCGGCTGCTTCTGAACTGTATGATGAAACAACCAAAACATACAATCTGCGCAAAGAAGGTAAAAAGCTCAGCGGTCCCGAAATGGTCGAATTCTGGGCCAAATGGGTCAAAGATTACCCGATCGTTTCGATTGAAGATGGCTTGGCCCAGGATGATTGGGATAGTTGGAAACTTGCCGTACAAACATTTGGCGATACCTGCCAGATCGTAGGTGATGACCTACTCGTCACAAACCCGGAGCGCGTTCGCCGGGCTATCAAGGAAAATGCAGCCAATGCCCTGCTTGTAAAAGTCAATCAGATTGGCACCCTGACCGAAACCATTGAAGCCGTTGAAGCCTGCCACCGCAATGGCTGGCGAGCTGTCACATCTCACCGCTCCGGTGAAACCGAAGATGCCACCATTGCCGACCTGGCCGTAGCACTCAATACCGGTCAAATCAAAACGGGCGCTCCTGCTCGTTCAGACCGCGTTGCCAAGTATAACCAGCTCCTGAGGATCGAAGCCGAACTGGGCGACTCTGCGCACTATGCTGGCTGGGAAGCTCTCCGCACAAAGTAAACATACCCATTTCACAAAAAGAGGAATGACAATCATTGTCATTCCTCTTTTTGATCCCAAGATTTTATTATCTGTTATCGATAACGACAATTAAGATAACCAATTGCAACATTAGAACATTGTTAAAATACTTGACAAAGAATTTATTAATGTTATTATAAACAATATAAATTTAGCCGAAATGGTTGTATATTGGCCAGTGTAGGCCGGGACGGCATTCAATGACTCACTTTAGCTGGGGTTCTTCAACTCAGATAGTAAAGAACCTTAACAAACATGCTGTCCTGGATTTAATTCGCTTTACCCCTGGCGGTATTTCCCGGGTAGAATTGGCGCAGCGGTTAGACTTAAGCCGGGCAGCCATGACCACAATCGTAAACGATTTGCTTGTTTGTGATGCTATTCGTGAAACAGAATCGCGCAACAAACACAGCGGACGCCCACCTATCATATTGGAAGTAAACGCTGCCCGAGGCTACGTAGTTGGTATTGATATGGGCGCATCCCATCTCGCGATTATTCTCACAGATTTTGGCGCGCGAGTAATAGACGAAGTCGAAGTCCCTTTCAGGGTAGATGACGGTCCCGCAAATTGTATTAATCAAGCCAACAAGGTGATCGAAGCTTTACTTAAAAAAAACAACCTCAATAATAAAAGTATAAGCGCAATTGGGTTGGGTGTTCCCGGACCGATTGCGAGCGAAGCCGGCATGGTATTTGCGCCACCACTCATGCCCGGATGGGATGGCTTCCCCATCCAGTCTAATCTGGAAGACAAATGGGGACTGCCTGTTTCACTCAATAACGATGCCGAATTAGGCGCACTTGGCGAATGGGCCTATGGTGTTGGTCGTGGAGAAAACTACCTGGCGTATATCAAGGTCGGTACTGGCATCGGATCCGGTCTATTGCTCAATGGTCAGATATATCATGGAGCCACTGGCTCCGCGGGAGAAATCGGTCACCTGACGATTGAAGAGAACGGCCCGCTGTGTGATTGTGGCAACTCGGGTTGTCTCGAGGCGCTGGCAGGCGGTAAGGCTATTGCACGTCAGGCCCGCGAAGTAGTGTTCAAAGGAACACGCACCCTGCTTTCGAGCATGGGACCACCTGAATCGCTCACTGCGCGAGATGTTGCTTCTGCCGCGCGCCGGGGTGATTTGGCTTCACAACAAATCATTGCCAGAGCCGGTCGTTATCTGGGTATTGCGATTGCTGGCCTGGTAAATCTCTTCAACCCGCAAACGGTTGTGCTCGGTGGCGGTGTCGCTCAAATTGGCGACCTTTTGCTGCAACCCATCCGGGATACCGTAACACAGCGCAGCCTGCAAGCTTCTGCGCGTACCGTTAAGATCAATACTGCCGTGCTCCGGCGAAATTCATCGGGCATGGGCGCTATTGTACAGGCATTGACCATCGCGCTGCATCAAGTCGCAGAGCGAAAAGAAGTGAGATAATCACCAAGAGACTTTTAGGTATCCCGTTGAAAGAACCGGGCACAAGTCTGGTCAATTGGCTGTCCTTCCATCAAGTTGTAGAGAAGCGATTGGCTTCTCCAACACCATTTCTACATTCACAAGGAGAAAGAGAAATGAAAAAGAATTTGCTGACAATTGTCAGCATCCTGCTCGTTGCTGCATTTGCCCTCGCAGCCTGTGGCGCCCCCGCCACCACCGCGGCCCCTGCCCCCACTGCTGCCCCCGCCGCAACTGATGTGCCCGCTGCCACCGCCGCACCGGCACCGACCGATGTCCCAACAGTTGCACCTACCGAAGTACCTGCCCCAGTTGAAGTAACCTTCTGGCATGCTTATGGCACCGGTTCCGCTGAAGAAGCAGCCATGACTAAGATTCTGGCCCAGGCTGCCATCGACATGCCCCAATACAAGATCAACGTCCTTCAGATCCCATTCAACGACATCTACAACAAGTATCGCACTGATGTCGCTGCCGGTGGTGGCCCAGACATGTTTGTCGCCCCGAACGATTCGATTGGTGATGATGCTCGCGCCGGATTGGTTGCCGATATTTCCGACCTCGCCAAGGGCAAGCTCGATGGCGTCAGCAAGATTGGCATCGACGGCATGTCCCTCGATGGCAAACTCTACGGTGTACCCGAATCCCTCAAGGCTGTGACTCTTTGGTACAACACTGACCTGATCAAGGAAGCCCCCAAAACAACTGATGACCTGTTGAAACTCATGCAGGCTGGCACCCCAATCTCTTTGAACTACGGGTGTTACCACATGTTTGGTTTCTATAGCGCCTTCGGCGGAAACATCTTCGACTCATCCTGGAAAGTTGTTGCTGACCAGGGAACCGGTGTCGTTGATGCCTTTACCTGGCTCAACACCGCCTACCAAATCCAGAAGAAAAATGGCTGGGCTATGGATGACAGCAAAGGTCTCGCTCCCTTCAGTGAAGGCAAGCTCGCCGCCATCATGAACGGTAACTGGGCCATGGCCGATTACAAGAAAGCCCTCGGCGATAAATTAGCTCTAGCCCCCCTGCCCGCTGGCCCTGCCGGCCCTGCCAAACCCATGATCGGCGTCGATGGTTTCTATATCAACCCGAACAGCGCCAATCAGGCTGCTGCCTTGGAAGTTCCAATGCAGTGCTGGATAAGGTCACCGGCTTAATCACTGTGAGCGATAATGCCACTGTGACCCAAG
>CAIMZS010000526.1 GCA_903846015.1 uncultured Anaerolineae bacterium | reverse complement strand
GTGCAGACTGGCCAGATCGAGAAAAACCCACGGGGAAAAATCAAGAGTGTAAAACAAGAGGAACCTGCCGCTCAAGCGCTGGATAAGAAGCAGCAGTACGCCCTGCAACGCGCCATCGAGAAGGACTTGCAGATCGCATCTGTGCGTTATCCAAAGCGCAAAATCGGGCGTCAGCGGGATGCGTCCCTGCTGGTCTTTTTGTTGAATACCGGTTTGCGTTTGAGTGAACTGCTCGCTTTGCAGATGGGTGATGTGGAAATCGGCGAGCGCAAGGGCCTTGTGATTGTGCGCCAGGGCAAGGGAAACCGTGAACGCAGCATTCCGTTGAACGTAGCGGCGCGTAAGGCCCTGCAGGACTGGCTGGCAGTGCGTCCGCAGAAAGCATCGAAGTTCATCTGGACGGCGGTCGAGGATGAGAGCGATAGCCTGACAGCCCGCTCGGTCCAACGCATTCTCAAGCGTCTAGGTCAGGAAGCGGGCATCCCCGATCTGCACCCGCACCTGGCACGGCACACCTTTGCCAAGAATCTGATCGACAGCGGTGTCGGACTGGAAAAGGTTGCTCGTTTGCTCGGACACAGCAACCTGAATACGACCCGAATTTACATCACGCCCAACGAGCGCGATCTTGAGTTGGCTGTGGAAAAACTCGATTTCTAAGCCTGCCAGCGATGAGCCCATCCATGACCGAAGCCCCCAACAAAATCATCCCAAACAGCTTTCAGACGCCCAACTTCTTTGTTGACGAGTGCATGTCGTTGCTGACCGGCAACGAGTTCAAGTGCCTGTCCTTTCTGGCGCGCAAGACCTTTGGCTGGCAAAAGCGCAGCGACCGCATCTCAAAGTCGCAAATCATCGCCGCAACCGGCTTGGCCAATGAAACTGTGGATAAAACCATGAACATGCTGGTGGGCTTTGGTCTGGTGCTGCGCATCTCTGAAAATAATCCGCAAAATACCGGCACGGAATGGGCTTTGCAAACCGACGACAGTTTGGTGCGCTTTGATATCCTTGAAGATCGTCAGGAAAAAGCAGCCGGCGCTCAGCGTCAGAAAACCGAAAAGGGCCGCCAAAAACTGGCCGAAAAGCGGGGGGGATTGTTGGACAATCCCCCCTCTGATGGGGTCTCTGTTGAACAGACGGCGGTCAAAGGGGGGATTGTTGAACAGTTGGGGGGTGGGTCTGTCCAACAATCCGGGGGCAGGTCTGTTGGACAATCCCCACAAAAGCCAATTAAAACCAAAGAAAATATGGGCGCGAATGCGCCCGCGTTTTCTGCCGAAGAAACCCCGGAAAAATCGACACGCAGGAATCAGGAAGATTCCGTACCAGCTCCTGAAAAATCGCTCGAAGAGCGCATTGCCGATTTCCCCGCAGATTGCCAGGCAGCCGCCGAACTGATGCTGGAAGTTTTCAATGTCAAACCGCCCGAGAAGCCAGGACCGGGAGAAAAGGGTGGCGATTATGCTTTATGGGTCAATGGCCTGCGCGCTCTGCTCAAAGTTGCGCACGAGTATGACGTGCCATTCGAGAAAGCCATGCGCCTGACCTACGAACGCTGGCGTAACCAGCCCTTTGATGTCGCGCACCCCGGCGCTTTGAAAAAGAGCATGACCAGCCTGCTGGCCCAATATTCGCGCAATCTGCGCCCAGATGCAGCGCCCGAAACCCCCGATTCTGCTCCGGCGGAACCCGGCACGGTCCCCAGCCCGGAACTACGCTCGCGCATGCAAGAAATCCTGGCCCGGCGCAAATCCAAAAAATAATCATTCAGGAGACTCAACATGCTCACTACTGAAACCAGCATTTCCGGCATCCCACACAGCCGCGAAGCTGAAGAAGCCCTGCTTGGCTCGGTGTTGATCAATCCGGACATCTTTGCCGAAACCGGGTTGAGCGTACAGGCTTTTTACATCCACCGCCACCAGTTCATCTGGCAGGCTTACCAATCGCTTAAGGACAAGTCGCGCGCCATCGACAGCCTGACGGTGTGCGAGGAATTGGACCTGGCTGGTCATCTTGAAGAAATTGGCGGCCCGGCTTACCTGACCGGCCTGCTCAACCAGGTACCCACTACCCTGAATGCCGATGATTACGCCGCCATCGTGCGCGAGCACCACACTCGCCGTTTGCTGCTGGCAACTGCAAACGAAATCGCGCGTCTGTCCTATAGCGGCGATCTGGGCGTTTCCGAACTGATGGCCCAGGCCGGAGAAGCGCTGCGCAAGGTCTCCGAGCAGGTTTCAGCGCCCGAGCAGGTCGTGGATGTGACGGATGTAGCTTCGAGCCTGTATGACAAGGCGCTGGAACGCTCCGAGCAAGCCCGGGATGGAAAACCCATTTCATCCCGGCGCATCTCAACCGGCCTTGCGGATGTGGACCTTCTGCTCAAGGGTGGCTTGCGGCCTGGAAGTCTCAACCTGATTGCCGGACGCCCTGGCCAGGGCAAGTCATCCTGGATGCAGACTGTAGCGTTGGCTGCGGCGGAGAGTGGCAAACGAGTGGGCTTCTTTTCGCTGGAGATGTCCCGCGAGGAACTGGCGGCCCGCTTACTTTCCGCATCATCCGGCCTGGATGCCAATCTGATCACGGAAGGACTTCTGGCTGAAAGCCAGTGGGAGGCTTTTATCACCGCGCTGGAAGGCTTGCATTCCGGGCGGCTGTTTATCAGCGATTCGGCTTCGTTGACCCCAGCGACCCTGCGCGCCCAGGCCTGGCAGATGCAGTCCCGGCATGGGTTGGATCTGCTGGTGGTGGACTACCTGCAACTGATGCGCCCCGGTATACGCATGCAGAACCGCGAGCAGGAAGTGGCGCACTGCTCACGCGAACTCAAAATCCTGGCCGGGGAACTCAGGATCCCGGTGTTGGCCGCTGCCCAGCTCTCGCGCGCTTCCGAAACGCGGGCCGAAAAGGATCCGCAGCTCTCAGATCTGCGTGAATCGGGCGCACTGGAAAACGATGCAGATGTGGTCATGTTTATCTGGCGGCCAGATGAGGGCAAAAACGTTTCACGATTGAAGGTTGCCAAGCATCGCGGCGGGCCGGTAGGCAATGCCGACTTGTATTTCGATGCCCGTCTGACCCGTTTTGCGAATCTGGCGAAAAAACAGGACAATGAAAAATGAACTCCGTTATTTGCCGGCCGACCTGGCTGAGCAACTGAACTAATCGAAAGAGTTCCTGTTCACCCCCAACCAGGCTTGGAAAAAGGCCGTGCGCAAGGCAGCTTACGATCTGGACCACAAGCGTATTGATGTGGTCAGCGAGTATATTCCGGTGTAATTGACAGTTTACAGAATATGACATAGAATTAACTTTAGATATGAAAGTAAAGAGTTAATTCTATGCCATCCAAAACCATTCAAACTGCGACAAACCTGTTTTCTAAGAACCAGGGAACCTTGAGCACCACCCAGGCTATCCAGATGGGGATACAGCCACGCACGCTTTACCGAATGCGGGATTCCGGTCTGCTGGTGCGGGAAAGCCGGGGAGTTTACCGCCTTGCAGATAGCCCCTTGTGGAGCAATCCGGACCTGACCCTGGTGGCGCTGCGCATCCCCAAGGGAGTGGTTTGTTTGATTTCGGCTCTTCATTTTCATGGGCTGACCACTCAAATTCCGCATCAAGTGGATGTGGCGCTGCTCCAAAGCTCGGAAAAACCACGCCTGGAATACCCACCCGTGCGCATTGTGTGGATGGGGCCAAAACCTTTCGCAGCAGGCGTGGAGCTGCATACCCTGGATGGTGTGCCGGTGCATGTTTATGGTGTGGC
>CAIMZS010000525.1 GCA_903846015.1 uncultured Anaerolineae bacterium | reverse complement strand
TCATCCTGCGGATAGTAATTTATCGGGACGTTGATTGGCAGGCCCTTATTCACATCACGATCATACTCAGCTTTCAGCGTCAGCGGGTCATATTCAGAATGACCGGTGATAAACAGGTTGCGCCCATCCTTGGTGCCGACGATGTAAACCCCGGCTTTGTCTGATTCTGCCAGGATCTGCAGTTCGGGCACTTTCTCCAGGTCGGCGCGCCGGATCTCGGTGTGACGTGAATGCGGTGCCAGGAAAGTATCGTCAAAACCGCGCATCAACTTTTCGGTTGGAATCAGAGTTCGATGCTCAAAGACTCCAAACATTTTGGCGGGCAGCGGGTACTTTGGAATGCCATATCGATGGTAGAGCCCGGCTTGAGCGCCCCAACAGATATGGAAGGTTGATTCAACATTTGTGTCTGCCCAATCCATGATGCGAACAAGTTCAGGCCAGTAATCCACTTCTTTAAATTCAATCTGTTCGATTGGCGCGCCTGTGATAATCAGACCATCGAATTTCTGCAAGCGCACATCTTCAAAAGTCTCATAATGGTTTAGTAAATGTTCTGCATCCGTGTTCTTGGCTTCATGGGTGGCGGTATGCAGCAAAGTCACATCTACTTGCAGCGAAGAATTCCCCAGAAGACGCAGAATCTGCGTTTCAGTGGCAATTTTGGTCGGCATCAGGTTGAGAATGGCCACTCGCAGTGGGCGGATATCCTGGTGCGCAGCGCGCTCTTCGCCCATGATGAATACATTTTCCGATTCCAGGATCACGCGGGCGGGTAGTGTATTCGGTATTTTTACGGGCATGGAAATTTCCTTTCAATCAATAAGGGTGCACCGGCGCTGAATGATGATTGCGGTTGGTTTTGCCTTTTGCTGTTTTACGCGTTGAGCGCCTGATTTAGATCCCAGAGGATGTCGTCGATGTCCTCGATGCCAATGCTCAAGCGGATAAAATCGGGGCTGACACCTGCGGAAATCTGTTCTTCAGCGGAGAGCTGGCTGTGGGTGGTGGTGGCAGGGTGAATGGCCAGGGACTTGGCATCCCCGACGTTGGCCAGGTGGCTGAAAAGCTGCAGGCTCTCGATGAACTTGCGGCCCGCTTCGGCTCCGCCTTTGATGCCAAAACCGAGAATGGCGCCGGCGCCCTTGGGCAGATAGCGTTTGGCACGCTCGTAATCGGGATGGCTCTTGAGACCCGGGTATTTGACCCAGCTGACCTTGGGGTGTTTTTCCAGGTATTCGGCCACAGCCTGGGTATTCTGGACATGCCGGTCAAGACGAATCGAGAGTGTCTCCAGACCCTGGATGGTCTGCCAGCTGTTGAAGGGCGACTGCGCCGCGCCGAAATCGCGCAGCACCTGCACGCGCAGTTTGATGGCAAAGGGCGGCAGCCCGGCGCCCAGCAGGCTGGAGTAGACCAGGCCATGATAAGAAGCATCCGGTTCGGTAAAACCAGGGTAGCGCCCGCTGGTGTAATCGAAGTTGCCGCCGTCCACCACCATGCCGCCAATGCTGGTGCCGTGCCCGCCAATGAACTTGGTGGTGCTGTGGGTGATGACGTTTGCGCCCCATTCGAAGGGTCGGAACAGGTAAGGGGTGGCAAAGGTATTGTCAATCATCAAGACAATCTTGTGTTTCTGGGCCACGGCAGCCACTTCTTCGAACGGGACAATGGAAATATCCGGGTTGCCGAGGCTCTCGCCGTAGATGAGCTTGGTGTTTGGGCGGATGGCCTTCTCAAAATTCTGTGGGTCGCTTGGGTCCACAAAGGTGACCTCCACGCCCAACTTGCGCAGGCTGTAGTTGAACTGGTTGTAGGTGCCACCGTACAGGCGGCTGGAAGAAACGATGTGATCGCCAGCGCCGAGCAGGGTGAAGATGGCCTGGGCCTGGGCGGCATGCCCGCTGCTGGCCGCCACGGCCGCCACACCGCCTTCCAGGTCGGCGAGGCGCTGCTCGAGCACGTCGGTGGTGGGGTTCATCAGGCGGGTATAGATGTTGCCCAGTTCTTTGAGCGCGAAAAGGTTGGCGGCGTGTTCGGTGCTCTTGAACTGGTAGCTGGTGGTTTGGTAGATCGGCACGGCCCGGCTGCCGGTGGTGGGGTCTGGCGAGTAACCGGAATGCAGCTGGCGGGTTGAAAAACCATACTTACGAGAATTTGCGGGCACGGGATAATCTCCTATGAAAAGTCAAATCGAGTGAGTGTTGAGTGTGCAGGGAAAACCACCATTTTTTGTTCGTCCAGGCGGTAGAATAAAAACCGACG
>CAIMZS010000524.1 GCA_903846015.1 uncultured Anaerolineae bacterium | reverse complement strand
CGTCGTAAACAGTGAATGAATTGGTCGTGCGAGATTGTTGAAAGGTCACTACGAAAGAGAGTAAAGTTTGTGGAGATGAACTGCGAAATGTTAAAGCCAATTTCTATAGGAAGAATATAAGCAAGTAGGGACGGAGTATTCCTAGCTAGCTTAGGAAAAGGAAGCAATAGGTTTTAATATTGAGTATGTTTTATGTGAGGAGCCGTGTACGGACCCGTACGCACGGTTCTGTGGGCAGACGGAGGCTGCGGCCTCCTCTGACCCGATGGTTCGCTCGATAGAAGGATTATGCATTACGCTATGCGCGTAGAGTTTTGAGCGCAGATGCAATTTCAGAGTACTCGTTGAACCACACCGGCCGAACACCAAGTCCCCTGAGGATTTGTTCTTGCACCGAGCGAAATGCTGTCGCGTATTCCATCTCAAACCACGTTGCATCCTTTCGGTTGTACGGGTCCCTGACGAAGGCGTAGTGATTATGGGTCGGGCGCATTTTAGCTGATATTCCCAGAAGGCGTCTCACATTTGGATCGAGCAATGAGCAGCCGATGAATAGTGCTGTGTAGTTGAGGAGCAGCGTTAGCTGAATCATGTTTGCCCATGCGTAGGGCGAGTGGTACAGATCATGGTAGTCGTCCTCGGACAAGACGATTTTATTCGTGGCGGGAAAGGAATGTCGTTTCGGGTCTGGCAGGAACCCATGCGGATAGAAAATAATCGTCTGCGGCGACTCAAGCGGAATGCGGTCATCTTGGAATAGTGGTATATATACAGTACTTCTCTCTGCAAACGAGCGATCAAGGATGTCGTCGTAATTGAAGCAACAAATTCTCCTGACATTTTTGAGAGACGGGATCTCTAGAACAGTCTCCGACAGTTTGATCGATTCAGCGTACAAGCACTTGCAGACCAGAGTGTTTAGATCGAATCCACCAATGGACTTCGCATAGCGCATCGAGAGTAGAGGATCTTCGAGTTTCAGCACATCGGCCTTCAGATCTGAAAGCGCATTGGGTCTAAGTGGCGTCTTTCCTTGCCCAATTGTGGACGCCCATAACCCTGGAGGTACCAGCTTTCGTGGAAACAATCGGACGACGCCTTCCGCGAGCCCTCTCCAGTCCGGGAGGCCGCAACCCATGGAGACGCCCGCACCGATAAACAGACAAACCTCTTCGGCAAGGTAGTCCACACGTAACTGCTCGCATGCCTCCATTATCACTCTCCTATTCTTAATGTTGAAAATGGCCGGCACGCTTTAGCGTTTACGGTCTTAAGTGGGTCATCATGAATCCAGAGCGTAAGTGGAGTGATGAGGATTAATCCAGAAGGTTTTGTCGCAAAAGGGTGCGGGCTAAGGCCTTTAAATATATGCGATAGAACCGGGAATAACATTGTTGCAATCATTTCAGTACATAGCGGACAATTAACCAAAACTTCTCTATACCAACTTTTGTATCCTTGATCTTAATTTGCCAATCAGTCAGGGGAAGACCAATGTCCTTAGCTGAAAAAGACTTCATTGTGTCGCCCACAGCGCTTGGCCCAGAGAAATTAAATTCTTCCGTACCTTGTGACAATATTAACGATGATGATGACAGACTCCCGCTTGCGAACAAATAAGCATCGACTAACTCAATTTTTTCTGGTTTCCGCCCTTTTGTAAATATCGGCAGGAGTTCATTAAGATTACGAAGTGAAATAACCCTTTCGGTAGCGCCTTCTGCTGGATTAATGGCCTTGTACCACTCGTCTGGAAAGTCATGTTTCAAATCAAACGCGGCAAAAAGTCCTTCATCTTTACTCAAGTCCTCCACACTCTTGATGTAAGTCTGAACCGTGTCACCGGCCGCCTGCTTGAGCTTGTCGCCACCATCCAATGCCGTATAACAAATTTGCATAATGACATCGGAAATCGTGTCGTAATCGAATTGCTTGAAATCTGTGGGTAACTCAAGTCGCCACTTACTAATAGCGCCGGCTCCTTCAAAAGGAAGGTACCGTTCATCTTTGAAGTTAAATTCAAACACGCCACTGTCGTTCTGCCCCGTACTGGCGGCAATTGAAGTGATGGGGACGTTAACGGTGCTAAACCGATCATCAGTCTCATCGGTCTTTTCAGGGTAGTCGGCCTTACCATTGGCGATAGCACTGGTTCGGAACTTATGTTCCAGTAGCCGAAGTGTGCAGTTCATCGAGGTATAGGGTCCAACAACACAAGGAATGGTTAGGGCCACAGATTTAATCCGACGCATGTAATGACCTGAATAGTCCATGTCGAACAGTACTTCGGGAAGTGAGAACTCGCACATCCCTTTCTCTTTGAGGTCGATTAATGCCAGTGGATTGGTCTGTCTCAGAGAGAGTTGTTTCGTCACCTCGAAGTCGTGACCGCGTTTTTCCTGATAGGCGGCTTCGAGTTGTTTTAACCCAATATAGAGCCGTTCGCCAGCGAGCAGGCCATCGTAACCGTTATCCCAATAACCGAACTGGATGAAATTGGAGGTCGACAACCCGCGTTCGAAACGAAAGATTTTCTCTGCCTTCTTGGCCACTTCATATGCCATCGAATATGCCTGATGGTAAAGCGTCCGAATCTGCCCTTCCATCCAGGTATAAAGTTCCTGATTGGTATATTTGCTGCTCAGAAATTCTTCTACTTCTTTGGCATTGTCGATTTGCTTTTGCTGATTAGTGATCTCCTGGTTAGCAATATTAATCCGAATTTGCTGAGTCAACATTTGTTTGTCGATATTCTTTATTTCATATCCCGCGACATTGGCTTGTTGGACACGGTCTTGAAGTCCTCTTAGTAAACCTGTTCTTCTTGCAGCGCTTGTAGATTTATATGAAAGATGATCAGCATAAATTCGCATAGCGCGAGCCCCGCCTTGTGTGGCATTTCCTAAATTGGGCATTCCCCAAGCCACATCTACACCGACACCTAAAGGGTGTCCATCGGCGTGCATAATTGGTAGCGCATGAAATATACTCGCAAGGCTTTCTGCTATTCCAATCCCAGTTTGCCAATCAGCGGCAGCGCTGGCGTTGTCCATTTCATCTTTTTCAGATGAAATTAGTCTTAGGCCACCTTCATCGCTTGGTTGTTCAATTTGATTTGGCAATTCACTAAAATCAGTATTACTATCTGGAACCTTACCTAAATCTTCACCAATTAGTTTCAGATAATGCTGTAATCGATAAACTGGACCTCTCCGGCTCTGTTCCAAGGCATCAAGCGATTTACCCGCCTCATCTAATTGCTGCTTCTTTACTTCCATTACTAAGTTATGAATGCCGCTTTCATGTCTAGCGCGCAATTTGGAGATTGCTTCAGAATCTCCTTTTTCTTTCGCCGATAGAAAAGCATTTCCCAAAGCTTTGATTTCAGAGCATAGTTCCAATGACTTTTGCAATAAATAATAAAACCGATAATTCGGCATCGGACTGTTTAGATCATTCAGTACGCTCGCCAAGCTGAGCCCTTGTGCAGCGGCTTGAACCAGCAAAGCCGGATCGATAGGCGGTTCAAACAGCGGTAGTTTACGGAATACGCCTTCAATGTTCTGACAATGACGAATCTTGAAAAGCCGGTCATCGATGGTATCTCGGAGGGCTCTCAGATTCGGATTATCAGGGATGCAGAAGTATAAAGTCGTAGCGAAACCAAAAACGTTGGCTAGTCCTACTACTCCATTGCTTGAGCCAATTGTTAATGGGGTTTGGTTACTGTAAGGAAATACCTGCTCTAATTCCACCATAGCATTATCGAAAGCATCCCATTTATCCAGCAAGGAATTGTAGGTTTGCGGCTGCACCTTACCTCGTCTAGGTATCATCTGACCACGAGGCCCATAGATATGAGCCGCCAGTATATAAAGCTGAGTTGCCTCATTAATGGTCTCGATAGTATCTTGCTGAAATAGATTGTCACCCCAGGCGATCAGGATGTTTATGTACTTCATTACTATCCACTTCATGTAGGCGGATGGTCGCGAGCGAGCAATTACGTGTGGCTGAAAGGGGTTGCCCCGCCATTCGTTAATTTGTTCATTCGGGGTATTGTCAGGTGTGTTGGGTTTTAAGCCATTGAATAGCTTTTCCAGAACATTCTCAGCATCAACCACCTTAAATGGCGGAAATTGCCAAAAACGCTCTTTGCCAGTGCCTTTTTCATAAGGGTTAAAAACATAGTGGCACATCTTCAGCGCCTGTTCGAACTGATTAGCCTTTAATAGACTGTCTGCCAACAACATGGGTACATGTCCAGTGGATTCCCAGTTGTAGAGTGAGTAAGCCCGCTTAAGTTCGTTATAAAGTGGTTTCGTATTAAGTGCTCCACTTTCTCCGTAAGTTTCCTTAGCATCGTCTTTCAGATTTGTTGGGTCAGAAGGATCGATTGTCTTGTTTAGATAGAAGTCAAATAGAGAATCTAGATTACCGGTATTTAGCTTACCCAGTATTTCATGGGCAAAGGGATGGTAAAAATTTAATTCTGTTGCGGTCAGTTTTTCCGGATAATGAATCTTTACAAGCGTCTTTTTATCATCGAAATATGGGGCAGTGTCTTTTGCAAATAATGCAGGAGGATTAGTATCTATCCCTTGTAAAGAGTGAATCTGAGTTGTACCAAATGTATATTGAAAGTCACCATCAATTGAAGACTTAGGAGTTACCAATGCATCTCCCTTAGATATCTGGCTACCTATAAAATAAAAAGCGCCTAAAGCAGGATCAGCTTGATATACGTCGATAACGACTTTTGGGTCTGCCGTAACAATTCTAGGAATAAATTCATAAAGACTGACATCCGGCAAGGAGTCTGAAGCTGCGGGAATATCCGTGATAGCCTCAGATGAAAGTTGTTTCTGCGTCCATTTTGCATTTCGATATTCGCTCCAAGCCATCTTGATTTCCCAACCTTCAATTGGTTTTTTCACTGGAATGGGTTTACTTGAGTCAATAGG
>CAIMZS010000523.1 GCA_903846015.1 uncultured Anaerolineae bacterium | reverse complement strand
TATCTTTGTGTCACACGCCCAATAAATAATCCCGTCAACTCTCTCGAAGCAGCCTTCAAATCCACTGCATCCGGCGCAAACACCCATTGCAGCATAAGGCCATCAATCGCGCCTTGAACAACGGCCGACATCGTCTGCGCGTCAAAATTGCCAAATTCGCCTCGTTCCCGCCCAATCCGGAATATTTTCTGCAAGTGGGCGCGGCATGGATCATACGCAGTCTTGCTGAAGGCCTGTTTTTCATCCGCCGAGGTAAAGCTGCCCCACAGATCGACCAACGCCACAAAATGCGGCCGGTTCTGCTCTATGTACTCAAAACTGGCCTCGATATAGGCGCGCAGCTTGTCTGCCGACTGAACCTGGGCATCCACCTGGCCTTTGATGTAAACGCCTTGCTGGTTCAAAATAGTATGGATGGCGGAGGTGATCAGATCGTGCTTGCCATTGAAGTGATAAGCAATCAGGCCCTTGGTAATACCCAGCCCTTTGGCAATCTCGGCAAAAGAGGTTTGGGTATAGCCTTGCTCGGCGATTGTTTCCAGGGCCGCATCAATAATCTGTTTGCGGCGCGCTTCTTCGATGAAAGTTGGCTGGTCTGGTTTGGTTTGTTTCGGTGTCATCCGGCTCTCCTATCAACCCCGGTGATTTCTGCCTGGTAGCGGAAAAATTCCCGCGCGGCAGCAGGGTTCATGCCTGTAAATATACTATTACAGGATGAAAACATGTAGCCATCTTTCCCACCTTCCTGTACACAGCGGCGCATTTCATCCCGAAGCTTATCAAGATCCGGGTCGCACATCAGCCGCACATCCGCGTTGCCGATCAGAGCGAGTCTGCCAGCATATTCCGCCTTGACCACGCTCAGAGACATCGACCAGGGTTCCAGTCCATGAATTCCAGCGAAGCCTGCCTCAACTGCCATTGGCAGCAGTTTGGCGATATTCCCATCGCTGTGCCAGATGACTGGAACAGGCAAGGTTTCGACGATGCGCCGATGGTAAGGCAGCACAAATTCGCGCCACATACTCGGTGAGATCATTGGGCCGCCGTGGTGCGCCGAATCATCACCCATCACGATCACTTCGGCCCCCAGTTCCACGGCACGCCCAAAAACAGCCAGACACCATTGCGTGCGCGCCTCCATCAGGGTATGGATGAAAACCGCATCATCGGTAAGCCGCAGGCAGAAGCGCTCCAACCCCATCGCCATATACGAATTCATAAAGGGGCCAATATGGGTGCCGAAGAACAGGCAGTGTTCGGGGAAAAGCTGGCGGACTTGTTCGACCCGTTGCGGGTCAAACAAACGCTGCGCGAGCGAAAGCGGCGGGGAATAAAGTACCAGATCTTCCTCCCTGTCCAGCACGCCGCCTGTATACATGCCATCCTTCCAGACCCGGCCCCACTCATCCACACCGTTCTTCCAGGCATTGCTCTCCGCTGGAGATTGGGATGGCATCAGGACAGCATCCTGTCCGAGTTCAGCGTAGGCGCTGTAGGGGTCGCTTGCGCCTAATTCAGCAAACATACCATCGATCCAGACCTCAAAGCGAGGAATTCGGTCTGGAACTTGATGATTCAGTACTGCAAAAATTCTCTCGCGTGAGTTCATACTGAGATTTCAACCTTCTCGCTTCTTTCAACCCATTCCGGCTTTACATCCGCGCCATGACCTGGAGTGTCTCTCAATGTAACCATTCCATCTGCCTGGAAATCGACTCCACTCAACGTAGGATCTTCTGAGAAATGAAAGGGCGAATCCATATCGGCCAGGGCAATATTGGGGCAGGCACAAATCAGGTGTGCACCCGCGCTGACACCGATTAGCGATTCTGACATGCCACCCAGCATGCACTGGATACCCGCCGCTTCGCCTATGGCGTTGATCTTTAGCGCGTTATGAATTCCAGCGGACTTGCTCAGCTTGATGTTGAAATAATCCACCGCACCCGCCGCAGCCAGGCGAAAAGCATCATGATGGTCAAAAATGGTTTCGTCCGCCATGATCGGGATCGGGCTGTGCTCACGCACTCGCTTAAGCCCGGCTTCATTCCAATAGGGAAGCGGTTGTTCACACAGCTGCAAGTCGTAATCCGCCATTGCCGTGAGCGCCGAAATGGCAGTGGCTTCATCCCAGGCCTGGTTGGCATCCAGGCGCATGGCGATGCCTTTCCCGGCGGCTTTCCGAATGGCGCGCACACGCGCCAGATCATCATCCCGGCCTGTGCCAACTTTGACCTTCAGAGATTTCGCGCCACCGGCTACAAAAGAGGCTGCCGCGATAGCCATAACTTCTGGTGTATCCATGCCAATCGTGCGGTTGGAGTAAACCACCTGCTTTGTGCCGCCCAGCAGGGCATATAGCGGCAGGCTTGCATGTTTTGCCAGCAAATCGTACAGCGCCAGGTCATAGGCGCAGCGCACAGCGCTATTCTTGAGCATGAAGCGTTCCAGCTCGGCCAGGCGCGCATCAATCTCAAGTGGATTTTTATCCAGCAAAATCCGGGCATACAGTTTCGCCGCTTCAAAAGCTGTCTCCGGCGCTTCACCGGTTACAAAACGCGGTGGACAGCCTTCGCCCACGCCCACCAAACCATCACTGTCATGGACGCGCACAACAATGTTTTGCGCACAATCCATCACTGCCAGCGCAATCCGGAAAGGATGCGGGTAAGGAATTTTCAACATGATGATTTCAATTTTGGTGATGGAATAATCCTGGTTCTTGCTTAGGATGGTTGGCATGTTTTTTCCGATGTCATTTGCCTGTGTAATGAGGCGCGCGTTTTTCCATAAATGCCTGCACACCCTCTTGCAAATCCCGGCTAGACAGGCATTCGAGTGTGCCATCCGTTTCAAGCTGCATGACCGCTTCCAAATCCAGATCATAGGATTTGTGCAAAACCTGCTTGACAAGCCGCATCGAAATCGGCGCATTGGCCGTCAGTGAATGAGCCAGCTTTAGCGCCTCGTCCATCAGCATCTCCGCCGGGACCACGCGGGACACCAGGCCCATCTCAAGGGCGGTCTGTGCGGGAATCTTTTCACCGGTCAGCATCACCTGCGCGGCGCGACCCATTCCAATCAGGCGCGGCAGACGGTGCATCACGCCGTTCGTCTGGAATAACCCGCGCTGCACCTCGGCGAAAACGAAAGAGGCTGCCTGCGAGGCTATGCGGATATCGCTGGCAATCGTTATCTCCGCGCCAGCGCCAATCGCGATGCCATTGATGGCCGCGATGATCGGTTTGGGCAGGTTGACCATGCGCCGTGTCAATTCCTGCATTTCATCCAACTCGACGCGCGCCTGCTCCATTGTCATGGAGCCATCAAAAAGGTGGCTGATCTCTTCGAGATCAATGCCTGCTGAAAAAGCGCGTCCAGAGCCAGTGATCAGTACCACACGGATTGAATCGTCCCGGGCAACCTCATCCAGTAAATCCAGTAGTTGTTGGAACATGGAGCGCCGCAAGGCATTCAGGACTTCCGGACGATTCAAGGTAATAAAGGCAATGTTATCTTGGGAATGAAACAGGAGTTCGGTCATTTGATGGGTACCTCCAAGTAAGATGCGTTCTCGCCGCCGAGGAAAATTTCAATGGCGGTTGTTCCGCTGTCGGGAATTTGTAAAAAAGTATGCTTGTCCGCGCCAGAAATGGATACCCGTAAACGCCACCCGCGCGGCAGCAATGCAGAGATGGGGTTTAATCCAAAAGTCATTTCTGTAACTTCGCCAGGAACAAGCGGCTGAGCATCCTTGCGTTTGAAGGTATGATACGGGACAAACTGCTTATAAGGTGAAGGCTCGTTGGAAATTTTGCGGTGGACGGCGCGCAGCATGCCTTCGGTCAGATATTGGATGTTTTCCTGCTCATCCACGGCTTCCAGGTAGACAAAAAATACGCCATCATTTCTGGTCGATTTGACACACAGGTTGACCACCGGATAACCCGTAATCTCCACATCCTTACCGAAGGGGACTGAACCATAAGCAAGCAGATTTTTTTGAGCGGTATATTTCACCGGGCGCTGGTCTAACTCGGTTTGCCAACGGTTATTTAAACCCGTCGATGCCGAATAATCAACCGTAAAATGATCGGATGATGGGTTGACTGGCAGCGCTGCGCCCAGCCCGTTCTGCGGTTGGAAATAGAGGCGGGTGGATGTCAGCCCATCGGGCGGCCATTCCTGCGTTGTTTTCCATCGGTTTTCATTGATGGTGAAATAATGCAACTCGCGAGTAAGCGGTGGCTGATCAAAAATGCGCAGGCTTTCCTGCATTTGGGCCAGCAGCGGGAATGGATTCTTCTGCATGCCAATTTGTTGGGTTGCGCCGTGGTTCCAGGCGCCGATCACTGCGCGCTGCGGGCGTGGATTATTCGCAAAGCGGCAAATGACTGCATCCGCAGTGGCTGCATCAAACCAACTGCCCCAATGATCGATGAAGTGCGCAGTCGGGCGATTGTGAATACTGATCTGATCAATGGTCACACCAAGCTCAGGGTCAATATCGTCGCGGAAGACCACATGCTTGAGAGCCGAGTCGACCTGTTGGTTGTGATGGGCCGGGATTGGGCCATCCACTGGTTTAACTCCGCTGACCAACAGTTTTTCAAGGGTGCTCATGTGCCTGGGAAGTTGGTTGGCATCCAGTGCGCGGTTGAAGTCAGCCCACTTGCGCAAAATAAATTCGTTCGGCACTCCGCCAGGGAAGGCGATATCTTTAAAGACATCATACTCGTTAAAGCGAACCAGGGCGGCTGTAACGGCAGGGTGGCCACAGGCGCCCAGCATCTCGGCGGTAGTGGCCTGATACGAGTTGCCAAAAGCAGCCACTTTCCCATTGCTCCACGATTGGTGGGTGACCCACTCGGCCAGATCGTACAGATCGGTCAGGTCGCTGGCGGGCCAGGGGTGCGGCTGGTCGCCTTCGGATGCGCCTGTGCCGCGCATGTCGATGCGTAATACAGCATAACCAAAAGCGCAGAAAAAATCCCGGGCTGAATCAGGCAGTGAAAGAAACCAGGCAAAAGGTGCGCGCAGCTGCTGGGCACGCCAATAGCGGGTGGCAGCAAATAATGCGGGAACGCGAAGCGGGTCGACAGCAGTCTGGCCGCGCGGAAGCGACAGGTCCACGGCTAGGTGCACGCCATCCCGCATGGGAATGTAAAGCGATTGTGTGGTGGCGCCTTTGAAGCCTGGAGCGCGGAGGGGAGCATTGGAGGGAAAAGTCATTCTTTTGTCCGAGAAAGCAGCACAGAATAGAGTTGTTACCGGGTGAGTGGATTATTTCAGGAGAAAATCTCTCAACACTTGCTGAAACTTCGCGGGCTCTTCAAGAAAAGGCCAGTGTCCGCTTTTGTCGAAGCCAGCCGCGGAGCAATTTGGCAGGATCGAGCAGATTTCATCGGCAACCGGTTTGCCTGTAAACGGACTGTCTGCAGCGCCGTAAATGAACAGAGTCGGGATTTGGAGTTGTCCGAGCTCGGTTCTATAATGATAGCCAACCAACGATAGCGAGATTTCGCGCCAGGGCATAAAAGAAACTGTCCCAGTATTTTGGAGTAGGACCGTCTGGCGCGGGTCAAACAGCCGTTTGGCATTATCGCCATCGTTGGAATGGGTAAACCAGGCATCCGCAGCTTGCGCGCTGGCAGGTGGCAAGCCCAGCGCTGTCGTGTACAGCGCCGGGCCGAGCCATCTCCAGATAAAGCGATTGACCATGCCATTGTTGATCCGAATGCTGCCAATCAGGATCAGCTTCTGGACGTGTTCAGGATACTTCAATGCATAGCGCTGTGCGAGCGCACCGCCGAATGAATGACCAATGACAATGATCTTATCCGTTTTGACCACCTCACGGCGCAGAGTCTCAAGTTCTTCGACAAGCTGATCAACGGTGTAATCGGCAGGAATTGCCTTGATTTGCGAATTGCCCGAGCCGCGCTGATCGTAATAAATCACACGGGTCTGATCGGCGAGAAAATCAAAACTGTTTTTGAAGCTCAGGCTTGAGTGCCCAGGCCCGCCATGCACAAGCACAACCGGCGTATGGGTTTTATCCAGGCCAAGTTCGCGATAATACAGCTCGTAACCGTTAACAATAACGGGGGTCGCACAGTCCAGACAGGCGCGTTCCGCTGGTGTCACGCGGTAATAGGCATAATACGCATAGGCCGCGTAGAACACAAGCACAGCAATCAGAGCCAGAACACCTTGCAAAAAGAAAATCATAAGGCTATTTCGACTTGCAATTAAGCATTTTCAATTTTTGCTTCGCCCTTGGTTACCGGCAAAATTGCAACGGTGGCCAGCAAAAGGAAGACAAACATGATCAGCCAGACCCAGCGATAGTTATTGCCCATGGCCTGCACCAGCGAACCGCCCAGCACCGGGCCGATAATAAAGCCCATCGTCACAGCGATCTGGCGCAGCCCTGTGTAGGTTCCCATCAGGGTTTCGACAGGGGCGCTGTCAATGATCATTGCCACCTGCACCACGTTGGCAAGCGGCCAGGTCAGGCCACAGATCAACAGCCCTACATTGAGCATGGTTTTATCCGGGAACAGGTAAATGACCAACGCGCCAATGGCATAGCCCACCAGGCCGATGATTTGCGTATTTTTACGCCCAACCTTGTTGGCAAGCAGACCGGCGGGGATGGCAACCACCATGAATGCCAACGCGGGGATGGCGACCAGCATGGCCGCCTCGCCCTCCTTCATTCCCAGGGAAAAGACGCCATACGAACTAAGAAAAGCCTGCATCTGGGCCAGCGCAACGTAGGCGAGCAAATTACTGAGCAGCAGGAAAATCAGGCTGCGCCTGTTTTCCGCGGGTTGGTCGCGCAGGAATTTCACAATGCCCTTCAAGTTGAAGGTTTCACCGGCCAATTCCTTGGCACTGGCAAGTTCTTCAGGTTCCTTAACCCAGGCCCAGGTGAGCAGCAAAATTATTATGGTCAAACCTGCGGCAATCCAGAAGGGGAGTGGTCCATACACATCATACAACGCTGCGCCACCCAGGGCTGTAATTACGACCAGCAGCCCGGCAATTGCGCCGGCAATGCCATTGGCAGTTGCGCGATGTTTTGAAGGGGTGATATCGAACATCAATACATCTGCGATCGGACGCACGATTGCAAATGCCACCAGCACCACAATCAAAGAAATGATAAATGGAACCAGCAGACCCATCAATTGCCCGGTCTGACCATTGAGTTCAGGTTTGATTCCCATAGGGATAAGCGGGATGATGATGAATGCGGCAACCGCTACTGGCACACCGAAAAGCACAAACGGCATGCGGCGTCCCCATCGTGTGCGCAGGCTGTCGCTCCATGCGCCGACGATTGGACTGATGAACAACCCCGCTATGTTATCAAAGACAAGGATGAAGCCCGTTAGGGCTGGGCCGAGTCCAAACCCAACAGTGGTGGCTCCTGCATTAACAAAGCTTGGATTTCCCGCCTGCAAGTATACGGGAATATAGGTGTTGTATAACTGCCAGATAACTTCCATGACGGCGGGCAGTGTCGCCGCAATGATGATGTTGCGCCAACTCAATTTGATGTTCATGCCTTTTGCTCTCCTCGTCCTTATTTTGTACGATTGTTCAATTTACTGAACGTTAGATAAAATAATACAAAAAAGGGAGGCAAAAGTCAAGAGGCAATTTACTGGGGTTTACCCATAATTGAATTCCTGAAAAGGAAAAGGATGCAAAAAGACAAACGAAGGGGACATGCCCGTTGTAATAACATCAGCAAAACCTTGTAAGAGCCGATAGGGGCCATCACGATCACAGGGAAACGTTGAGTTTGCCATCCAACTGCGCTAACCACAGAACGGCTTTAACGGGCTGGCTGCTTGCTACCCACGCCGAAGGCCCATGATCTCCCGCGCTTCGTCCGGTGTAGCAGGTTCACGTCCCATCATCTGCGCTACGCGGACAGCCCATTCAACCAGTTCGTAATTGCCCTTCGCCATATCCCCATTCGGCACGCGGACATTGTCCTCCAGCCCCACGCGCATGTGACCGCCCATCAGGCAGGACTGCATGATCGAAGCAAATTCATCCCGCCCGACTCCGCAGGTAGTGAAATTTGAGGCCGGCGGCAGGGCATGAACCAGAGCGACAAAAGATTCTGGTCTAAAACGTTGCCCACCCGCCACGCTCCAAACGAAATTAAAATTCATCGGTTTTGAAAAAATCCCCTGCTTCATCAGCAGCATTATATTATCCAGTCCACCAAAATCATAAACTTCGATCTCAGGCTTGACGCCATTGGCTTCCATCTTTTTGACAAAATCCTGGATCATGGTGAAACTGTTATCAAAGATATAGTCCACCAAAATCTCGCCTGTTTTGCGGTCAATGCCGGCGAAGTTCATCGAGTTGGTATTCAGAGATGCCATCTCAGGTTTGACTTCCACGATTTGCGAAATACGCTGTTCAGGCGTTTTCCCCATACCAACTGCTGAAGAAAGATTCACGATCAAGTCAGGACACTTCTGTTTAATGGCGTCATACGTGGCGCGGATTCTTCTGATGTCATGCGTGGGTACGCCATCATCCCCGCGTGCGTGAACATGCACCATCGCCGCGCCAGCCTGGTGGGCTTTATATGCTTCCTGCGCAAATTCAGCCGGGGTATAGGGTGTCATTGGGTTTTGCTGCTTGTAGGTTCCCGAACCGGACAATGCCGCCGTGATAATGACTTTGTTATTTGCCATGCTGCACCTCAATCAACTCAAAATATTGGATGTCTTGAATGTTCCCTTCCATCTCGTTCAAGTTCTTGAAGACCGCCCGCACGCGCATCCCAACTTTGATTTTGTCTGCGCCCGTCTCCGAAATAGTCCCGGTTCCTGCACGGGAATTGATGATGTGCGAGAAAATATTATCTGCGCCATCCAATTGGATGTATCCATACGTATACGGAACGGGCCGTTCCATGCCAGTTGCAGGGTCAATGAACGGATAATTGACGATCGTACAGGCGACGATTGTGCCAATTGGTGGGAGATAAACCAGTTCATCCATTTCCTGATAACACGAGCCGCACACACGCCGCGGCGGGACGCGCACTTTGCCGCACTGCGAACAGCGGATCCCAACGAAACGCTGGTTCTCGCGTATCTCCTGAAAGAATTTGCTGCCATAAATCCCGATTGACCATTCGTAGGGCATGCCCACGTCGGGGGAAGTGATTGTTAAAAGTTCCAGGATACTCATGCGGGTTTGTCCTTGCCTAAAATAAACACATCCGACCACCAGCAGCCGCCAAAGCCTGTTGCCAGGGCGGTTTTCACATCGGGCACCTGACGCGCGCCGCCTTTACCCATCACCTGGATGGCGGCTTCCGCCACGCGCAGCAACGCTGTCGCGCCGATACAATTGGTGGACATCACACCGCCAGATGGGTTGACAGGAATTTTCCCACCCATGTCGGTGTGACCATCCCAAATAAACTGCGGACCTTCGCCGGGCTTGCAGAACCCAAGCGCTTCGATCCATTTCAATCCAGCATAGGAATATGGCAAATAAAGTTCTGCCACATCGAAATCATCGGCAGGATTTTTTATTCCAGCCGCAGCGTAGGCTTCGCGCGAAGCACGCTCCAATGATTCAAGGCCAGTGCGTTGATCGACATCCCCAAACCAGGTGTGAGTGTGCCGTACGGAGTTGGCCTTGACCCAGGCTGGATGAGGTGCCAGTTTTTCAGCCTCGCCTTCTGCGGCGAAGACAACCGCCGCAGCACCATCGGTGCGAGGGCAGATGTCACCAAGTTTGATGGGGTATGCCAGCATCGGGGATGCCATAACATCATCCAATGTGATCGGGCGTCCGTACATATGGGCGTAGGGGTTGTTCTGGGCGTGAGACCGCTCGCGCAGCGCAACCCGCGCCGCGTCCCGTTGAGTCGCGCCGTATTTTTCCATGTAGGCCGAAGCCTCTGTCGCCAGGCTTGGGATCGCCCCGGAATACGAATAACGATCCCAAATCGGGTCACTGCATGTGACGATTGCGCCCGTGGTATCGCTCTCGGAATTTTTTTCCCAGCCAATCGCCAGCACCTTGTCGAACATCCCCGAAGCCACATGATAATACGCTGCAATCGCCACCGACGTGCCCGTGGTGCCGCCCGTGGTGACCTTCATGATCGGCTTCATCACACCACCGGAACCTTCCACGCTCCATGAATCCACCGAGTTGATGGCTTCAAAGTGATCCATGTTGCCGATGACGATGGCGTCAATATCTTTGATGGTCAATTCGCAATCCGCCAGCGCCCTTGTGACCGCTTCGTGGATCATTTCGCGACCGTTCACATCAAGTCGGCGGCTGCGATGGTGGGTCTGCCCCGTGCCAATGATTGCAACTCGTCTCGCCATTATTCTGCTCCCAAAATCCAGACGCAATGACTTTGCCCACATACGCCGTTGATACCGTGAGCGAGCGCAGTTTTCACACCAGCTATTTGATGTGAACCCGCTTCGCCCCTGATTTGTAGACTGCTTTCGATTATTCGGGCGAGACCAGCCACCAGGACTGCGTGCGCCGACAATACCCCGCCCGAAGGATTGATCGGAATATCTCCATTCATCGCCGTGGCTCCAGACTCGGTCAATCGTCCCCCTGCGCCTGCTTCGCAAATCCCCAGGCCTTCCAACCACAAGGGTTCCATGTAACTGAACGCATCGTAGATTTCCGCCACATCTATCTCATTTCGCGGATGGTTAATCCCCGCCATTTGATACGCCCGCCGCGCCGCGTCTTGCAGCGCCTTTGGATTCGACAAATCACGGTCACCCAGAAAATATGCTTCTGCACAATGCGCCACACCCTTAATCCAGACTGGCCTGGTCTTCGCTTTGCGCGCCATATCCTGATTGGCAATGATGATCGCCGCCGCGCCATCGCTGATTGGGCTGCAATCGAGTCGTTTGAGCGGGTCGGCAATTTGGGGTGAGCGCATGACATCCTCCACCGTCAGATCAAGCGGCAGTTGAGCATACTGGTTCCTTTTTGCATTGCCATGATTCTTTACTGAAACCAGCGCGCATTGTTCTTCAGTGATCCCATAGCGCGTCATATAAGCATTTGCCTGCAACGCCGCGCTGCTGATGGCGTCCAATCCCAACGGACGATGATAGATCGGGTCAAACATGGCATTGCTGATAAATTTCGAATTGCCTTCGCTGCCCTTCGAATGAGCAACGACCAATGTGCTGCGATATCCGCCCAAAACGCGCATGGCTCCGTAGAATGCGCCGAAGGTTCCATCCCCTTCCACCGTGGAGATGTTTTTATCATGTGCGCCCGCCGCTTCACCGACCGCCATGCTGGAGATGGTGCGCCCATCGTAAAAATCATTCGAGACTGTGATAACGTTATCAATATCATCAAGCGTAAGCCCCGCATCATTCAACGCGGCAGTGGTGACTTCATATACCAGATCGTAACAGGTCTGGTCTTTCTTGCGGCGTTCATATTTTGTCTGCGCTGTGCCGACGATGGCTATTTTGTCCATATAATTTCAGGCCTCGATGATTTTAAACCCATCAATATCCAGAATGCGCCCGCTGCGTTCTTCCTGAAATTTCGCCCGAACACGCGCGCCATTTTTCAAACGCTCCAGCCCATCTTTGATGATATGAACAAAGCCCACACTTGCGCCATCCAGTTGAATGATGGCATACGCAAAAGGTGGTGCGACGGGCTGCAAGGCATAGGCATAACGCACAACCGTGAAAGATGTGACTACACCTTCAGAACTGATTTCCAGCCAATCATCCGTGCCGATGTCGACAAAGCATCCGCCGCAATTTTTGCGCGGGGGAACGTAAACCGTGCCACACTTTGGGCAGCGGTTTGCCAGGATTTTCTGCTCATCGCGCAGTGCGATCAAAAAGCGACTACCCGTCTCCCCCACCGACCAGGTGTAAGGCATTTTGATCTGCCCTTTCAGCGTCAGCGCTTCGACTTCATTTCTCCAGTCCGCCATTATTCCACCTTTATCAAGATCGCTTCGCCCTGTGATAGACCGCCGCAAATCGCCGCCACACCCGTCCCGCCGCCGCGGCGCATGAGTTCGTACATCAGAGTCATCGCAATGCGCGCGCCGCTCGCGCCAACGGGATGTCCGATGGCAATTGCGCCACCGTTGACATTGGTCCTGGCTTGCAATGCCTTGAACTTTTCGGGGTCATCGCCTGCCAACTTCTTGAGCGAAACCAGGGTCACCGCGGCGAAGGCTTCGTTGATCTCGATCAAATCCACATCATCAAGGCTGAGCCCGCGTTTATGCAGCATTTTTTGAATCGCATACGCAGGGACTTCCGCCATATATTTCGGCTCACCCGCGGCGGGCTGGCAGGCTTCAATGATTGCCAGCGGCTTGAGACCCAGTTCATCTGCTTTGGAGCGCCGCATAATGACCATCGCCGAAGCGCCAGAATTAAGTCCAGGCGCATTGCCCGCCGTCACGGTGGGACTGCCATAAATCGGCTTCAGTTTCGCCATTTTTTCCAGCGAGAGATTTTCGCGAGGCGGTTCATCCTTCTCCAGTATCAATGGATCGCCCTTGCGCTGCGGGATTTCCACCTTCATCAATTCTTCGCCCACTCTGTATTTACCCGCCTTGAATGCTTCAAACCAACGCGCGTGACTGTTCAGCGCCCACTCATCCTGCATTTCGCGCGTGATCCCATGCTCCAGCGCCACTTCACCAGCATCGGTTGCAACAGGCGCAAAACCCTTGCGACCATAGCCCAACTCAAAGAGCACATCTTCCAGCTGGATATGTCCGATACGAGTGCCCCAGCGAGCTTTTTCCGCGCTGGCTATTAGCGGGGTGTTGCCCATACTTTCTGCGCCCGCCGCAATAACTATATCGGCCTGCCCGGCTTTGATGGCGCGAAATCCCTGCCGCAGTGCGGTCATGGATGAACAGCAGGCGCGGTCAATCGTCAGGGAAATGTTGTCGGTGGGGAATCCGGCCAGCAGGGTGATCTGCCGCGCAGGAACATTGGTGTAGATAGCGTACTCTGCGGGAATGCAGGTTCCGTAATAGACTTCGTCCACAGCCGCAGGGTCAAGGTTGATACGGCTCACGACCTCTTTCAGTACCATCACACCCAAATCAATGCTGGATGTTGTTTTGAGCGCGCCGTCGAAATTTCCGAACGGCGTTCGAACTGCGCTGACGATCACGACATCGTCCCTTGCGGGAACCGGGACTACCACGTTTGAGTCCATACATTAATCCTTGTACATCGAGTTGATGACATCCGCATATTTCTTTTGCACCACGTCGCGCTTGACCGAGAGTTTGACGCTCAACTCACCCGTGGCAGCCGAAAGTGGTGCTTTGAGAATGCGGTAATACTTGATCGTTTCCACACTGGCAAGACGTTTGTTGTTAGCGGCGAGAATCTCATCCAGCAAAGCCAGGAAGGCTGGGTCATCCAGCAGATCTTCTGGCTGGTGAAATTTAATGCCCTTTTCATCTGCCACGGCTTTGGCAATATCCAAATCGATATTGATCAGCGAGGTCAGGTACTTGCGCGCGTCGCCAACCACCACGAACTGACTAAAAATGGGATTTTCCTTAAAAATCGTCTCGATTTTCTGCGGCGCAATGTTCTTGCCGCCAGATGTAATCAGCAAGTCTTTTTTGCGGTCAGTGATAAACAGCAGCCCCTGTTTGTTGAACATGCCGACGTCGCCGGTCTTGAAATAGCCGTCATCGGTGAAATGCTGCCGGGTTTCATCTTCCATGCCCCAATAGCCTTTAAACAAGCTTTCGCTTTTGATCAGGATTTCGCTATCGTCAGCAAGTTTGATGTCAAAACCGGGCAATGGACGGCCGACCGAGCCGGGATAAAAATCATCGAGGTTGCTCAGAGTGGCGCCGCCGGCAACTTCCGAAAGACCGTAGCCCTCCAGCACAAAAATCCCGGCAGCCTGAAAAAAACTGACGATCTCCTTCGCAATCGGAGCGCCTGCTGCGCAGAACCAGCGGATCTGTCCGCCAAGCGCGTGTTGAAGTTTTTTGAAGACCAGCGCGTATGCAATTTTGTATTTGAGATTCAACCCGGCGGGGATGGGCTGCTTATCCTGTTTGTAGCGGCTGACATCGTTCCCCACGCCCTGCGCCCAGGCGAATATCAACTGCACGAGGTGTGACTTCTCTTTGATGCCCGCCAACATCTTGTGATAGATTTTCTCGTGGACACGCGGCACGCCAAACATGATGGTAGGCTGTTTGGCAGCGATGTCCTCCACCAGCGTATCCATCGAACCGGCGTAGGATTTGGTGATGCCGCGATACATCACATAAAAGTGGACGGGCACGCGCTCAAAGATATGACTCAGCGGCAGGAATCCGACCACGGTGTCGGTATCGAAACCGTATTTCGGTTCAACGGCGTCCAGCGCGCGCAACTGCGCCATCACGACGCCGTGAGTCAAAATCGACCCTTTGGGATTGCCCGTTGTACCCGATGTGTATTGCAGGGTCAGCAAATCGTCGGGGGTGACAGCCTCCGCCAGGCTGGTAAAAAGGTTTCCATCTGCCTGGTGCTCTTTTTCCCCTGTTTCCATCACGGACGAGAAAGCCAGCATCTGGTTACCATCCAGGTCACAGTCCGCGCTGTCGATGACGATGATGCGTTCCAGGGTTGGGCAATTTTTCTGCGCCGTAAGCGCCTTTTCGAGTTGGGCTTTATTCTCTACCACGATGGCCTTCGCGCCCGCATCTTTTAAAATGTATTCGACTTCATGAGCGGGCAGTGTGGCATACAGTGCCACCACACACGCGCCAATGCCGAGCGCTCCCAAGTCGGTATAAACCCACTCCAGCCGGTTATCCGATAGGATCGCGACCCGTTCCCCTTTCTGGATTCCAAGCGCAGACAGGCCCAGTCCAACGCTGCGGGCGCGTTGATAATACTCGTTCCAGGTGGCTTTCTCCCAAGAGCCATTGCGCCGCTTTTCAACTGCGAGGCGGGAACCATATTTTTCAACGCGATTCTTGAAAACTTGGTTGATGGTTGTCTCCATTCGATCTTCTCCTTTGGTGTGAGAAAGTTATTCTTGATAAAGCGCATCCACCAGATTTCCATATTTTTTATAAACTTCCTTGCGTTTCACCTTGGCGGTCGGTGTAAGAAGGCCGTTTTCGATGGAAAAGTCATGGTCGAGAATGATAAATTTCTTGATCGTTTCGTAACTGGCCAATTCCTGATTTTTTTCTTTGACGATGTTCTCGACTTCGATCTGGATTATCGGCTCAACTGTAAGTTGCTGATAACTGCCCGAAAGACCGTGATGGTTCGCTCGCACTTCAAGTTCATCCTCATCCAATGTGATGATGGCGGTCAGGTATTTCTTGCGATCACCATAGACCACCACCTGACTGATCAGCGGAGCCTCCTTCAACATGCTTTCGATGTGTATGGGCGCAACGTTCTTGCCTCCCGCCGTGATCAGGATGTCCTTCATCCGGTCGGTGATGGTGACGAAGCCATCTTCGTCGATTTTGGCGACATCCCCGGAATGCAGCCAGCCATCCCGCAAGGTTTCGGCGGTATCTTCGGGTTTGTTGTGATAACGCAACATCACATTCGGCCCTTTGACCAGGATTTCGCCTTCAGGGGAAAGTTTTATCTCGCACGGCGCCCCCGGCCAGTCATAATTTGGCCAGGGCTGCCCAACCGTCCCAATACGCGCGTGGCCTGGCATGTTCGTGGTTGCGCCGCCCGCTTCGGTCATGCCGTACAACTCGTAGACGGGTAACCGCAACTTCCAGAAAAACTCGTTAATTTCGCGGGAGAGCGGCGCTCCGCCCGTGACCATGAACTGCAAATTTCCCCCGAAGACCAGTTTGCGCAGGTGCTCGAAGCTGTTCTCTTCGAGTTCGTGGACTTTGAGACGGTCGCTCTCTGTGACTTCCTGCCCGTTCAACGCGCCCGCCACGCGAACTCGTCCGCTCACTTCCAGCGCCTGTTGCATTCCGTTTTCGGTCAGGTGCGCCAGCACATCGGATTTGCTCCAGATGGTGGAATACACCTTTTCGAGCAGGCGCGGAACGGTGCGGATAAAGGTCGGTTTGATAAAGCCGAAATCCTTGGCGACTTTATCCAGGCTGCGGGCGAACGCCACCGTGACATCCCCCCGATAAATATCCAGCAGCGCTCCGGCGAACTGCTCGAAAATATGTGCCATCGGCAGGAATGAAAGATCAATCGAGCCAGCCTCAATTGGCAGCCATTTTGCACCCGTGTAAATGGTATAGGTCATCGCCTCGTGGTTGTGAACGGAGCCCTTGGGAATCCCGGTGGTGCCAGAAGTGTAAATGTACGAAGCGATGTCGCTTAACTTCCCGGCGGCGACCGCCTCGTCGAAAGCTGTGGACATTTTCCTGTTCTGGGCCGCTCCGAGTTGCAACAAATCCTCGAACGACATGCAGAGCGGGTCATCACCTGCTTCGCAGCCAATCGTGATAATTTTTTCCAACTGCGGGCTGCGCTCTTTGCGCTTCAGGAAACCATCCCGCTGCCAGGCTTCCTCCACAAAAACGAAGCGGGAATTGAGATCGTTAAGGATGTAATGTGCCTGTGACGGTACATTGTTGGGATAGATGCTGCCGGTGGCTGCGCCGATGGAGAGCAGTCCCAGGTCCGCCAGCGCCCATTCCATGCGGGTGGCTGACATAATGGAGATCGGTTCGCCTTTTTTTGCGCCCAGCGCCAGAAGGCCCATGCCGAGGTTTTTGACCGTTTCGGCAGCGCGGTTCCAACTCATCGTGCGGAATTTCCCTTTATGCGTAAATGGGGGAAAATCCCCGGGTTCGTTGTATATGAACAGGGGCCGGTCGCCTTTTTCTTCCACTCGTTCCCAAAAGATCTGCGCGATGGTTTTTTCCGTTTCTCGCATACTCTCTCCTTCACCGATTCAAGCGAATGAACGCAACAGCACACACTTTTTGAAAAAGTGTGTGCTCTCAGGAGGCCAACATCTCCCGATGCCGGCTAAGATACTTCAGACAGTTTTATTGCCTTCCGCATCGGTCGCAGTGAATTTGTAGTCGCATTCCACCAGGGCGTTGGTATTGTTCCAGGAGGTAATCCCCTGCATCATCTTGAACACTAACACCTTCTTGCCTTCGAGTTTGTAATCGGGGGAGGCGAGCGCTTTCAATGGGCTGATCTCACCCCGGTTGAGAGCCGCCATCATGTTGAAGGGGCTGGAGAAGCGGCCAATGCCATCGGCGGGCAGCGCCATCTCGCGCAACTCCTTCCACGGGGCCGGGCGCGCCTCGAACTCGATCTTTTTGCACAGGCCGTTTTCAAACGTCCAGATTCCCGAGCGGTCTTTGCCATCGGGACCATCCCACAAGCGGAAGAGCCACTTGCCGTTCAACATGCGGGCTTTCTTTTGATGATCCTGCGAAGTGTTCATTTTCTCCTTGCAGGCTTCCATCCAGGCTTTGCTATAGTAAGTGATCATGTCTCTCTCCTTTGGTTGGCTGAAACAGATGAATAAAATTAACCGCCCGCTACAAGTGGAAGAACCCTGACATCATCGTTGTCCTGCAAGATCGTTTCCAGGGTGGCATGGTAACGGTTGACGACCAGAATGTGGGCGCGTTCATGCGCGATGCCGTAATAATCCAGCAGCGCGGCGACGGTCGCGCCCGGTGCCAGTTCGACCTGCTCCAGCCTCACCTTTGGAGAGGTCTTGTAGGCGTTGCGCAACAAACCGGACAAACGAACTGTGACTGTAATCACCACGGGTGACTCTGTCATTCGATCCCCAATTCCCGGAGTTTTTCCGGGGTTGGAATACCATCCGCCGTCCAGCCGCGCAAGGCATAGTATTCATCCAGCATGATTTGCAACGGAACGACATTGCCTTCGCCGATGCCCTCAGGGTGCGGTTCATCGGTCAGACGCGGAGGCAGGGAATCATCCTTGCGCGAGAAGCCCAGGCGGACATTGAACATGCGCTCCAGATTGAAGACCCGCTCTCCCATGCGGTATGTCTCAACCATGGAGTATTTTTCACCAATCACCGCATTGTAAAAATCGGTAAACACCTCCAATCCATTTTCAAGGAACATATAGGGAAAAACACACAGCCCAAGCGACTCGATAAATGCAGTTTCATCTTGATTTTTCTTGACTAACGCGGGCTTGCCTACGGGGCTGAGCGGATCCATCGGTTCGGGAATCCCGTTGATTTCGCGCTGGATGGTGTTGCCCGTGGTATGGTTGCCGCCTTCGGGTGATGTGGCGAACAACAGTCCCTGCCCGACCATGGCGCGCGGGTGATAGGCGGAGAAACCCTGTCCCTTCGAGCCCATAAAAACCTGCGGCGCGCCGTATTTTTCTGCCAGATAGCGACCGCCGCGCCCCACCTCTTTGCCGAAACCTTCCGCGTGGGCAGCCATCTCCAGCAAGCGGATGCAGGCGTCAGCGTCACCCCATTCAAGCGAAAAACCGATCTCCGCCTGGCTGATGAGACCCATCTCGTACAGTTCCATCAGCGCGCTGAGCGTCACGCCCGCGTCGATGGAATCCATGCCCATCTCGTTGCAGATGTAGTTCATCTTGGTGACGGCGTCGATACTATTGACCAACAGGTTAGAGCCGAAAGCGTAAAGCGACTCGTATTCGGGACCATCGCCGTGCCCCTTGTATTTTGAGTCGGATGGCAGGCGCGTGTTGCGGGCACAGTTCAGGGCGCAAGCCACACAGCCCTTTTTGCGGACGATGGTGCGGTCATACATCGCCGCCCCGCCGATCAAGTCACCATCTTCATAAAAACCTGCGCGGAAATTTTGGGTCGGCATGGCGTTGACTGCACCGAGCACATCCACGAACAGCGGCGTGCCAAATTCCTCAAAGACCACGCCCAGTTCCGTCGTCTTGATGTGATCCGCCATGATGTTGGAGCGCAGGATTTCCTCAGGCTCGGCGATCTTGATGCCCTTCGTGCCGCGAGCGACGATCGCCTTGAGATTCTTGGAGCCCATCACCGCGCCTACGCCTGAGCGCGCCGCGAGACGATGCCCGTCGTTGGCGATGCCTGCAAAGAGTACAAGATTCTCGCCTGCAGGACCAATGCAACTGGTCTTGGTTTCGGAACGCTGTTTCGGGTTGACAGTCTGTTTGAGAGCATGGTCAGTTTCGACAGTACTCATGCCCCAATAGGCGGTCGCATCTTTCAGTACGGCGGTGTCATCGTTGATGAAGAGATAGACCGGCTTCTCAGCGCGACCTGTGAAAATAATGGCATCGTAGCCAGCGGTCTTGAACGCGGCGGGAAAGTATCCGCCCGCATTCGATGAGCAGATCGTGCCCGTTAACGGACTCTTTGTGACGACATCGCTGCGTCCTGAACTGAGACCGAGCGTCATCGAGAGCGGACCATTGATAAAGATCAGCATATTTTCAGGGCTGAGCGGATCGCAATGGATATCCAACTCGTCGTAAAGAATTTTCGTGCCAAGTCCGCGCGAACCGACGTACATGCGCGCTTTTTCAAGATCAGTCGCTTCGCGTTTGATTTCGCCTGTGGTGAGATTGACTCTCAAGATGGTGCCCATCCAGCCGTATACCCGTGTATTTATCAAAGGGCTCATAATCGCACATCCTTGTAGAGTTGAGCGATCTGCTCGATGTACTCTTCATCAGGTTCAGCGAAGGTCAACGCTTTAGGCGCGCAGGCTTTGACGCACAACGGGTCTTCACAGACTTCGCACTTGACCGCTTTGCCGTCAGCCAGGAACACGGCTTGATATTCGCAAGCGCGCACGCATCTGGCGCAGCCGATACAGGTCTCTTCGTTGATCTCAACGATATTCGTTTGCGGGTTGCGAGAAATGCAGCCTTCCACCGGGCAGGCAGCCATGCAGGAAGCCGCTTGACACTGGAAGCAGACATGTGCAGCATAGATGGTATCGTCTTCGTTTTGCGCTACGCGGATGCGGGCAATCGCCGGGCGCGCTTCCACCACACCACCTTTACTAAACGTCAGCGAGCAGTAGAGAGTGCAAAGATGGCAATAAGTGCAACGCTCTTGTTCGAAAACGATGATGCGACTCAAAGTTCACACTCCTACGCAGTTTTTGACGAGGCGCTCAAATTCTGGCGTGCGGCTAACCGAGACAGGGTTGAATACCATCGTGCCATCCTCCATGCTCTGCTCGGTGAGTTGATCGATCATCGCGTCGTC
>CAIMZS010000522.1 GCA_903846015.1 uncultured Anaerolineae bacterium | reverse complement strand
GGGCAGGACTGGGTGAAGGGGAGGTTTTGTGTCTGCATTATAGTCATTATAGCATAAGACCAAATGTGTTGAGTGTGCGGCTGGAGATTTAATTGCGCCAGTCTCAAAGTCGGTGCTTACATCATCGATGAACAGAATGGGCGACCGGCAAGGATTATCTCGTTCTGTTCCCATTAAAATAAAGTCCTGCCATGGGATAGCACGCACGAATTACCCGGATATTTTGGGTTGGGAAAAGTTCCTCTTGACTCTCGCTGCGCACTCTGCTATTATTATCCTACCGAACGGTCGGTAGGGAGATTTGTTTTGAGCAGAGAATCCATCCTTGAATCGGCAGCACAGGTTATCCGTCAGAAGGGTTTTCACGGTGCCTCGATGGCGGATATCGCTGAGGCGGTTCCTCTTAAGAAGGCCAGCCTGTATCACCACTTTTCCAGCAAACAGGAGATCCTGCTTGAATTGTTGGATCGTGCGTTGATCATGGTAACCAATCGCATGGCAGTGGTGATGGGAGAGAACATGCCGGCAGATGAGAAACTGCTTCACGCGATGCGTTCCTATCTCCATACCTTAAGCGAACAGGGCGATCTGGTATCCGTACTCTTGCTGGAGCACCGTTCGCTTGACAATGAATACATTTCCCGCCACCTTCCGAACCGCGACCGGTTCGAGAGCATGTGGCGGGTTTTGATTCAGCAGGGCGTGGATGAAGGTATTTTTGAGTGTGCTGATGTTGCTATGACGGTGCGCGGGTTGATGGGCGTGATGAATTGGACCATCACCTGGTATCGCCCGGGAGGTAAATTAAATATCGATGATATCTCGGATCAATTTGCCAATTTATTTATGAATGGTCTCAAAAAGCATTAAGGAGGAGGCACACTATGTATGGTTTTAGCCCAACAGAAGAACAAAAGATGTTGATCGATGCCGTGGCGCGTTATTCAAAAAGCGATTTGCGCCCGGCTGCCCATGATGCCGAGGAAGAGAAGAAGCTGCCCCTCAAACTGGTCGGCAAAGGCTGGGAGCTTGGTGTACTGCAAGCCTCTACCCCTGAGGCCTATGGCGGTTTTGGTGAGCGTTCAGCGGTGACGGGTGTCCTGGCAGCCGAGGAACTGGGGCATGGTGACCTTTCGGGGGCGCTGGCAGTGATGACCCCAGGTTTGTTTGTCCTACCCGTTTTGCTCTCTGGGAGCGAAGAGCAGAAAAAGGAATTGATCCCGCCGGTCATCGAGGCAGATTGGCAGCCCTACACTGCCGCATTGATCGAGCCATCCTTTGATTTCGATCCGAACGAGCTCAAGACGACCGCGCAAACGGATGGGGATGATTTTATTTTGAATGGTCTGAAAACGTATGTGCCGTACGCGGCCGAGGCCGAGACGTTGATAGTCTATGCGGCGCTGGATGGGGTTACCAGGGGGTTTGTTGTCCCTAAAAACAGTGCAGGTTTGCAGGTATCGGACCGTCTCAAGCTGATGAGCTTGAACGCGCTGCTGTTGTATGATGTCACCTTGAAGAATGTGAGAATTCCCCGATCTGGTTTGTTGGAAGGCGAATTTTCGCCGGTATTGGCTTCGATGCGCGTAACCAACGCAGCCCTGGCGGTTGGTGTTGCACGGGCTGCCCTGGAATATTCGCGTGATTACGCCCGGGAGCGGGATGCTTTTGGCGTAAAGATCGCGCAGAAGCAGGCGATTGCGTTCATGTTGGCCGAGATGGCGACCGAAATCGAGGCTATTCGCCTGCTGACATGGCAGGCAGCCTGGAAGTTGGATATGGGGGTTGCGGATGCGGCAGCCGAAGCTTACCTGGCAGCCACCGGCGCAGCCGATATGGTGATGATGGTCACCGATCGGGCTGTGCAGATCCTGGGCGGGCATGGTTATATTCGCGACCATCCTGTTGAAATGTGGATGCGGAATGGTAGAGGTTTTGCCACTTTCACCGGTTTAGCGATTGTGTAGGAGTATGCCATGACGATTGAATTTGAGACCCCAAAACCAATTGCCCAGACGCAGTTCATGCTGCAAACTGTTGCGGATAACATGATGCGCCCACATTCACGTTATTTTGACGAGCACGAACATGAGATTCCCTGGGATTATATCGAGTTTATGCACTCTGCCCTAAAAGCAACTGGCGCTGGCTCACTCGCTCCGAGGGAAAAGAAGGAAGACGATCCGAGCAAGCCAAAACGCGCGCCGATTGCGTACCAGACCCTGGCTACCATGCTTGAAATGCTGGCCTGGGGGGACGTGGGCATGTACCTGGTCACCCCGGGTGGTGGTCTGGGCGCTGCCGCGGTGGAGGCTGCTGCTACACCTGAACAGAAGCAGAAATTCCTGGCGCGCTTTGGTGGAGAGAAACCCACCTTTGCCGCTATGTGTATGACCGAACCACAGGCTGGCTCGGATACTTCCGCCATTCGCACACGCGCCATTCTGGATGAAGAGACCAATGAGTGGGTTATTACAGGTGAGAAAATATTTGTGACTGGCGGAGATAAATCCTTCAAACAGTATGAGAAATTTGGCCAGGGCTTTATTGTGGTGTGGGCCTCGATCGATGCCTCGTTAAAT
>CAIMZS010000521.1 GCA_903846015.1 uncultured Anaerolineae bacterium | reverse complement strand
CGGCCCTGCTAGTACGGGCACTATCGGCCCTGCTAGTACGGGCACTATCGGCCCTGCTAGTACGGGCACTATCGCAACCTAAAATCTAAAATCAGTCGTGGTCAGATAGGTGCAGCTTGAAATATAAACTCGTGATTTTTGATTTTGACGGTACGTTAGCTGATTCTTTCCCGTGGGCATTGAGTATTTATGATGAGATCATTGAGCGGCACGATTTGACGCGCATCGATCGGGGGCAGGTGGCGGGGTTGAGAAGTACGGATGCCAGGCACATCATCAAACTTTACAAGGTCAGGTGGTGGAAGCTGCCCAGAATTGCGAAGGACCTGGGAATGATGATGAGCAGAGATGCGGATAAAATCCCGGTGTTCGCCGGGGTAGGCGAACTTCTGCACAGCTTATCCGAGGCGGGCGTGATGCTTGCATTGGTGACATCCAATTCGCTCGAGAATGTCGGCAAGATCCTCGGCGCTGAGAATATGGCTCTAATCAGCCATTTTGAGTGCGGGGCATCTCTGTACGGCAAGAAAGCAAAATTCAAGAAAATTCTGCGTAGGAGCGGGATGAACGCCAGCGATACCTTATGCATCGGGGACGAGATCCGTGATATCCAGGCGGCGCGCAAGGCTAACATAGCCACTGGAGTGGTGGCGTGGGGCTATACCAATGTGGATGCCCTGCTGGCGCTGGCGCCGGATGAAGTGTTTGCCAGCGTTGGGGATATATTGAAGATCGCAGCGTGAACATGGATAACGTTCATAACTTACCCGATCAGTCCTGTGCCCGTGGCCCTGCTAGAACGGGCACTATCGGCCCTGCTAGAACGGGCACTATCGCAAGGACTTGGGCCAACCTGTTAATGAAAACCTGGCAAATTTTGCAGCGGTGAAATTCTTGTTTTTTTGCGCAAGAATTTCACCGCTATAAGGCATATAGGATCGAATTACGGTATTGGCTTGATCTCGAAGATCGCGCCGGATGTGGTGCCCTGGACTTCGGGGAAGTAAGACTGCCAGGCATGGGCGGGGAGTACGCGATACTGCCCGGCCAGTGAGGGGATGATGGTATAGGTCAAGTCGTAGGTGCCGGCGGGCAGGTAATCCGCGCTCCATAAGATATGATCAGTGTAGATTTGTGGTTGGTTGAACAGCCACCAACCCCAACCTTCGCCAAACGGATCGGCAGGGTCAAAATTGGGCTGGACAGGCTGGTCTGGTTGACTCTGCTGGCTGGTCTTTAGTGAAGAATCGAGAATGTCTGCGCCAGCGGGGATGTAATCCTGGACAGCCAGGTAGTAGGTGTCATTCGAAAGCGTTACGGTCAGCCTGACGGTAACGCGCCCGCTGGCATTGGCCTTCATCTGGTAAGAGTTGATTTCGAAGCAGGCAGTGCCGCTGCAGTCCATGAACTGGCGAGTAACTGTGATGCCGCGTGAGATGGGCAGGGCGCTTTCAACCGGGCGGTCAACGGTCAGAGCCGCGCGGTAGTACAGTTTGCCGGTGCCATCCTGCTTATCGATCAACAAGGAATTGACGCCTGCGCTGGAACTTCCTGCGCCCAGATTCAACTGCGTGAGAGGCGCAGATGCTGTGACAGAGGTCATATTCTGCGGCCCGCCTGCCTGCCCTTGTGCTAACGGAGCGCCGTTGAGCGCGGCAGAGAAGGCAAAGTCACCGCGCAGCTCACCAGTGGCTTTCATATATTTGTTGAGCGCCAGGATAACCCATGAAGTGTCATATCCGCTGGTATCCCCAGCGCTGCGCTGTGAGGCCAGATAACGGGCTGCATCGGCTACCAGGGGGGAGGCCGGGGTGCGTTCTGCCAGCGCGGCAAGGACGACAGCGGTGGTGAAGAGTGGCGAGGACGGGTTGAACCCATCCTGCGAGCTGCTTTCCCAATGGACACCCGTGGCAGAACGGATGGCACTGGTTTCAAGGTCCGAGAGCAAGGTAGTGACGCGCGCATCGACGGGGGCCTGGTTGTATAACGTAACGGCCAGCAGGGAGCGGGCCCACGGATCGAGCAAGTTACGGTTTTCGTAAAGTTGATCTGTGACAGTCGCGACGGCGTTCAAGCCAGTCTGCTGCAGGATATAACAGAAGAAGACGGCGCGGTTGGCCTGCCAGGCCACTTTCAGGTCAGCCTGGCCTGTAAAAGCATCGGCAGTCAGGAGGGCATTGCGGCCTTTTTGAATGGCGGCGGCAGTATCGAGACCATCCAGGTTAAGACCACTGGTCTGGGCCTGCTGCAGGCCAAACAAGACGTAAGCAGTCAGGTAAAGGTCGCTGGTGGGGCTGGTGTTGGTCCAGGCCCAGGTGCCATCCTCGCGCTGCGAGGCGAGCAAGGTGCGCAGGTCATCCGTCAGGATGTTTTCCAAACGTTTGTTCAGGTCGGCGTCATCGATGCCGGATTCCTTGAGAGTGACATAGGTGACTACATTCGGCAGGAAGGCCGAGACAATCTGCTCGGTGCTCCAGGCCGGGTCGGGAACAACAACCTTGAGACTGCCCAGGATGGCAGCGGCGAGGGATGGTGAAAGCTCAACTTGCAGGTTCCCGCCCAGTGGTTGGAAGCTGCGCGGCACGGCAATGATCTCCTGGCTGCTGGAGATACCGCTCAAGATACCGGCTGTGGAGAAGGTTTGCGGCGCCGAATAGAGCAGCACCGGGATGGGGCCATCACTGGGGCGGGAGGCATCCTGCAGATCCCCAGATTTTACCGAGAAAATGGCGTCGACTGTTTCACCAGCCTGTACCAGCCCGCTCCACGAAACGCGTGCGCGGCCGTTGGCGGGGATGGTCAGCGTTTGTTCGGCCTGGACGGGGTCATCGAGTGTAAATCCAGAGGCTTGCAGGTTGGCAGTGGCTTGCAGCTCGCTGGAGGTGGTGTTGTTGATGATGGCAGCCAGTTCGGCACGGTCACCAACCACCAGGAAGCGCGGGGTCTGTGGACGGATGAGCAGTTCCTTACTGGTAACGACGCGGATGCGCGCCTGGCCGACACGAGTAGCCGTGCTCAATCCGCGCGTTTCAACCTGCCAGGTAGTCAGGTTGTCTGGCAGAGTCAGCGTGATGCGACCTTTGCCCATCACATCTGTGACAATATCAGCTTTCCAATAGGCAGTATCGGGAAATTTATCACGCAGGGTCAGGGCACCATCACCGCCTCCGCCGCCCTGTCCGCCAGCAAAATTGAGCAGGCGGCGGGTATAGACAGCGGCGGTCAACCCGGTGATCACTCCAATAGACTGGATGTCGTAATAAGCTGGAACGATATCAATCGAATTGGGGTCGGCCAGAGCCAGGGCAGCCAGGTCAACCACGGCTATTGAAAATTCTCCCTGTACAGGCTGATTCTTTGAATCTGATACGGTCAGATCGAGTGTGAGTGTGTCACCTGGCCTGGCCTTTTCCGGGCTGGCCTTCAAGGTTACATTGAGTATAAGCGCAGATGGGTCGACCGGTAGGTTAACATAGCCCTGGCGGAAGTCAACAGCCTGTGGGCCGAGCAGCGTGGCAGAGACATAGATATTGGGGGCAGAGTCATCGCTGAGCGGCAGGCTGAGGCGATAGCCCGCTGCGGGGATGGTGACGACTTGCACGGATTTGATGGTGCTGCGTTCTGTGGTCAACAAGGCCAGGGCGTCTGCGTTAAAAGGGTTGGGGATGAAGACCTGGGCCGTATCTCCGGGCTTGTATTTGTTTTTGTCTGATGTGATCTGTATCTGCTGGTAAGGCAGGTTGGGCCATTCAGCATTCTCGCCACCGCCAACCCACACCAGCATCTGTGTATGAGCGCTACCGGCCGTAACATCCAGCATATAGGTTCCGGGGTCGGGCGGGGTGAAGCTGATTGATGCCAGACCATCGGCTGCGGTGGTGATGGCGCGACTATCAATGGGGGTATAAACTGGGGTGAAATCGAACATGCCAAAGTTGCCCATGTCGGTGCGTTCCCAGCGTACTTTTTGGAAGACCAGGTCGAGTGGTTTTGAAACGGGTTTTTTGTCCCAGTCGACGCTCAACAGGCTGAATCCGAGCTGTGAGCCAGCCTGGCCAACCCAAGCATCCGGGCGGACGCCGATATAAAAATCTGCCGGGTGGATGGTGCTTGTGGCGCTCGCGCTGATTGGGAAACCGCCCGATTCACTGGCGGTGATTTCCAGGGTTAGCTGAGTGGTGTCTTCGACCTTGATATTGTTGAACGGGATGTTGAAGCTGCCATCCGGGCCGGTGCGGCCTTCACCGTTCAAGTAAATATTACCATAGCGCCCAGCGTTGCCATTACCAAGCCAGTGCTGGTTCTGGATACCGGTTGAGTATTCTGGGATGGAGAAGCTCGATGCGCCGGTATATAAACGCCATGTAAAGGGTAGATCGGGCACCGGAGATCCGAAGAAGTAAGCGGCCTTAACGTTGGCGTTCATATTAGCGCCGCTCCTGGCAGGGTTCGGAGATAAGGCGACGGAGAGTTCGATCTCGGGTTTGCGATAATCAGCCACCTGGATATAGAGCGAACCGTTGTACACATCTTTGCCGCCGTTGGTGATTGTGAAGCTGTAACCCCCAGGGGCAGAACTGGCGGGGATGGTATATTCGCCATTGAATGTGCCGTAGGCCGAGATGGTGGCCCGGCTTGCGCTTAATTTACCGTTCGGGCCGTACCAGGTACCATCAATGCTGTTAAGGGCGCTATCCGTATAGCGTCCGTCGTATCCATTTTTAAGGATGCCGCGGTAGTGAACCACATCACCGGGGCGATAAACTGGGCGTTCGGAATATAAATAGGCTTCCAGCCGCGGGCCGCCGGTATCTGAACGCAGGTTAAAATCCCAGGGTGAAATGCCCATCCCCCAACTGGTCATGGCCATGCCGAACTGGTCATCGCCGGGTTGGCCGAGAATGGCATGGATGATGGCTCTGTCCATTGGGTCTGAAGGTGGCTGAGGCAGTTGTCCTCGAAATAAGCCGTGTTCATCGGTGACACCGGTGGCGATAACGACATTTTTTTGATCATACAGAACAACAGGGATATTGGTAACGGGAGTCTGTTTGCGTAGATCGACGGCCCAGATGAGCGCTTCGGTGGGGCTGGTCTTGATGGTGACATTGATGTTACTGACCACCAGGGTGCGTTTGTTGTAGTTATTATGGTATTGAACCTCGGATGAGTCTATATTCAAAGCGTAGATACCGGGGGTAAGTGGTTTGTCGCTGAGTTTGATATCCACGGCCTGGTTGGCGTTGTGTTCCGAGCCAGGGGAAACGGTAAAGGTCTGGTTATTGGCGGGGATAAAACTTTGCTGCAGGTTATAGTCGGCCAGGGTGCGCTGGAAATCATCCAGCGACATGCTGCCGCGCGAAACTGTGATGGTGTTGATATTGACCGCCTGCACGCTGATGGCGGGATCCTCCGGGCGCGTGAACATAACCTGGGAATAGTTGGCCAGGTTTAACGCGGGTTGGGCATCTGGTTCGGTGAAGGTAAAAATGCCGGCATCTGTCAGGGATTGTCCCCAGCGATCTTTGAGCATGGCTGAGAAGGTGATCGTATAGGTTTTGCCGGGATTAAACCCGCCGCTGACGCTGATATTGGTTTCGTCCACATAAAAGCTATAGAAAGGCGGTTTCGGGCTGACTGAGATCAAAGATTGCAGGTCGGCATCGCTGTATTTGGCGACCGGGGCGGAGAAGGTGGCAGTGACGCCGGCGTTTTGCGGGCGCACCTGGTTGTTGGGAAAACTGGTGGCGGTCATGCCAAAAGGCGCAACCGTGGTATAGAGCAGGCGGGTATCATAGCCGAGCGCTGCGCCGCCTTTGGAGATGCTCTGGGCACTGATGGAAAGGGTATACTGGCTGTCACGTGCCAGAAGGCGGGCGGGCTTGAAGGTGAACTCGGAGAATTTCTTATTCCACTCAAAGGCGCCAGTCAGTGGTCCGGGTTCAGCGGGAGAAGAGAAGGAAAAGCCTCGCTCTACGCTGGCGCGTTCCATTGGTTGGTTGAAACTGACGTGGATGAATGTGTCAATGTAGAGCCTGTCGGCGGATGATGATGTTGCCCCCTGAAGTGACCTGGTTGGGGTGACGGACAGCACCTTGGGCAGGCTGGTGGAAAAAGCCCAGGCGCTGTTCGGGCCGGCGGCCGTGCTGGAACCGGCACTATCGGAATCGATGCTCATCCCGTTGACGCTGACCAACTTTGGGTTGACGCGGACGGTATACTGCGCGCCGCCAGCCAGAGCCGGGTCGGCATGGAAGATGTAGGTGCTGGTGTTCAGCCACTCGCCTTTTCCTTGTACAGACGGTTCAATCGTCAGGCCTGCTGGCAGTGAATCCGGGTCTGCGCCCAGAGCCACCACAGGCTGGTTGAAGGCGATCACCACGGCAGAATCTGGGGAAACTTCCAAAGCGGAGGCTGCGGGCAGTACCTGGGCAATCTTTAGCGGGCCGGGGGTCTGATAGGAGATGCTGATGGGCTGCAGCATGCTCAACCCATTGGTCGATTTCGCGCTGGCAGCCAGGGTGAAGCTCACTTTTGAGTTGGCTGGCAGGGCAGACTTGGGGACGAAGGTGAGGGTGGAGTCATCGACCCAGTTGAAAATGAAGCCGCCTGTGGCCGTGCTATCGCTGAAGGCGGATTCGACTGAAGCGTGTTCCATTTTTTCGCTAAAGTAGATCGTCAGCGGCGATTGGAGCGGGATCTGGCTGCCGACCGGTGGGATGGTCTCGATGATGGTGGGGGGCAGCGGTGCACTTGGTGTGGCCGTGGGTGATGCCTGGACGGTGGTCGCGCCAGGTAGACTTGTTGAGCAAGCTAGTGAGACGAGTACGATAAGGGATAATAAAGCGATGATTTTGGGTTGTAGATTGATGAGTCGAAAGTAGGGAAGGTGAGAAGGATTTTTCATAAAATCTCCTGGGGTTATTTGCTTAATGACCTGCAGGCGGAATAGCCCCGCGTATTATGGACGCTGGAAGCGTGGATTTGTTCCCGATTTTGATTGCCTGACACGGCGATCTCGTGTCTTAACCGGCCCTGTCTGAACCGCAGATTTACGCAGATTTCGATGTTACGCAGATTAGAGCAGGTCACAAGTTGTCGATGCGGCCTTTTTCGATGGATTGAACGGCCATGTGGCTGAGAGAGTGCACGGCGTGGATGAGGCTGGCGAAGCGTTGGTCTTTGGAAGCGCCAGCTTTGTAACGGGCATAGATCTGTTGGACGATGACAGCGATCTTGAAGAGGGCGTAAACGTAGTAGAAGCAGATATTGGAGAGGTCGAGACCGCTTTTTTGGGCGTAGCGTTGGGCCAGCTCGCGGCGGTCCAGGTTGCCGGGCAAGGCTGTCAGGCCGAAAGCCAGTGCTTTCAGCTCGGGCGGATCGGAAGGGTCGACCCAGTAACCGAGCGATGTGCCAAAATCCATCAGTGGGTCGCCGATGGTGGCCATTTCCCAATCCAGGACTCCGATAATGTGGGTGAAATCGGTTGGGTCGAGTACCAGGTTGTCATACTTGTAATCGTTGTGGATCATGGCGGAGGCGTTTTGTTCGGGCGGCATGTTATCGGCCAGCCAGGCGGCAGCGCGCAGGGTATCGGGGATGTCGTCGGTGCGGGCGTTAAGGTAGCGCTGTGTCCAGCCATCCACCTGACGCCGGACGTATCCAAGTGGATGTGCCAGGTGACCCAGTCCTGCGTCCTGGTAATTTACGCGGTGGATCTCGACCAGGTTATCGACAAAATTCTCAGACAGGGCCTGCATTTTATCGGGTGACAGATCCAGTCCCAGGGGGGCGGAGCTGCGCAGGATCAGACCCTGTAAGCGTTCCATGACGTAAAAGGGAACGTCCATAACAGCGTCTTCACCAGGCAGCCCGGGATTCTGGGGGTCAAAGTATATTAGCGGGCGCGGCACCCTGGGATAGACCAGGATGAGATGCGAGAGGATGGTGTATTCACGCTGCATGTCATGAGCACTTTTGATTTTTGCGCCGAAGGGTGGGCGGCGCAGCACCATTTCGCGTTCGCCAACACGCAGCAAGTAGGTCAGGTTGGAATGCCCACCCGGGAACTGTAATACTTCGATGGGCGCGTTTGGCAGGTTGGGGATGTGGGTGCGCAGGTAGGTAGACAGCCAGCGGAGATCAAGCTCCTCGCCCAGGCGCACAGGCGCTGGTTGATCGAGCGGGATGGGGGCATTCATGCCTTGTATTCCCTTAAGATGTGACGGGCAACAGCAATCTTGTGGACTTCGTCGGGGCCATCGTAGATGCGCGCGGCGCGTTCGTGACGGTACCAATATGCCAGCGGCAGGTTGTCGGTCATGCCCATGCCGCCATGGGTCTGGATCGCGCGGTCTATGACTCGCTGCAGAACAGCGGCGACCGAGAATTTGATCAGTGAAATGTCATCACGGGCTGCGCTGGCATCCAGGTTATCGATCTTCCACGCGGTGCGCAGGACCAGCAAGCGGGCTGAGTCAATCTCGGCTCGGCTTTCAGCGATCCAGGTTTGTATAATTTGCTGTGAGCCGAGCAGTTTGTCCGGCCCAACCAGCCGGTTGGATGCCCAGGTACACATCAGCTCAAAGGCTCGTTCGCAAATTCCAAGCCAGCGTACGCAGTGGTGAATGCGTCCGGGGCCGAGGCGATCCTGGGCAAGTACAAAGCCTGCGCCTTGTTCGCCTAACAGGTTTCCGATGGGAACGCGGCAGTTGTTGAACTGTACCTCGCCGTGGCTGGCGTGATCGCTGCCGGTATCACCCATGACGGATGTGTTGCGCAGGTGGCGAAAGCCGGGTGTGGAAGTGGGTACGATGATCATGCTGGCCTTGCGGTAGGGGTTGGATGCCTCCGGATCGGTGATGGCCATAACGATGGAGAAGGCTGCGCCATCTGCGCCAGTGGAGAACCATTTGTCACCATTGATGACATAGTCGTTGCCATCTTTGACGGCGCTGGTGCTCATCCAGGCCGGGTTTGAGCCTGGATAGCCAGGCTCGGTCATGGAAAAACAGCTGCGGATCTGCCCATGAATGAGTGGCATAAGATAGGCTTCTTTTTGGGTTTTCGTTCCGTGCTGGATCAGAAGCTCCATGTTGCCGGCATCGGGGGCCTGGCAGTTGAACAGGTAATGTCCAAGCGGGGTTCGGCCTAATTCCTCGCCGATGGATGCGAACTCAAGCAGCGAGAGACCCTGTCCGCCATATTCCTGCGGGATTTGTGGAGCCCATAGCCCGAGGGTCTTGACCCGGGTGCGCTTTTCGGTCAGAACAGGCAGCAGGTCACGGAATGGGGTGGAGAGAAAATCACGTTCGAGTGGGTAGACTTCCTGGCGAAGAAAATCGCGGATAACCTGGATCATACGCTGTGTTTCGAATGGAATGGTGAAATCCATGCTGTATCTCCTTGTATACCGGGGCGACCTCGTGGCCGTGTGGGAGCCGGGACTATCGCAACCTACGGCGCCACCACCGGAGCTGTTTGCACTTGCCATTGGCGCAGACCCTTGCGCAGGAAAATCATGGCAAGCCCGGCAAGCACAAGCAGAGTGCCATTGACCGAAGCGACTCTTGGAACGCCAAAACGTTCAGATGCTGCTCCGATTAACACGACCGAAAGCGGCTGCAGGCCAAAGCTGACCATCGTGAACAGGCTGAGCAGCCGCGCGCGCATTTCTCCGGGTGCCAGGACCTGGATCAACCCCATCGACATGGCAACCACTAACGGTAGGCTGAAGCTTAACGCAAACAGGCACAACATTGCGAGTGGTAACCAGTGCACGAGCGATAGTGCAATGATCCAGCTTCCGGCCCAGATCAATGCCAGGCTCATCAGCAGCCCAACGCGTTTTCTGGATTGGGCCAGCGGCATGATAAATACAACGCTGACCAGAGCGCCTGCGCCAGATGACCCCAGCAGCAGGCCGAGTGTGCTGGCATTCCCTTTCAGGGTCTCGCTGGCAAAAGCTGGCAGCATGGACATCAGTGAAAGCGCCAGCAGGGTGACACAAATACTCAGTAAAAGCAGATCCTGAATGCGGGGCTGGCTGCGCAGATACAGCATCCCGTCCCACAAATCGCGCAGCACGGAATTGCCGGTTTGCGGGCGTCGGACCTGATTGGCACGCACTGCGATCAGGCTTGCAATAACTGCCAGGAAGCTGGCACCGTTCAACCAGAAAGCTGTGGCAGCGCCCCAGCTCCCAATCACCCATCCGGCCAGAGCGGGGCCGATCATGCGGCTGACCTGCAGGAACATGGCATTCATATTGACTGCCTTTCGCACCTCGCTCATGCCAGATAAGTCACCCAGGAATGCCTGCTGGGTGGGGAAATCCAGCGCTGAGAATATTCCGAGCGTGGTGCTGAGGATAAAGACATGCCAGAGTTGGACAATTCTTAGCTGTACCAGGGTTGCAAGGATGAAAGCCAGCAGCATCATGCCGGTTTGTGTGAAGATCAGCAATCCGCGCCGGTTGAGCCGGTCGGCGATAACGCCAGCCCACGGGCCAAGCAGCAAAGTTGGCAAGGCTCCTAGCATTGCCACCACTCCCAGGGCAGCCTCAGAATGGCTGAGCTCCCAGACAACCCAGCTCTGGGCGGTTACTTGAAGCCAGGTGCCGATCAGTGAAACGGCCTGGCCGGATATGTACAGACGAAAGTTGGGCAGTTTCAGCGGGGAAAAGCCCTGGGATATTGTACGCAGCATGAATACCTCGTTTGATTAATGGTGGGAATTATACCCAATCGCGGGTGTTTACAAGCGGTTATAAGATAACCATCTTATGACTGCCTGTAAAGTTTTAGATTGAAGATTGTCTGAACCGGCCCTGGCTCTGCTGGAACGGGCACTATCGCAAAAAGCCTTGACCATTGAGAACACGGAGTTCGCTGATGGAACAACCGCTTCGCGAGAGTTTAATTTTCGAGAAATTCTTGCGAAATCGGCGATAGTTGATCGCCAATCGATGCAAGAATTATTCTGGATGCCTATCCCGTTGCAGAACCGGGCACCATCACAATCTCTCTGTCAGAACGGCCAATATGCTCAATTACCTTAAACTGTAGGGGTTGTAGGCAATAATGCCTATAGAAGTATAAGGCAGATAGCTGTTTCATATACGGATATGAAATAGTATGATCGGAATAATATCCTGATCAATTACCGGAGATGCCAGATGTCCAACACTCCTCATCTTGTGGTTTTCCCACAGTCTTGCGATAAGGCTGTTAACTGGGCTATCTCCAGGTTAGAGCGATGTGGATTTCAGGCCGTACGAACCTTTGATTTACAGGCAGCCCGTGCTGCTCATCCGGAGCAATCCTGCCCAACGCATGGATCCGCGCAGTGTAATTGCCAAATGATTGTAGTGCTGGTATATCAGGCTAATACCCCTCCTGTAACATTGATTATTCACGGTAATGACCGAGCCAGCTGGTTCGATATTATCAATAATCCGCGCCAGTGCATGGGGCAGCAGTTGGAAGGTAGCATTCAGGATGCGCTGAATCTGGAAAATTAATTCGGCGAAGTAAAGAGAAAATGAATGCAATTCAATCGATTCAAAATCTTTTTATTGGATCCAGCGGCTGCCACGTGGTTCAATTATGGATGGATATGTTTTCGTGCCCTTTCCGGCTTCCACTTTAATGGATCGTAGGTTGGAACAGTACGGCAAAAGCGATATACTTCAAATTACAGTTCCGTGCCCTGCGCAGGAACCGGGTACATGGCGATCTCGTGCTGGAACCGGGACTATCGTAAATCGCCGTGCTAGCGCTGGAACCGGGGTCGACCTCGAACCTGGTCTTGAAGTAAGTAACCTTCCCAGGAGAAATAGGATGGCTTCAATTCGTGTTCTACTTGCCGATGATCACAAGCTCGTTCGCGCTGGCATTCGCAGCATTCTCGAACAGGCTGGCGATATCGAAGTTGTTGCTGAAGCGGAAGATGGCGAAGAGGCCAAAACCCTGATTCAAAAATACATGCCGGATGTGGCGGTTTTGGATATTCAAATGCCCAAAATGAGCGGTATCGAAGTAATTCGTTGGGTGCGCGCCAACTTGCGGGGAATTGGTTTACTCACCCTGACTGCTTACGATGACACCCCCTATGTTTTGGGTGTGCTCCAGGCAGGAGCAAATGGTTATGTACTCAAAACCGCTTCGCCAGAAGATTTAATTCAGGCTGTGCATGATGTCCATGCTGGGAAGTCAGCACTGGATGCGGCCATCACTCAAAAAGTGATGGCACACTTATTTAACCAGCAGGCCTTACCTACCTATCAAGAATTAACAGAGCGGGAAATGGATGTTTTGAAGTTGACCGCCAAAGGTTTTACTAACAAGGCAATTGCCACCCAACTCAGTATTAGTGATCGCACGGTACAGGGACACCTGGCGCATATTTTTGATAAGCTGCAGGCCAATAGTCGCACCGAAGCTGTTATGCGCGCGGTGTCATTGGGGTGGGTTTCAGAGTATGCAGCAGATGCTCCCAATGAATAAGGATCAGTGCATTCCCAAACCCGCTCCAGGATTATTTCATGAAGAACTCCTTCAAATCTGAGATTGCCGGGCAGGAAGACACCGCTCGCACACCTATCCCGGTGTTTTTCCGGAATGATAGGAAAAGATGGTTTGCTTCCTGGCGTGGAACCACCCTTCAGGTGATTGCAGCGATTGTTTTACCGCTGACTCTATTATTGGTGGCAAGCAGTTTTGGCAGTTTTTTCATTCATCAAAATGCCATGCGCAGCATGGTGGGGGAGCGCGATGAGCGCGCCGTCCGGGCTGCAGCCAGCGCCATCGAATCCGAGATTCATCACCAGATGGACAGTTTGCGTGGTCTTGCTTATCTTGCCAGGGACGGCTCTAAAGAAAGCCTGAATCACGCGTTGACTGATTCAACCTATCTGCTGGATGATTTTAATTTTGGTCTGGCCTTTTTCTCACAAAATGGGAATCTTTTGACCGATTCAGGAAATACAAGCTTTTGGGCGACCGTTCCTGGCCAGATTGACCTTTCTGCCTGGAAAGCGCAGGTATTTCGCGGCGTGAACACCATTACCGTGGATGGGAAACCGATAATTTTGGCTGCTTTTGCTGTTCCAAATGGAAATGTAGTGGTCATGGGCGCTTTTTCTGCTGCCAGTGTGCTACAGGGTGTACTGGCAAAGGATTTCCCTGAAGATGGCAACGCTGCTGTATATGTTTTTGATCAAGCTTATAAAACTGTATTTCAAAGCGGCCCAGGCGCCATTGAAGGAAACCCAGCTCAGCATGCTGGCATACCGGATGCGTTGGCCGGAAAAAGCGGCGCAACTTACGTCCAATCGGGCAGCGATGAGCACGTTCTCGCCTACAGCCCGGTCATTATTACAGGTTGGGCAGTTGTGATCGAGGAATCTTGGGAGGTGGTTGCCAACCCGACTCTACAAACCACTCAGGTCACGCCGCTGATTCTAATTCCCGCTTTATTGTTGGCAGTGCTGGCGCTCTGGTTTGGTGCGGAACAAATCGTGAAGCCTTTGCGCTTGTTGGAAGCCAAAGCCGCCAAACTGGCCTGGGGAGATTTCGATGAGATCGAGCAGCCAGTGCAGGGAATTGCCGAAATCCGACACTTGCAAACCGAGCTGGCTCACATGGCGCGCCGGTTACAGGCTGCCCAGCAAAATCTGCACAGCTACATTGGCGCTATCACCCAGGGGCAGGAGGATGAACGCCAGCGCCTGGCGCGTGAACTACATGATGACACCATTCAAGCGCTGATTGCGCTTAAACAAAGGGCACAATTGACACGCCTGGCGCTTCCCAAAGACGTGTCCTTGCAAAACCTGACGGAATTGGAAACGCTGACTGAGCAAACTATCGATAACCTGCGCCGGACAATTCGCGCCTTGCGGCCCATTTATCTCGAGGACTTGGGGTTGGTGGCAGCGCTCGAAATGTTGGTCAATGAAAATGGACAAAATCCAAACCTGATGATTGAGTTTCAACGCATTGGGCAGGAAATACGATTACCGCCGGATACGGAATTGGCTCTTTATCGCATGGCTCAGGAATCACTCAGTAATACAATGCGTCATTCCCAAGCATCCAGGGCTTCACTCAGAATTGAGTTTAATGCCCAGACTGTCAATATCTACGTGGATGATAATGGTGTGGGCTTCGATGTACCGAAAAGTCCGGCAGAGCTAGCGCCCAGCGGGCATTTTGGGCTGGTTGGTCTTTACGAGCGTGCGCAGTTGATTGGCGCTGGTTTTGAAATTGTATCATCGCCAGGTAAAGGCACGCACTTATCCATTTCCATCCTTAACAACATTAGAGCGTAGGCACGGCAGGATCCCTGGTTTTGCACTTGTGCTTACTCTATGCATGTTCTTTTTTTGATGCAGGCACCGGTTCCCAGTGGGGGTAATCCGGATCGGTATAGTTTATTTTCTCCACATCCGAAGCGATTGCTTCGGATGTTTTTTGTCATATTTCAGGCGTGACATATGACATAAGCCATTTTGCTCACCTTAAGAATGCGCAATTTGGCGCTCGGTCATTTGCAGTGTGACTGATAAGATACCGCAACTTCATTAACCAAGAGGAGTTTCCATGAATAGATTTTCGCAAAAATCCTTTTTACTGTTGACGGTTCTTGTTTTGATCCTGTTCGTATTCCCTGTCACAGCCCGCGCAGATGGTGGAAACGAATTGACGCAAACGGTTGATGGCTACCAGGTGACTGTTGTTTTTGGCAAGTCTGCCGCTGTCGGCGAAAATCAGATCCATGTTTTCGTTAAAGATGGCATGAACATGCCCGTCTCTCAGGCTGATCTGGATGTAAGCGTGGTTGACCTCCAAGTTGAACATGTTGAAGTCCAGCCAACCGTTGAAGCAGAAACGATGTCTGGCATGAGCGGCATGGCGGCGCAGCCAACTGCTGAAGTAGAAACGATGTCTGGTATGAGCGCTATGGATATGCAGCCTACTGCTGAAGCAGGGGCGATGTCTGGCATGAGTGGCATGGATGAACAACCCGTCCAAACGCATGCTCAAATGATCTCGCTCGCAGCCGGGTCCCAAAGCGGCGAGTATGATGGTCAAATTTCCATCGAAAGTGAAGGAGATTTGATCCTTCGCGTACACATCACCGTGGCTGGAAAACTAACGGAAGTGGACATTCCCATGCATGTTGCCAAATCCAATACAGGCCCGATCGTTCTTGGAAGCTTTTTTGTCGTAAACGCTGCGCTGATCGCCGCCGCAGTTGTGTTGAAACCCAAACCTTTATCCTTCGCCGGTTTATCGAAAAAGGCATAATCCCATGACCAACCTGATCCCAACCCCAGTGAAAGTGAAACTCAGCAATATCCAGTTGTCCCAGGCGCCCATTATGCAAACCAATGGCACCAATCTCCTCAAAAACAAGTATATCGGCAGTTTCATGCGCAGCAAATGGTACCCGGGTATCATCCAATGGCCAACCCTGCTCGTGTTTATGCTGATTATGTTCGAACTGCTGCTCGGACCATCCGCTGCGCACGATAACTTTGGTACAGCGCTCACATGGGTGCTGTGGTGGCCGATCATCCCAATCATGTTCCTGTTTCTGGGGCGGTTTTGGTGCGCTATTTGTCCTTTTGCTACGATCAATGATCTGGTGCAAAAATTTGTTGGCAACAACCGTCCAGTGCCAAAGTTTCTGAAAAAATATGGCATCTGGGTTATCGATGCACTCTTTATCTTCATCACCTGGAGTGACCATGTCTGGGGTATCGTGGAAAATCCGGTTGGCTCAGGCATTCTGCTGCTGACTCTGACCACTGGTGTGGTTGCCTCTGGCGCATTTTTTGAGCGTCGCACCTTCTGCCGTTACGTTTGTTTCCTGGGTGGACTTTCTGGCAACTACGCGCGTAACGGTATGCTTCAACTACGTGGTACGCCCGAAATTTGCGCCACCTGTACCATCGCGTCCTGTTACAAAGGGACCGACAAGGCTCAGCCATGCCCGCTTTTTGAATTTCCGAAGACAATGACATCCAGTGCCAACTGTAACCTTTGCGCCAGCTGCGCAAAGAACTGCCCCAATGATTCCATCCAACTTACCGTTCGGCCGCCTTCAAAAGAATTGTGGTTCATCCGCAAGCCTAAGCTGGAGGAAGCCTTCCTTTCCGCAGTTATCATGGGCATCGTTTTTGTGCAGAACGTGACCATGCTCAAGGCCTGGCCTGCTATGCTGGTCTGGCTGGAGAATGCAGCCGGCACCACCAGCTATTTTGTGACCTTTTCGATCGCTTTCCTGATCTCCATGCTGATTCCAATTTCCTTGCTCGGGTTGGCTTCATTGGTTGCGCAGAAATTCAACGGTGAGTCACTGTTGCAGAACTTCACCCGTTTTGGATATGCCCTGATTGTTCTGGATATGGCCGGGCACATGGCACACAACTTATTTCACCTGCTGGCTGAAGGGAAAGCCATTGTCTTCACTGGTCTGGCGTTTATCGGACAGGGCGTTGGTCATGGCCTTTCAACGGCCCTGATGGATCCGGCCATGATCCAACTTCTGCAGTTTGGTCTGGTTGGTCTGGGCTTCGCAGGCTCGCTCTATACAGCTTATCGCATTGCCAAAGCAAATTACTCACAGGAAAAACTCTGGGGCACTTTTATCCCATACGCCGTGTTGATGGTTGTGCTCGGTATCATCAACATTTGGATGTTTGTCCTGCCGATGGCGATGCGCATGTAGGAGCGAATTGGAGAACTTCTCGTGATCAAATCCAAAATTAAATATCCAGCCCTAAGCAGAAGCCAGGATTATTCCATAATGATTGCAATCATCTTGTTGGCCTTCCTGCCTGCTCTACAGCGTTGAACAGTAAATCTGTCCAAATGGCTCCGATGGCTCTATGGGATTTTCCGCGATAGTCCCGGTTCCGGCCCGAGACGCTCGTGCGTGTCCAATGGTTTTTGGCCACGCTAATTCCCAGAGAGCCAGTATTTTTACTGATGAACAAATCTGGAATGTGATAGCATATATCTACTCGCTCCCATTTGGTTATATAAGGTAGGAGGTACTCATGAGCAAAGAACAACAGAAAATGCCAACGGTGTTGGTCGCTATGTTGATAGGTGCTGCGCTGCTTATCATTGCAGCGGCTGTCTTTTTTGTTTTTGGCAGCGGGAATGGTGGCGGCACGCCAAAGTTGGTGGTTGACCAGGATAAGATCGACTACGGCTATGTTAAATTCGGTGAAAGTAAGACCTTTATCATCAAAGTCACCAATGCCGGAGATGGCGTGCTGCGTTTCCAGGAAAACCCGGTTATCGAAGTTCTGGATGGCTGCTGACCGCCTGACTTAACCATCGGTTCGATGGTTCTCAACCCCGGCGAAAGCACAGAGATTAAATCAAGCGTTTTTATGATGAATGAAGGCATGGGCGGTAAGCATGATTTTGGTGTTCATCTCAAAACCAATGATCCTGTTCGGCCTGATTTTGTATACCATGTTTTATCGGATTGGGGTCCGTAAACCCGAACAAATGAGATCGATGATAGATTCTCAAGTGAGATCCAGATGACCAATATTCCAAGTTTTAGCTTGCAAGGCAAAGTGGCCTTGATAACTGGCGCATCTCGCGGCATTGGGCAGGCTATTGCAGAGACCTATGCGGCAAATGGGGCCAGGGTGGTGCTGACTGCCCGTAAACAGGCCGGGCTGGATGCGGTGGCTGAAGGCATTCGCGCATCAGGCGGAGATGCGCTGCCGCTGGCAGCCCACAGCGGGGATGCGGATGCGGTCACGGGTGTAGTAGCCAGGGCAATCGAGGTGTATGGCGGGGTAGATATTTTGGTTAACAATGCCGGGACAAACCCGCATTTTGGAGCGCTGCTGACCTCGGAAGAAGGTCAGTGGCAAAAAACGTTTGATGTAAACTTGCTGGGCTATTTTCGGATGATTAAGGCTTGCGTGGAAAGCATGACAGGCCGCGGGGGCGGGAAGATCATTAACGTATCTTCTGTGGCGGGGCTTGAACCTCAAATGGGTATGGGCTTGTACAGCATCAGCAAAGCGGGAGTATTAATGATGACCAGGGTGCTGGCGGTGGAGCTCGCGGGAGTTAATATTCAGGTGAATGCAATCGCGCCGGGCTTTGTCAAAACCAAATTCAGCAGCGTGCTATGGGAAACCCCTCAGCTCTACGATACCATCGTTAAGTCGATTCCGCAGCAGCGCATGGCGGAAACCGGCGAATTGTCAGGAATCGCACTCTATCTGGCATCACAAGCATCGAGCTTTACAACCGGGGCAGTGTTTGTGGTGGATGGCGGGCAGCTGGCAGGCGGTGGCGCGGGCCGTTAGGGCTATGCGCTCCGAGCGGTAACAATGCCCAACCCGGCCGCCCACTGGTTGATATTTTCGCGTTTGATCGCCGCGGCCATCAAATCTGGGAATTGATCCGGGGTACAGGCAAAACTGGGAATACCAAGTGCTGCAAATTGGGCTGCAACGAAATGGTCGGATGCCGGCGCGCCCCCATCGCTGAGCGCCAACAGGGTGATGAACTGTAGACCTGACCCTGCCAGGGATGCGGCGCGGCGAAGTAATTTATCATGATTACCCCCCTCATACAAATCGCTGATCAGCACCAGGATGGTATCGTTCGGCGTGCGCACCAGGCTCTGGCAGTAGCCCAGGGCTTGTTCGATGTCGGTGCCGCCGCCTAATTGGGTACCAAAAAGTACCTCGACTGGATCGTGCAGTTCGGGTGTCAAATCCACAACGGAAGTATCAAACACCACCAGCGAAGTCCGCACCGCGCTTAGCGAAGCCAGAACCGCTGCGCAGATGGATGAATAAACCACCGAGGTCGCCATCGAGCCGCTCTGATCAACACACAGGATGATATCGCGCAGCGCTGATGAGCCTTTCTTGCGCCCGTAACCGATACGCGTTTCAGGGATGATGGTTTTGTAAGTGGGTTGGTAGTGTTTGAGATTCGCGCGAATAGTGCGATTCCAGTCAATATCGCTGTGACGCGGGCGGCGGTTGCGCACGGCGCGATTGAGACTACCCAAAACAGCCTGGCACAAAGGACCGGCAAGCTTTTTTTCCAGTTCTTCAACGGCTTTTCGAACCACCATGCGGGCGGTCTCCCTGGTTTTTTCGGGAATGACGCGATTAAGGGAGATGATCGTTGAAAGCAGATGGATATCCGGTTCGACAGATTCAAGCAGTTCGGGTTGAAGTAACATCTGACGCAAATCGAGCCGTTCCAGGGCATCTTTTTGCATGACCTGTACCACTGATGTGGGGAAGTAGGTGCGGATATCTCCCAACCAGCGCGCCACACTGGGCGCGGAACCACCCAACCCGCCTTTGCCCTTTTTCTGTGCAGCCCCCTGCTCGCCAAAGTCAGAATACAGCGCCGCCAGCGTCCTGTCCATACCCAGGTCGATCTCGCCGCTCAGAGTGCAGCCTGTGCCATCTGCATCGCCGCCCAGCATCAGGCGCCAGCGGCGCAGGTGGTCAGTTGGGGAATTTTGGGTTTGAGAGATATCATCCATTGGGTTCAATATCCATTCTAATCACGGCACGTGTCTGAACCGCAGATTTTCGCTGATTTCGATGATTACGCAGATTAGAGCAAGTGCAAGTGTCGCTGGAACCGGGACTTCCGTAGCCGTCAACTTGCCAGGATCAGCTTTACCAAGGCCAGCGCTTTTTCCGAGCGCAGCGAGTCAATCATAACTTCGCTGCCGACTGAGACACCGCGTCCGCCAGACCTGGCCATTTCACCGATTTGACGGCGCTCCGGAGCTGTGAAGCTGCTAAAGGTGCGCCGCAGCAGTGGCAGACTGGCGGAGAACATTGCCTCGGGCAAGGCCAGCACCCACTGGTCCACTATTTGCCACAAGCGTGGATGATGGATCAACGCTTGTCCACTACCATGCAGAAAGCCTTGCACCCAGGCTGCCGACTGTCCTGTCGGGGTGCCTGGCGAGAGCGCCTGGCTCATGCGTGTTGCGGTAAGTTCATCGGCATCGTCGCGTTCAAAGAGCAGGCGGCAGGCACGCCCACGGATCAGGCCGTGGCATCCATCCTGTGAAGCAAGTTGTTCCAGGGCGCGCGCCCAGGCAGCCACCTGGAGATTATCCTGCAGCATTCCAATCGCATCTTGCACGGCATTGATATACGCGAACATGGCCTGGGCTGCGTCGTCATCCAGCGCCGAGCAGGCGGATGACAGACCGATGCAAATGCGCGTGATCAGTTCATCTACCACCTGGCGCAGCATGCTCGTATCAGTCTGGCGGACATTGCCATAACGCAGCACATTGGCAAGCGGCGGCATGGCCCCCATCAGATGGGAAATATCAGCGCTGATGGCAGCCACCTGTTGAACACGTGCCATCAGATCGGGGATGGTATCGGCCAGATCGGCCAGCAGGGCAGCTTCAACGATGCGCGTGAGCGCCGGCAGCTCCCTGGCCAGAGCCGCTTCGCTGTTGACTTTGTTGGTGGCGGCTGAGAGCACGGTATTGCCCCACAAGCTGGCTTCGATAATGTTCACGACAAACTCAGGTTTCCACTCGAGTTGCCATAGTTCGTGGAAAGTACCCATTGCCCCGCGCGCCTCCCGGAGTTTTCCCCAGGGGATGCCGAGCAGGTTCAGACGATGCAGGAGCTGGCTGCGCTCAAGCAAAAGCGGTTTGCGCAGATCGAGGTCCAGTTCTTCAGGGGATGCGGATGGTTCCAAGCGGGTACGTTTTTGCGCCGCAGCCAGGTCGCGCTGCAGCGGTACTACCGGCGTTTCAACCGGGGTTTTCCCCATACGCTGGCCGATGATCAGTTTTTCGCGGATCAATCGCATTGGGCTTTCATCACCAAAACAGAAGATGGCCTGGACGGCTTCGTCAAGTTCGGGAAGTCCGGGCAGGGGCTGCCCACGCAGGGCTGCCAGCGTTTCAGCCAGGCGGGTGGCCTCGATGGCGTGTGCCGGAGAAATGCCCAGATCTTCGGCGCGCATCAATTGGGCCACCTTGACCATCCAGGTCTCGACCAGGTTGGTTTGGACTAACCAGAGATGCTCGTACCAGCCCGGCGACTCGATGCCCGCGCCATAGCCGCTGCGCCGTGCCAGGCGGTCAAAGGTCCAGGGCACCCAGGTAGCGGCGAGCGCAGTTTTGGGCAAGCCTTTCAGGATTTTCGCATCGTTTTTGATGAGTTTTTTGAGATCCATCAGCGCAGGCGCATGCCAGGCTCCGCACACCACCGCGATATTTTGAAAGCCTTCAGCCTGCGCGGCGCGGATGATCGTGCGCATGGAGGCTTCTCGCAGCAGGTCACGCTGGTTTTCAGGCGCAGGGTTTTCATCAGATCCTGTGCGCAGAGCTGTCATCAGTTCGATGATCCCGGCAAATACATCCCCGCTTTCGCGGCGCTGCTCGATAAAATGTTCCCACCAGCGCTCCCCGTCTGAATAACCTGCCGCCTCAGAAATCATCGCGAAGGGGTCAGGCGGGTGGGTTTCGCCAGGCGCAGCCTGTCCGGCAGCATCTTCTGGCAATACCTGTTCATCCATAACGACTAATTGATTGCACTGGGGCAGATCCATAAAGCGCACAGGAATGCCATTCTTTAACGCGTATCGGATGGCCTGCCACTCAGGTGAGAATTCGGCAAAAGGATAATAGACCGCCTGCTGCGGATTATCCGGAACATAAAGCAGCAGCGCTACCGGCGGAATCAGTTCCTGTTCGGCAGCCAACGGGATCAATGCGTCCGCGTCTGGTGGTCCCTCGACCAGGATGCAGTCTGGGCGCAGTTTTTCCAACTCGGCGCACAAGCTGCGCGCCGAGCCGGGACCATGATGACGGATACCCAGGATGGTGAATGTCACTTTCAGTACTACTCCATCATTTCCTTGCAGGCGCGATATAGATCATTCCAATCCTTGCGCTCTTTTGTAACCGTTTCCAGGTATTCTTGCCACACAATCTTATCCTGGACAGGGTCCTTGATGATAGCGCCAACCAGGCCAGCCGCCACATCATTGGCATTCAGCCTCCCATTGCCAAAGTGCGCTGCCAGCGCCAAACCATTGTTAACCACCGAGATGGCTTCAGCGGTGGAAAGCGTCCCACTCGGAGACTTCAACCTGGTCTTGCCATCGCTGGTCGACCCGGCGCGCAGCTCGCGGAAGATGATCACAATGCGACGGATCTCTTCCAGGGCTGGCGGTTCGGCGGGCAGTTCCAAAGCTTTTCCCAGGCTCTCCACCCTGCGGCGGACGATATCGACCTCCTGCTCGAGTGTGGCCGGCAGCGGCAGGACAACCGTATTGAAGCGCCGCCGCAGTGCCGATGAGAGCTCATTAACGCCCTTGTCACGGTTGTTAGCGGTGGCAATCACACTGAAGCCTTTGACAGCCTGCACTTCGCTGTCCAATTCCGGGATGGGCAGTGTCTTTTCTGAGAGTATCGTGATGAGCGTATCCTGCACATCGGCTGGAATACGAGTCAGCTCTTCCACACGGGCAATTTTCCCCGCGCGCATGGCGATCATGACCGGGCTGGGCACCAAGGCTCTTTCGCTGGGGCCTTCTGCCAGCAGGCGGGCGTAATTCCAGCCGTAACGGATGGCTTCTTCGGCAGTGCCAGCGGTACCCTGGATCAGCAAGGTGGAATCGCCCGAAATTGCAGCAGCGAGATGCTCTGAGATCCAGGTTTTGGCAGTGCCGGGAACGCCAAGCAGGAGCAGGGCGCGGTCGGTAGCCAGCGTGGCAATCGCCACTTCCATCAGGCGGCGGCTGCCGATGTACTTGGGCGTGATCTCGAAACCGTTATCCAGCTTTCCGCCCAGGATATAAGTTGCCACCACCCAGGGCGAAAGCTTCCAATTGGGAGGGCGCTGGTGGGTATCAATTTTAGCCAGCTCGGCCAATTCTTCGGCAAATTGATTTTCGGCATGTTCACGTAAAAGTGTAGTTGTCATAAGGCCTCCATGATGTCTTTCCGAAAACGCAGCAAGGTATTGAACTGGTCGATCCATGTTTCCCAGCCGCTTGTTTTTTCCGATGACGGCCAACCCGTGGCAAACTCATCCGCCAATGCTGGGGGAATACGCATGGCAAAGCCTGGCAGAGCGCGCATTAACATCCAGTGCGCCCCACCCGCCTGGCGTTGCACACTTCCCATGACCGTGCGCGCCAGTTTGAGGCTCCACGCGTGAGGATAATCCACGAGAACGCCCAACAATGGGTGTTTATCATTCAGCTCATTGATCAACGGGGTAAGCTCAGATTGGGCCAGGGCTTCCAGCTTTTTCACCGGCAGATGGCGAACCAACCTGCCCAGGTCAGCTCCCGCCAGGAATTTACGCACTTCGGTCTGTTTCAGCGCTGCATCGGTCAAAGCCGCCGCCCATTCAGCATCGCCGCTGCGTTCGGCTGCCAGGAGCAGTCCTAACAAAAGGGCCTCCTTCCACTCCGAGGCCAACGCTGCTTGTATTAGTTTCTCCGGGGGGCGGCTCCATTTACGACACCAGATCGAAGGAGGTATAGAAGCGAGCATCTGTGCCAACCAGTTGGCCTTCTCACCCATGCTTTTCCGCAGTGCCACTCCGCCGGTGCCGTCACGTTTTGCGGATGCATCCAACTTCTCGGGCAGAGAGACTTCCAATCCATCGCTGCCGATAAGTTTCGACTTATATTTCAGCACAGGTTCCAACCGTGACAGGGTGCGTGCCACCAGGTTCGATCCAGGCAAACGCACCAATAGATTCAATGCGGCATCGCGCACTTCCTTGCGCCGGTCATCCAGACAGGTATCCAGGAAAGGTTCGTCATCCATGCTTAGCCCATTGGCGAAGGCAGCTACAAAAGCGGCGTGCGCCTCAGGCGAATCCGTTTCCCAGGTGGACTGCACCAGGCTGCGCGCTTTTGCGACTCTCTGCGATGATGGGGGCATACCAGCGCGCAGATCTTCCAACAGTCGCACCCGCAACTCAAGCTGACCCGTCTCCCAGGCTTCTTCATCCAATGGAGCGAGTGCATAGGCCCAGGCAGGGTTGCAGCCCGCCAACCAACGCCCGCGCTCGCCAAGAACAGGCAGCACCAACTTGCGCAGCTCCTTTTTCCCCAGCCCCAGCAGGGCTGGCAGGGTTTCTGGCGGGGCAATGTGCCCGCTTTCGCCAGCCAACTGCAAAAACTCTGGCAAGACTGCTTCGTACTCACCGTACAACACGCGTTTGAACAGTCCAGCCGCTCGCTCTGACATTTGTAATCTGGATTCAGGTGGGCAGGCTGCCCGGATATTTTCGAGTGGCACCGGCATCCGACCACCCAGCTCCGCGGTACCCGTTACGACAGCACAGATCAACAGCGCGGCGGCCGGGTCAGCGTGTGGAAGCTGTGTTTGTTCCAGAACCGGCAGGGTAAACCCGTTCCCGATTCCAAGCATGGCAGATTGCGCAAGGGATTTGAGTGTTGTCATAGCCAAATAACCCGGTTATCTATCCAGGCTGTCAGCGGCAGGAATGTAAAACCATCCCACAGGCCAAAAACTGTCAACGGGGTACCGCCGGCAAGAGCAAACAATTCCCACGGCGATCTGAAATGTAGCGCCAGGGGCAGGGCCTGACCCTGCACATCGCGCAAGAACCAGCCTTGACCCACCTGCGCTGGAATACCCTTTGCCAGTACTGCCGGGAAAACATCCAGCCAGGGGTTCAACCCCAACGCGGCTGAATAAGCATCCAAAAAGACCGGCCATTTTTCGCAGCCACCAGGCTCAAAAACCGATGCGCTGATGTGTTTTTCTTTGAAGACAGCGCGCAAGGGAAAGGCCCCAGGGAAATATACCAGCTCGCCGCGCAAGGATATTCCAGGTATCAGACTGGTATCTATTGGCAGGGTGCGGAAAGCAAAGTTGGTGATCTGGGCTATGCGCTGGCTGTTTTTTCCAAACAGCCAGTTGACCTGTGTGCGCAGTCCGGTTTTCTCATCATCCTGGGTTTGGGAGGCCAGCACCAGCCAGTCATCTTGCAGACCGGGTGTTGTGGCAAGCAATTCATCCTGATTTACGCTCCAGCCAAGCAGCGTGCGCACATCCTGGTAGGAGGCCTCGGGCAGTGTCTCCAGTTTACGATAGGCTTGCGCCAACAGATAGAGTCTGCCCATGCGCAGAAGCAGGATTTCATCCCAATCCGGGCGCGAGCCAGGCAGGGCGGCCATCTCGTGGATCATGCGCGCCGCGCCGGGCAGCTTCGCATCAATCATTCGGGCAGCCTGTTCATCCCAATAAGATGATGGCGCAGCCTGGGCAAAGGCCAGTCCCTGGCGCGCCATGTCCTTCAGCCATCTTTCAAGTGCGTCCAGCCCGTTCTCAGCCAGCTTTTCACGTTTCGCGGCGCGGCTGGCGGCTTCTTTTTGACGAACTGCCGGATCAGACTCTGGTTCGGTCGTTTTTGCGGGAGCCTGTTGGCGGACAGCGCGCTTTTCCAGCCATTCGGATACCCAGCCAGGGGAAGTAGAAGCGCTGAAATTGCCGGGCGAATTGGCCGCCATCAGCATCAACCCCAACACATGTTTGCAAGGGAATTTTCGGCTGGGGCAAGAACAGTCCGAGCCATTATTGGAAAGATCAACGCGCACCTTGTAGGGTTCCTTGCCGCTGCCTTTACACTCTCCCCACAAACCAGCGTTGCTGCCACCCAAACCGGTCCAATGCCTGGAGTTGGCCAGTCCTTGCCCGGCCTTAAGCGATGCGGTGTCAGGGGCCAGGGCTTCAACCTGGCTGACGGTGAGGCTTTCCATGCGATTATTTTACGTCAAAACGGGAAAAAAAGTTACAAAAAAAACTACCAAATCGTCAATAAACCTGCTTACAACCATGGGCGTTACCAACTCATCGATTGTATCAGCCGCCAGGTTTTGGGAACCTGACATTGCGTGACCATAAATATCAACGGTAACGCTTGCTTTCGAGTGACCGGCGCATCGTTGTACGGTATTGACTGGTGTATCATTCTCCAACAAGAGCGACAGCAGGATGGCAAAGCCGATGACCATGATGGGCGAGCGTTTCTTCCTTTCCATTTTGTTTCTGCTCCTTGTTCCGGGTAGCCCGGAGTGAAAAGTGGCTTCCCTGCACGATCATCAGGGCTTAACACAAAAAGCGACCACCGACACAAGTGATCTTTGAATCCCAAAGATATAGTTTGGGTGGTCGCTTCTAAGGTTGAATTACACAGGAAGTTTTGGCGACCGATTGGCCAAGGTTATTCAGTTGTTGGAGACGATATTACCAAGGGTTCAAGAATTGCGCAAGGTTTTTAGAATATATTTTCTAAATATCTTGTAGGAAAATTGATGGGAATCGATGTGAAAATATTGTTTGAATTGATAAGGAAGCTGATGGGTGGCCAGTTTATTGTTGAGAAGTTGTGAATAAATTGAAGAGTCTGAGTCATCTGGACGAAAGTCTATTGCCGGTTATTACTTTAATAAGACGTTCTCCAGATTTGCCAAGGTTAATAATCCCACATCAAATCCTGGTTGTACGAACGGACGCACATCAGTCAGAATGCTGCTCCAATCCAGCAGATGCAATCGTTCGGATATCAGCACCCGCCAGTTGGCTTCTGTTAGTATTTCTCCCTGCCACTCTGTTTGTGCCAGGGCATTGTTGAGCAATACCAGATTTGGCTGTGGCCAGAGCGGGTCACTCAAGTACCAGAGCAAATCATAGATGTCACGCCCCTTGGTATATGGCCTTTGCAAGATTGCATGCAACTTGCCTGATAGCAGCGACGCTTTATCATGATGGTGAAGCTGAAGAACGACAAAACGACGTACCACGCTTGTCGCCAGACCGGCTCCAGCTGGTGGGTTGGTGTCCACTTCGAGCTTGACCGCGAGTACCTCGCTTTGATGTGCGGATAGTCCCAGATCATAAAGCAATCCAGGAAAACGCACAAACGCGCTATGAACTGTTTTTTGATCACTGAGCTTGAGTTCAACCGTATACCCTTCGGGCGTCAATTCAGTCCGGATGGCCTGCAAATAATCGCGGAAATTGTAGCCCTGCCGGTCACCTTCGAGGGCAAAATCCAGATCTTCAGAATAACGGCCGTGAGCATATAGAAACCGCAAAGCCGTTCCACCATGAAATGCCAGTGGGATCATTGCACCAGCTCGCTGTAAAGCAGCGAGAATTCGGGCCTGCAGATATTCCCTTGCCAGGTTTCGACCCTCAGCCGGCGAACTCGTTTGTCGAACAAGATCTACCAAATAGTCTTTCATAAAGTTTCATATTCCTGAGCGGCAGATTGGACCAGATGGGTGATGTTCTCAATTGCCCGGAGCATTTTTGGGGTATTAAAAACCTTTGACAGAGCAATTAAATTGTCCAAATCCAGTTGTTCAAGGTTTTGGAGACGCAGTTCGCGCAGATAAACAAGCGAATCTCCTTCCGATTGCAGATAAATGAGATCGAGGAGCGCTTTTTCTGGCGTAGCCACGAGAGCCTGCTGGCCGCGCAGATCAGTCATGCGGTATCCGCGTAAGAGTTCAGACTTGACATGCCGGAATTCAAAAGAACCCAGCGGCGTGGAAATTTGTTCCGGGCGGCCGGATGTAACACTGACTGTGCTTTGGATGGTTTCAGGAATCATTCCATAAAAGGCCAACGCTGTTTGCAGACTGACATAGGAAGCACGCTGTAGGTGGTTAGCAATTACAAATGGGTGCGGTTTTACTTTCTGATAGGGTGGCGCAATGGCGTATAAGCCCCGGCGCAGTTGATAAACCCGGCCGCTTTTGGTCCAGCGGGTAAGCTGCAGACGAACATTTTCGGGGTTAACTTTTCCGGCCAGAAGTAATGATGATTCGAAAACGGGCACATCGCCAACCAATTCCAATAATTTCTCGTATTCCATTTATTTATAATAGCATAAGTGATAACTTATTACAATATATATTCCATTCGCGAGCAGTCACCTTTTTTAATACATATTAAAATAGGTGTTTCTATTAAAACTAAGAGGCTTTATGAATCTTCTCGCCAACAATGCCTTGAAATTCTCTCTCCAAACGCGCCGAAAAAGGATTTGCACGGCCATTTTTATTTATGAAGCCTCTCACGTTTTGAACACACATATATAATGT
>CAIMZS010000520.1 GCA_903846015.1 uncultured Anaerolineae bacterium | reverse complement strand
GGTCTCTGCGGATGCCATGCAGAAAGGGAACTGGCGAGCTTCCGTTGTGCCATCTCAGCCTCCACGCGAAATTCCAAATATTTTCAAACTATATGAAGAAAATATCGGGCCGCTCACCCCGCTGATCGCGGATGCGCTGCGGGATGCAGAGAAGTTATATACCCCGGAATGGGTGGCCGATGCCATTGATCTGGCGGTAAAATTAAATAAGCGAAATTGGAAGTATATCGAAGCGATTTTGCGTCGCTGGAAGGAAGAAGGCCGTGCCGAAAAGCAGAGTAGACGAGACACTGAAGCGCATAGCGGGAGCGACGTCACCCGCAAAGTCGAAGAATTCCTTAACCGGAAGCGATGATCCTGGTATGTTGGGCGCCCCTGATTGCCCATTATGTGGCGGTTTGGGTTATTTGCGCCAGGATTTGCCTGTTGGTCACCCGGAATTTGGCAAAGCGATCATTTGTGATTGTCGCCGCCAATCCGTGACGGAACTGGTGCGTAATCGCTTATTTTCAATCAGCCGTTTGGATGAGTTGAAGGATTTAACTTTTGAAAGTTTCAACCAGGAAGGTCGTCTTGGGCTGGGTGAAAAACAGGTTCTATCCCTGCAATTGGCTTATAACCACACTCACCAATATGCTGCCGCTCTCAAAGGGTGGATTATCCTGCAAGGAGGTTATGGCAGTGGTAAAACCCATCTTGCAGCCGCGATTGCGAACTATGCTGTACAATTTGGAGTGCCGACCCTCTTTTTGACGGTCCCAGATTTATTGGATTCATTAAGGTTTGCTTTTGACAGCCTCGAAACAACTTTTGAGGAACGTTTTGAGCAGATTCGGAATGCCGGGCTGTTGGTATTGGATGATTTTGGCACCCAAAATGCCACCGGGTGGGCTCAGGAAAAACTTTTCCAGATCGTCAATTTCCGATATATTAATAAATTACCACTGGTGATAACTACCAACCTGGCGATGGATGAGATGGATGCCCGCATACGTTCACGATTGCAGGATCCCGCTCTAGTTACCATTGTTAAGATCTCCGCGCCGGATTATCGTCGACCAATGGTTGAAATTGGACATTCGGAACTTTCGTCACTTGATTTGCTTTCCAGTAGGACTTTTAATACTTTTGAGAATCGGATTGGTGAAGGCATACCTGCCGAGGAATATAAGTCGCTTGAAGCGGCGCTCAAAGAGGCCCATGCTTTTGCGCGCAAACCACAGGGCTGGCTGGTTTTCACAGGGGCTTACGGGTGTGGAAAGACGCATCTTGCTGCGGCAATTGCCAACCAGCTGGCATCTTTGGGTGACCCGCCTTTGTTTGTGATGGTCCCTGATTTGCTGGATCACCTGCGTGCAGCCTTCGGCCCCAATTCCAGTGTTAGTTATGACCGGCGCTTTGATGAAGTGCGGGTAGCGCCTGTGTTGGTTCTGGATGATCTTGGTTCCCAGTCAGCCACGGCATGGGCAAAAGAGAAGTTGTACCAATTATTGAATTACAGATATAACCGCGAGCTTCCAACCGTTATTACCGTGGCGGTGGATACCTTAAGAGATGTCGATGTTCGTATTTATACCCGTATGAAAGATGAGCGTATCTGTCGTATTATTACCATTACCGCTCCGGCTTATGTGGGCGGGAAAAAGAGAAACTCTCGAAAATAATGACCGCTCGAAAGAATGTTTGAAAGCGCAGGCTTTTTTAGCCCTGCGCTTTTTTAATAGCTTT
>CAIMZS010000519.1 GCA_903846015.1 uncultured Anaerolineae bacterium | reverse complement strand
TGTTACTGCCAACCGGGTTTTTGATATTTTTGTTGCCATCGCCGTTGGACTCTTCTGGGCTATAACGGCCTTAAACCATGAGATGGTCAATATACCTGTGATGGTCGCTTATCTGGTGGGAATTCTGGTTTTATTTTGGCTAGCTCTCAGGAGCAGTGGTTCTCTTTCGGCCTGGTTCGAGGGCAGGGCAGTGTTAAATACGAATAAGTTGCGTGCGAAAATTTATGGTCTGCTGGCTCGCGCCTTCCGTTCCGTGGAAACTTACCGCTCATTTTCCACTTCTGAGCTGCTGGTACTCACTTTTACAGCCGTATTGGGTGAACTGATCACATTATCAGCCTATGTACTGGTGGCGCTTTCCCTGCAAATCCCGATCTCGATCGTCGACCTGGGTTGGATGCGGGCGCTCTTATTTCTATCGGCACTGGCGCCCTTTACACTGGCAGGCGGGTTTGGACTGCGGGAGGTAAGTACAGTTATTCTCATGTCTGGCCTGGGAATACCAGCCACACAGGCTGCCGCATATTCGCTGTTGGCGTATTTCAGGAGCGTGGTTGTCAGCCTGATTGGAGGGGCGGTGGAATTGGTTACCTTACTCATGGATCAAAAAAAGGCCCATTCAGCATGAAAGTATGTCTTATCGCGATGGAGATCTTCGCCTGGGGTAAATATGGTGGATTTGGCCGTTCGACCCGCATGATTGGGCGCGAACTGGCGCGTCGTGGGGTGGAAGTTACCGCTGTAGTCCCGCGCAGGGCGGACCAGCGAGCGGTGGAAGAGTTGGACGGTATTCGCGTGCTTGGATTTGAGTTCCACCAACCTTTTGCTGCCCTGGAGTTATTTCGCCAGGCGGATGCGGATGTCTATCATTCCCAGGAACCATCTTTTCATACTTTTCTCGCCAAACAAGCTATGCCTGATCGCAAGCATGTCGTCACGTTTCGAGATACGCGTGATTTATCCGATTGGTGGATCGAGCTGAAATATCCTTCATTGAATTACGCCCAGGTGTTGGCGAATTATCTGTACGAAGACAACTTCCTTGTCCACCGTGCCGTTCGGGGTGCGGATGCCTGTTTTACCGCATCAAAGCTGCTGATCCCCAGGGCGCGTCGTAAATACAGGCTTTCGGTCGATCCACAATTCCTGGCATCTCCAATTCCTTTTTCAGAAAGCATTCAAAAGTCAGTAACCCCACAGGTTTGTTTTGTGGCACGCATGGACCGCCGCAAGCGTCCTCAAATTTTCTTCGAACTGGCAAGCCAATTTCCTGAGATTCATTTTATTGCTGTTGGAACGGGGCGAAATTCAGATTGGAATTCCGGGCTGCGTGCGCATTATGGCAATTTGCCAAACCTGGAAATAAGGGCTTTTGAGAATCAATTTGAAGGGCCAGAAATTTCTGACCTGTTAGGCCAGAGTTGGATACTGGTCAATACTTCTGTGCGCGAGGCGCTGCCCACCACTTTTATCGAAGCAGCTGCGCACGGCTGTGCCATCCTGAGCGAGAGGGATCCTGACGGATTCACTTCTAATTTTGGTTACCATGTGCGCGATGGCGATTATGCTGCTGGTCTTCGCCACTTGTTGGAGAACGACTGTTGGAGAATTCAGGGTGCGGCCGGATTGGAATATACACGCTCTATATTCAACGTGGACAGGTCCATTCAACTTCATATCGAAAAATATAGGGAAATATTAGAAAGATGACCAGGCTCATTCTTGGATCTTCGCATCGGAAGGTTTCTGCGGACCAACTTTCTGCGCATTTATATGTGATCGATCTGGAAAGCCGCCAGATTCTCAAAAAAACCGAAATGATTGATCCCCCATTCAGGATGTTTGATTACAATCCGCGTGGGGGAATGCGAGGTACGCGCGGAATTAGCTGGTCTCAGGCCCGCCCTCTGAATGGAAAAGATGGATCTGTTGCCCACACAACCCAGGAAATTGCCCTGGCCAATTATGCGAGTATTTTTTGTTTTGATACCCATTGGAACTTGACCCGGGTTTTATCCCAGCCTGCCATCTCGGGCATTCATGAAATTCAACATGCCGGGGCGGATCTATGGGTTACTGCCACATCAACGGATCAACTGGTCAGGTTGGATGAGCAAGGTGAAATCGTTTTTGCATGGTCTGTCCACAATCACAATCATTTAATGAATCAGATGCGGATCAGGCCTATCCCAATGACTGCTCGTAAATTATTAAGCGGTAAGACCGATTTCCGCGACCGTAGAAATTTTAATGATCAAGATTTCGACCATTGTCATCTTAACAGTCTGAGCCTGTGTGATAACGGGGATTTGTTGGTATCGCTTGGATTGATCACCAACAGGCGTTTTTCTGCGCTGCTTGATATAAAAGGCTTCCTGCTTAAAATCGGGATCTGGCCCTGGGTGTTGAATATTAATCGCATAATACGCGATGCGCTGCATTTAAAGAAAAAGATGTTATCTGATTTAGTTGCGGTACCGGTGCAGGGCAGGTCAGCGGTGGTGCGTCTCCAACCTGACGGATCTGCGCGTGTTTTGTTCATGATTGACGTAGCCACCAACCCCAGCCACACCGTCCGCGCCCTCCCTGATGGCAGCGGGATTTACCTGGACACATCTCATGGTTTGATTGTTCATTTTGATGCGCAAACAGGCGCGATCCATTCTCAAACGAAGATTGCGGACCAATTCTTGCGCGGCGCGGTTTTGCTGCCGGATGGAAAAATTGCGTTGGGAGCCGGGAATGAAATTTTGATTTTTGATATAGAAACTAAAAGTATGCTGGATAGGATCAGCTTCACAGCCAATCCGGATGAGTCTGTTCACGGGCTGACCTTGCTCCCGCCCGAGTTTTCATTGCCGCCCGATTCCCTTCAAACTATTTTGAACAAACAAAAGCCTTGAAAAAGAGAATTTTACATAGCGCTGAAATGGATGAAATGCTGTTCAGTGCTTGATCTTATAGATGCGCAAATATGATTTGGGTTCACACGAAGAAGTCGAGTTGGTCCGTGTGATCTGGGTAAACTTTCCGGCGTGGAAGTTCATTTCTGGTGTCCAGAAGGTCGCGTTGGTATCATCCAAAAGGGCAAAATCAGCTTGCTGGATCCATTTCCGGGCTAGTTCATCTGTCCAGTAGTTATTATGCAGGGCGGTTTCAGCATCCATATTTGTACGATAATAGAATTCAAGATTAATTTGGACTGGAAAAGTGCGCACACCTGGCAGGTACAATAACATGGCTGGTGACGGTGATTTTTCTGTTCCCCAATAAACAAGCGAACCGCTAGGAATAACGCTCTTGAGCTGTGCGCTGGCAGCCTCGAAAGATTGAATGGTATCACTGGCGCAAATAACCGCAGCCCCCGGCCCCTGGATGATTGGCGTGGGCGTCAAAAGACCTGCGGCAAGCATGAAGGAAGCCATTACGATGCTTCCAAATGATGCTGCTGCACTCTTCCTAAACACAAGCCACAGACTGGCTGAAATAAACAGGATCAGCAAACCAAACGCTAACCCAGCCAGCGCAGGCATGATCCGCTCCTGAGAGAAGTAATCCCAACCGAATTTATTAACGACCACCCGCCATAATTCCGATGTGCCAGTTTCAAAGTGCAGCTCACGAAACCGCGGAATGGTGAGTTGCAGTATCGGCGCAGATATCTCGCGATACATATGCATCCCAATACCGGATGAAAGGATTAGAACTATCAGGGCGGCCAGTACGGTTTGAATCCGACCTGTTTTTCGTGTTAGATGGGAATAACTGGCTGGGATCAGCAGCAACGCCAAAGGATTAAAAAAGGTCAGATAAGCCGGGAAGCTATACAGGATGGTATTATCTTTAAAAACAGCTAATATGTGCAGCATCGTGAGCACACCGAAATTCACAATCAGAAAAACGATCTTTTTATATTGTGGGTGGCTCACCATCTGCCTGAAAGGAAAGGCCAATCCCACCCAGATTGCAGCCAATAAGGGCACAAGCGAATATCGCGCCCCCCCGAATAATTCCTGTATTATGGCTATCAGCTTGAAGTTGGGTTTATCCGGTCTGAAGCCGGAGCTATGCAGCCAGTCTCCAAGCAAGCCTGTTTTTGAAAGAATGCTGGTGACGAAAGCGGGAGCGGCGCTGCGCCATATCATCATGTAGATCCCGGGCCAATATAGGATATGGACAAAAAACACCAGGATAAGGCTGGGGGTGGAATAGGTCAAGCCTTTCTTCCAGCCATTTTGCCAGATCATGTACAAAATAGTGAACACAAAATAAGTCACCATGTTCTGGCGCGTAAGCAGCACCAGGCCTGCCAACAAGGCTCCCAGTGTCTGTTCCCAGGGTTTACGTTCGTCGGCTAACAGGAAGTATAAACTCCAGGTCAGGAACATAGCTGTGGTGATCTGGCTGAACGGGCGGGCATAGTAGATCAACCAGTTCTGGTTCACGACTACCACCCACACCAAAAGAGCGGCCAACCAGCGGTTTGACAACCTGCGGGCGGTCAGCCACAACCCGATCAACATGATAAGACCTTGAAAAATGCTGAAGTAACGCCCAGAGCGGATACCCGGTTCAACCAATTGTGAAAGGCCGGGCACAAGAAATGCGAGCGGCATTTTATTGGTGACGGGTCCATAAGCTTGAAACGGACGATAAACCCCCGTTAAATACCACCAGCCTTTGAGGAGATATGAGCCTTCGTCCATGCTGACTGGGATCGAGTGAGTTACCTTCAGGCTCAACATAACGAATAGAATGAACGCGCCAAAAGATAGCAGGAGTGGGGCTTTTTCTGACCAGAAGTTTTTAATTCCGAACATCACTACCTTTCCAAAACCATCATACCCATCTTGTTCGCTTAAATTATTTCAAGGGATTGTAACACCCAAACAAAGCCTTGCGTTTTGACCTTGCTCTTCGCTCTTCAATCTAGACCCCAGTTGTCATGCAGGGCAATCTCGCCCTACAATCTTCAATGCTTTATAATCAAGGCATGCCGGTTTTCAATTTCTCTCACCCAATCGAAGTCCGTTACGGTGACCTGGACCCACAGGGTCATGTCAATAACGCCAGGTTCCTGACATACATTGAACAGGCGCGCCTCCAATACCTGGTTCACCTGGGTCTGCTTGGAAAAGGCCAGTCATTCCTGGATGTGGGCATCATTATTGCGGATGTTCACATCACCTTTTTGAAACCAATTCTTTTTGGGCAGACGGTACGGGTTGGGTTGGGTATCACTCGCCTGGGAAACAAGTCCATGAATATGGACTATCGCTTGTTCGATGCTGAAACAAATACCGACCTGGCTCTCGCTTCCACAGTGTTGGTTTCATTTGATTATCATCACAATAGATCGATCGCGATCCCCGATTCGTGGCGTAATACCATTACTGAGTTTGAAAATATTTCCAGGTAAATTCAGGTTATGCCACCTTTCCTAAACAGGCCCAGCCTTCGAGATAGACCCCGGTTCTTGTGGGGTTAATTCGGAAAATCATGATCAGATCGGATGGATTATCGCAGTTTTTATGGTTTGTTCGCAGAATATACCTTGATCTCGCTCTTCAATTTATAATTTTCGAAAAAGGATGAGAATATGCCACTACCTGCCATTGATCAACAATACATGATGCAGTTCCTCGTTGACCTGCTCAATACACCCTCTCCGACCGGTTATAGCGAAGCGGGGATCGCCTTTGTTGAAAACGCGCTCAAGTCTTTCCCCCATTTGACGCTGACTCGGACGCGCAAAGGTGCCTTGGTGGCCAGATGGGAGGGGAAAAAATCGGATGCCCCGCGTGCGCTAACCGCCCACGTGGATACCCTCGGCGCAATGGTCAAGGAAATCAAGCCCAATGGCCGTCTGAAACTTTCGCGTATCGGCGGGCTGCTGCTTAATGGAGTCGAGACCGAAGGTTGTTGGGTGTTTACCAACAGCGGAGGCCGGGTGCGAGGTTCATATCTGTTCGAGAAGGCTTCATCGCATGTTCACGGTGCATTGGTCAACGAAACAAAACGCACTGAAGAAAATATGGAAATCCGGTTGGATGCCCGCACAAAGTCCGCCGATGACACGCGTGCACTGGGCATTCAAGTCGGCGATTTTGTCAGTTTTGATCCGCGTGTAGAAGTGACCGATGGCTTCGTGCGATCCCGCTTCCTGGATGACAAAGCCTGCGTGGCGACAATCGTCGCATCGATCAAGGCGCTGTTTGATACCGGTCTTCAACCGGCTCAAAGCGTTTACTTTCATTTCAGCAATTACGAAGAAGTCGGTCATGGCGCCTCGGCAGGCATCCCGCATTATGTTCATGAGCTGTTGACTGTCGACATGGCCGCCATCGGCGAGGGGCAAAACTCGGACGAATACAGCACCAGCCTGTGCGTAAAGGACAGCGGTGGGCCTTACCATCACGGTTTGAGCCAAAAAATGCGCGCACTGGCTGAGAAACATGCGATTCCCTTTAAGACAGATATTTACCCCTACTACGGTTCCGATGGCGAGGCTTTCTGGCGCGCAGGCGGCGATGTGGCTGTGGCGTTAATCGGTCCGGGTGTGGATGCCTCACACAACTATGAGCGCACTCACCTGGATGCGCTTGTGGCTACTTCCAATTGGATCAGCGCCTACCTGCTTGCCGACTGAGGAGATTAATATGAAACTGGATGCTGCCCTACCCCCTGCCCCGCTTAATGATGTCCCTGCCATTGCCAGGCTGGCCGAAGAGACCGGCTTTGCTGCCATCTGGAGCACTGAGACTCACCATGACCCTTTCCTGCCGCACGCACTGATCGCCGAACATACCCGGCGCATTTATTCCGGCACCGGCATCGCGGTTTCGTTTGGCCGCTCGCCGACGACGATTGCCTATACCGCCTGGGACCTGGCCTCCCAATCCAAAGGCCGCTTTATTCTGGGGCTTGGAACACAGGTGAAGGCTCATATCGAACGGCGCTTTGGAATGGAATGGCCTGCCTCGGTGACAGGCAAGCTGCGTGAGCAGATCCAGGTCATCAGGGCTTTATGGGACACCTGGCAGACTGGTGCGCCGCTTAATGTTCGCGGCGAGTATTACAAGATCACCCTCATGTCGCCATTTTTTAATCCTGGACCGATTGAGTATCCCGAAATCCCGATCTATATAGCTGGGGTCAACGCCGGGTTGGCCCGGTTGGCTGGTGAGATGTGCGATGGATTTCATGCCCATCCCTTCAATACGCCCCAATACTTGCGTGGTGTGCTTCTGCCAGCGATTGTCGAAGGCGCTTCTAAAACTGAACGTATGCGCGCAGATGTTACTGTGGCCGTCTCTGTTTTTGCCGCCACTAATTCAGACGAACGAGAATTCTGCCGCCAGTCGATTTCTTTTTATGCATCCACGCCGTCCTATCGTCCGGTGCTGGAGCATCATGGCTGGCTGGAAGTAGGTGAGAAACTTTCGGCTCTGGCCGCTCGGGGACAGTGGGGCGATATGCCGGCTCTGATCACGGATGACATCCTGGCCGAATTCTGTACCCAGGCCGAAAGTCCCGCTGAGATGGCCGCCGCCCTTAAACAGCGTTATGCAGGTATTGCTGACCGCATCTCGATTTATATGCCTTTTATCCCCGGGGACAAAGACGCGTTCTGGCGTGAACTGGCGGGCGAATTCGCCCGGGATGAATAACGCGATGAAACGCATCCTTGTGACCGGTGCTACAGGCAAGGTCGGACGTACCTTTATTGAGCGTCTCTTGTCCAGTGAGATGCATGCTGATTTTGTGGTGCGCGCCCTGTGCCACAATCGAAAGCTGCAGCCAGGCGAACGCCTTGAAGTTGTAAAGGGTTCCATCTCTAATCTGGAAACTGTCATATCGGCGCTGGAAGGCGTGACACACGTCCTTCACCTGGCTACTTGCAAGGAGACTCCGCTCGATATCATGGACGTGGCAGTAAAGGGTATCTTCTGGCTGCTGGAAACTTGCCGTGTTAGCCCCACATTCCAACAGTTTATCCTGATCGGTGGTGACGCGGCAGTTGGGCATTTTGTCTATCCACATGCCCTTCCGGTTACAGAACAGCAAAAACACAGCGCTTACCCCGGCTGTTATGCGCTTTCAAAGGTGTTGGAAGAAACTATGCTGGAACAGTATTTTATCCAATATGGTTTGAATGGCTGCTGCCTGCGCGCGCCCTGGATTATGGAAAAGGATGATTTTAAATACCAGCTTTCTTTTGGCGACGACGTTTTTGGCGGCCCAAACTGGCGCGATCTGGTTGGCGTGCCGCAGGCGGACGAATATGTGCGCGCCCAAACCATCCCCGTCATGCTCGATCCGCACGGCCAACCTGTCAAACGGAATTTTGTGCATGTCGAAGACCTGGTCAGCGCCACTTTGTTGGCCCTCGACCATCCGCGCGCACGCCAGCAGACCTTTAACATTTGCATGAATGAACCTGTTGACTACGGCGAAGTGGCTCGCTACCTTGCCGAAACCCGTGGGCTACCTTTTGTCGAGATCCCCACTCCTTATTATTCCACCTGGTTGGACAATGCCAAGGCCGGGTTGCTGCTTGGCTGGCGACCTGGCATCGATATGAATAAGATGATTGAGCTGGCGTGGACCACACAACGCTTGCCAGATGACCCGCGCATCACCTGGTATCCGGGGTAAGTATGCAGACGACAGAAAACTTGCTGCGTACTGCCATCTCCCTGGCTGCCAGCGCGCGCCAGCATGGCAACCATCCCTTTGGGGCTTTGTTGGTCAGCGCAGATGGCGCCATATTACTGACGGCCGAAAATACCGTTATTACAGCTCCGGATGCTACTGGTCATGCCGAATTGAACCTGGTACGCATCGCCTCCAGCCAGTTTCCAGCGGAAGTGTTGGTCGCTTCTACGCTGTACACCAGCACCGAACCCTGCCCGATGTGTTCCGGGGCCATCTTTTGGAGCGGCATCCGCAAACTGGTTTATGCTCTCAGCGAGGATAGGCTGTACGCTATGACGGGAGATTCGCCTGAAAGTCTCAAATTGCCCTGTCGTGCAGTGTTGGCTTGTGGCGGACGCTTGGTGGAAGTGATTGGACCGCTGCTCGAAGATGAAGCTGTTGTGGTCCATCAGGGCTTTTGGAAGTAGACGCTGTGCGAGCCAGGCATCTAGCTATAAAGAAACAGGCGGTCAGATGACCGCCTGTTTCTTTAACCTATCGTGTGTGACATTATTTCGTGATGAAAAGCCCAAGGTGATTGGCAACAGCCCGTTGTTTCCCCTGGACGAGGCTGTCGATTGGCGAATTCAGGACCAGAGGCAGTTTATCGGGGCCTTGTACCACCAGAGTCGATGAACCGCCGCCATCCAGATTCATAACGGTGTAAGCCCCGTAATAGATCATCAGGGCAGCCAATTCAGTAAAATAGACACCCTCACTGTAACCGGGCTGGCGGCCATCAACCACCATCAGGATCAACCTGCGGCTGTTCTGGCTGATACCGAGCGCCGAGCGCGGGTTTAACAGCGTCATATCCAACCCTGTTACCGGTTTTCCTTTTGCGACCAGCAAACGGTCGCCCGAAATTGCCTCTAACACATTCCCTGGTGCAGAATTGATTGTTACCAGGCTTTTGGGATTGACGTAAAAAGTGGTTTCTGCGCCGCCAGTATGATAGGTAGTCCCGCCAGAAGCTGCGAAACCATTGGGAATGACCGGGTCGCTGCCGGTTCCACATTTATTCGGAGTTAGCTTGGGATAGGTAAACCCATCCCCGTTGATGGCGATCTGCACCTTGAAGGCCTTCAGAAAATCCGATGTAGTGCGGGTGCACAAAGGCGCGATTTTAGGCCCGGTCGGTGGAGTAACCAGGAATTTAGCTTTGCTTACATCCAGATCGATCGCAAGCACATGTATCATCAAAGGGCGGGGCGTTTTGCGCACATCGCGCACGTAAGTCACGCCCGGGGATAATACCTGTTTCAGAGGTGTGGCGGGCGGGGGCGGCGTAGTGCCTGGGGGTGGCGGCGGTGGCGGCGGTGGAGGTGGCGGCGGGGGTTGGGTAGAAAGATGGAAGCGTGTTTGAAATGAAGCCAGGTCGCCATTGTAGTTATTCAGGTCAATACTGGCACTCTCAGCGCCGTATGCCAGCCCATCTCCGTTGGATGTATATTGCCAGAACAGCCATTCGGTATCCGCCCACGGCTTGGGGATATTAGGCTTGGCAACGCCATAATTAGCGATCCACAGGGGAAATTGGTGGAAGTATTCCAGGTTGGCGGGTTGCGTCACTGCGCTCGGCGCGTTATCACGGAAGTAATAAAAACCAGTATAGATGCCGATTTCTTTTCCGTTGGTGAGTGCCTTGAGTCGTTCCAGGCACACATACCAGTTTTTCCAACCGCCAAATGGACCGCCGTAGCTTTCCTCCAGGTCCAGAAACATGGGCAGTTCGCCCAGGTCGGAGCCCAGTGCCTGCACCCACAATTCAGCCTGGCGTTTGGGATCGGCGCGGCTATCGTAAAACCAGTACGAGCCGCGAGGGAGACCAGCGCTCTTGGCATCCCTCCAGTTTGCGGTAATATCCCGGTCTAGCCACAGGTTTTGCCCGGCGCGGATAATGACATATTGCGCCAGTGTGTGCATTTTTGCGAAGTCGATTCCTTGCGGGGTTTCGATTGCATTTTGGTAAAAACTGACATCAGGTCCAACGACTGTGCTCATGATGTTCTCCTGGAGATTGATTTCTCGGGGTTTTAAAATCTCTGCAGACCATGTGCTATAAATGTTATGTATACTAGTTATCGTAGCATAAAAAGCGCTATTTCGTAAAGGCTTTCAGCCTTTTTCGCTAAAGTTGTAATTTTTTCCCATATTCTTTAAGGAGCAAAATGTGACTACTTTTATTCATCAACGTGTCGAGGCTGCGAAATTGGGCGAAAACCCCACCGTTTTATGTAAAATGGATTCCGGCTGGGCTGTTTTTGCGGATGTCCAGATTCTCAGCGGCTACTGCCTGCTGTTGCCCGACCCTGTCCCATCAGATTTGAACGCGCTGACCATCCCACAGCGCGAGAAATTCCTGCGCGATATGTCTATCGTTGGAGATGCTGTACTTGAAGTTACCGGCGCTGCGCGGATAAACTACGAGATCCTGGGTAACAGCGAGAAGGCTCTGCATGCTCATATTATTCCGCGCTACGACGCCGAACCGGAAAATCTGCGTACGGGACCGGTGTGGTTCTACGACTGGTCCCTGGCACCTCATTTTGACCCCAAAAACCATAAAACGCTTTTCGAAAATATCCGCGCGGCAATTCAAAAACGAATCATGGCTGGTTGAGCGCGCTTTCTTCTGATTGCAGCCGGTTTACCCGCGCAATTAACGGCAGCGCTGGTGTCAATAGAAAACCAGCGCAGGTGATCGCTGCTTTAATAGACCATAGGCTAATCAGGCCAGCCAGCGGCCCGCTGGCTATCTGTCCGATGGCATCAACTTGCCCTGACATTGAAATGACGGTGGCGCGCGTGTCTGTATCCAGGCGCTGGTTTACCCAGGCATCGTACAACGGCGCCATCACGTTGCGGGTAATGCTCACCAACCAAATTGCGCCAATGCTGACTACAAGGGCGGGAGAAAATGCAAACATAATGATAGACACTGTCAGCAGCGCAGTCAATCCCATCATTGCGCGTGCGATTGCTGAACGATTGCTGGTGTCCAATCGTTTTTCAACCCAGCGGGTGACCAGAATGGCAAGGATCATTCCCCCGGCTCGCAGCAAGCCAAAAAAGGCGGCTGCGTTCATCCCAAAAATATTGGGGATGGCAAAATTATCTACCAGGTATTTTGTCCATAGCCGGTCCCAGCCTTCGGAGTACAGCCCGAATACCAGGCCTACCCCTAGAATTGCCAGCAAGGTTGGGCGGGCACGGACTGTGTTCATCCCTTTTTTGAAGATAGCGGCCATGCCCTGCCAGGTATTGCGTTTTTCCTCACTGACAGGGTGAAAACCGTTTTCGGGCATGACCAGCATTAAGACCCCGGCCAACCCCGCGATGGCGCACCCACCTAAAACGATTGGCAGGTTTAGAGCCAGATTCCCGAGTGGGATCGCCACCAACATCCCCATCAGTGCCCCACCCAGTTCGAATTGGTTGGCGCGCAAAAATGTGCGGTTGGCCTGTGCTTCGCCGATCTCATCCGAGAGCCAGGCCTGTGTTGCGCCGCTGGTGAAGGTGTAACCCACTCCCCATAAAACTTGTGCGAGCAAAATTGGAATAAAAACAGGGAATGATCCTTCCACGATAAAACCCAGGCCCATGATGAAATATCCGATGATGACCGAAATCCGCCTTGAATAAGCATCAGCCACCACCCCGGTAGGGATTTCAAATAGCAAAATAGTCACTTCTACCGTTGTTCCAACCAGTACTAACTGCAAGCCGCTCAGGCCAGCCACGCTGACTTCGTAAAGGGACGTGACCAAGAAGATCATGCTGAATAAGAGCGAGTTGAAAAACATCAGGCCAATATACAGCCTGGTTGGGTCCATTTTTTTCAAGAGTCACCATCGGTATCGAGCAGAGACTGGAACAGTCAAGAAATACACATAAACTGTGAAACCTTGCGAGGGAACAGAGTGTTCACCAGTACCCGCGCTTCATCCTGGTTCCACCTGCAATCGGCATACGCATGTTTAAGTTCATCCAGGCTGCGGTGACCGAAAAGCGCCTGTAAAAAGACCTGGTCTGGAAAGGCAATATCGCCTTCATTTTTTGAGTCAGGCTGCCAATTTTCAATGGTTACCAATTTGCCGTCTTTAAACGCCAGCCGCAGTCCATCGCGGTAAAAATTGATTTTAATCTCACCGCTGTGCCTCGGGATTAGCGAATTTTCCAATCGCGTCTCTAACACGGGTGTGATGTGCCAGATAAAACTGGTCAGGTCTGCAACGCGCATATACCAGGTATACGGTTTGCGTACCCTGGGCAGGTTGTCACGCATGATTTCATAGACCGGGTGATCGCTTCCCAACGCAAACGTGAAGGCAGAGCGTGTCTTACCCTCATTTGCGCACACTCTTTCGCCCAGATTCCACAACCAGCGTACCACGCAGGGCGTTACTTCTGCCCAAGAAATGCCTGCTTTCAATTCATACATCTGTGCTGGGCAAGCAACTCCCCACGAAAACAACGGATGTGCCAGAATTCCAACAGGTTCACCATCTGAGCAGCGCTCGATGATGTGCCAGATTTGCCTCGCAATGCTGTTAGGACTCCGTCCATTCAATTCCAATTGCCACATGGCATCATCGCGCACGGTAGAAAGCAAGCTGCGCCGGGAAGCATACTGGTAAACCTCGCTTATAAAGGGGATGTCGGCTTCGCTGGCGGGGCGCAAGTCAAACGGCTCCATTCCTGTGCTACCAGCGCCTGTTTCAGGAAGTTTGGGTAGGTTCATCTCAAAACCGGAACGGGAACCATCCAAATCCACGCACATTTCATAGCCGAACATACGGTAATAATTTGGAATACCCGTAATGGCCTGAACAAGTTGCCCCCGTTCAAGACTCCAGCGATGGACTTCATTCATTTGGATGCGCACCAGACCGCGATTGCGAAATTCAGGCAATGTGCCAACCAGTTCAGGGCGGCCCACCTTGAACGGAATTCCGTCATAGCTCCAGGTTTGAGAGATAAGGTTCAGTGATGAAACGATCCGACCGGTGGACTGCTCTTCCACAATGGTGAAATCATTGACGCCAAAGGTGGGGTGGGGTTTTTCCAGCAGGTCGCGTGCCCATTGGCCGATGCGTTCATCCGGGCCATCATCCCCATGAATAAGAGCATTGAATTCAAAAATTTTTTCAGCATCCTCGGGGTTGGAGCAGCGCAAAACCAATCCGTTGCCCAGATCGCGGATAAGGGTGTTTTTCTTGATATCCATCATTTTAGCTCCTGCTTATTTCAACCATGGTACCCGGTTCTGCGATAGTGCCGGTGCCCCGTGCCGGAGCCGGGACTATCGCTAGCACGGCTTCGGGCACGCTTGGATGGCGACAGGTTATGCCAGTAATAATTGTTTAATTTCTGCTATAGCCTGTCCGGGTGTGCGGAAGAGTATCCCGTGCATCCCCAGCGCCTGGCAGGCAGTGATATTAATCTCCACATCGTCAACGAAAATGGCCTGTTCGGCCTGCACGCCAAGTTTTTCCAGCGCATAATGGTAGATGCGTGGGTCCGGTTTTGCCATGCCCACTTCGGCAGAGATGATCATGTGATCAAAGGCATCGTCAAACTTTTGGCTGATAATCCAGCGGCGCAGATCATCCCAGGCATTGCTGATCAGCCCTGTTTTGTGGGTTTTGCGCAGCGAGCGCAGCATTTCAACAATGTCAAAATCAATCCCATCGCCCCGGAAAAACTCCGCGCGGATGCGCGGCATTTCGCTTTCCGGTCTGTTCAGACGGCGGGCGACATCCAGCCAATGTTGTTCTTCGCTTATTTTTCCGGTTGATGCCTGTCTGGCGGTTGCGCTGCCGAAGACGAAGTTGTCCATTTCAGAGTAACTCATGCCGAATTCGGCTGCCAGCGCAGCACGCGATGTTTTATCACCGGTGCGTACGATCACACCGCCCAGATCGAAGTAGATCGCTGTGATGGTCATAACGGAAATGACCTAGGCTTCGAGCATTTTCTTGTAAGTCGGGTTGAGTTCAAAAGCCTTCTTTGCCAACTTGGTTGAGCGCCGGCACTTGGGGCAGTGCGCATCGTAATGTGCATGGCTGTCTTTCTTGAAAATTTCAATTGCATCGGCGACCTGTTCGTTATTGAGGGCAAATGGCATGGAACAGAACGAGCATTTTAGTTGCATAGGAATCTCCTTGATTCATCTTTTTTTGACAGGTTTCAGGTGGTTTTACGGTCTGGATTTGTCAGTCTTTATAAGGGTCGATCTCATGTTCTCCGGCCATCGCGACGCCGATCGGCTTGAGTGTGTGCAGGATGCGGATAGTGGCCTGATGGTGTTTTAAGACCTGCGGAAGCCGTTTGTAGCATTGTGGCGCTTCGTCGGTGCCTGCGCCGCGTAATTCGACATTCTGTCCGCGCACCCATGTCATCATCATATCACGCGAGATTGCCCCCGGGGTGATGATCTGCCCGGTCTTGCGATTGATTTTTCCACGCGCGGCGGTGCGGCTCATCACACGACCAGCCCCGTGAACGGTTGAATACAGAGCTGTTTTCGACTCTTCCGAATCGACACCCTCGATGATCACCGAGATGTCACCCATTGATCCGCCCACAAATCCGCGTTGCCCGGGGAAGGCTGGCGTGGCGCCCTTGCGCACGACCCACAAATCCTGCCCGTTGTGGCGTTCGCGCCAGGCATAGTTATGATGGTTGTGCACTTCATCCAGAATTTTTGCTCCTAACAAATGCGCCACCTTGGCGCAGACCCAGTCTCGCCCGGCATAGGCGTAACGCCCGGCCAATTCCATACAAGCCAGGTATTCCGACCCCAGGGTTGAGCTCACCGATAGCAGCAGTGGATCCACATCCATGCCGTCCTTTGCTCCGCCAGCCTCCAAAAAATAGCTGGCTGTTTTGTGTCCCAACCCGCGCGAACCAAAGTGCACACCGATCCAGGTACGGCCCTGCTCATCTTCCAGCAGGTCAACATAATGGTTTCCAGAGCCGATCGTGCCAAGTTGTTCGCGCGCAACCTGTTTGAGTGGAGCCATCGCCCGTAGTTTCCAGGTGGGGTCGTCAAATAATGCATGCTCCACGCGGGTATTATTGTGCTGCCCGATTCCAAAGGATAGTGTATCCCATATCTGATCCATGATCCTGTCGATATTTTCGCATATATCGACAGCCGGGATATTGGTTAAAACCGCCTTGTTTCCGCATGCAATGTCAAAACCTACTCCCGATGGGCTGATGTGTTCGCTGTAAGCTAACACCCCGCCGATTGGGACGGAATAGCCTTTATGGTGGTCAGCCATCAATGCTGCCGCATCTGCGCTGCGTGCGCAGTTCTTGATCTGCGTAAGCGCAGATTCATCGATCGGATCGCCCCAGATTGGTATTCCATCAATTGCTTTCATAGTGTTATTCCCTGTCTAAAAAACTTGTTTTTTTGCAAAGTCCGTAGCGATCGCTTGGTACCCGGTTCTGCGCGGGCATGGAAGAACTCTGCAGCAGCCTCACAATACTTTTAGGTCAATCTACTTAAAAGTTTAACCGCGTTTAAAGGGTTAAACAATACAATTTCCATGCATCTCCAAAAGAGCGCTGGCATGTTTATCCTTTTTTTGATATCCATTCCTGACACGTTGACAACAGGACTTTCTTAAAGTCATTGCATCACAATGCAAAACGTACTTTTACCGTGATGCCTGAGTATTTTCTTGCTTTTGACCTTAAAATGCTCTTGAAAATCTGCGATAGTGCCCGTTTTCGCAGGGCCGTAATCTGTGATCTGTGAATAAAGAATTTGAAGTCGTGACTTTAAGAAAGCCGTGACGTTGATAACGTCTTGCATTGCGAAGACGGCTTTACTACTTTATAATTATATGTAAAATCGGGAAAAATAAACCTGTACTCCCGGTTCCTGCGATAGTGCCGGTTCTAGCACGGCCACGGAGCATGGGATTGCTTATGTTCTTGATTTTCTCATGCGCATTTTTGTATTCCTGGTCAGCATGGTCAATCTGTGGTCATATCGCAACAAAAATTACTCGATCATTTGCATCGTGGAGCAACCTGGCATGAATGAAGCAATTACCCTCGATACCGTCATCGCTCGCCGCACTGATCTGATGACATCGGAACTAAGCGCGACTGAATTGGTTATGTTGAATATCGAACGCGGCTCCTACTATGGCATGGCGGAAACCGCTAAAGAAATTTGGAGTCAACTGGTTGAGCCTTGCCCCATCGCTGCAGTGTGCGTTCGCTTGCGTACCCAGTATGACGTTGACCAGGAAACTTGTGAACGCGAAACCCTGGCGTTTGTAAACGAAATGTTGAACGATGAATTGATCCGTGTGCTGGACGGATTTGCCTCAAAATAATCGATCCCATGCAGAAACTGGGACCATCCCGTCATACAAATGGTTTTTCCGCCTTCAATCTATGGTACCCGGTTCTGCGATAGTGCCGGTGCCCCGTGCGGGAGCCGGGACTATCGCTAGCACGGCCACGGGCAAAATCAAGGAATTATTGTCATGCGGATGATCTACGGCAGTATTAATCCAGCTAATACACGCGAACAGGTTGATGCCGAAAAGCAGAAGGTTGCCTGCATGATGGCGGCGCTCGGGAGTTACCCTTGGGATTCCCACTTACTGCGAGAATTGTCGGGCGGTGTTTTTGGCATTCATTCCAGAGGCGAACATTCCGCTGCGCTCCCAATTGATGGCGGTCCCACCATCATCGCAGATGTGCGTCTTGACAACCGCCGTGAACTGTACATCGCATTTGGGATGACTGCCGCGGAAGGCGCTGCCCTTGATGATTCCGATCTGATTTTGCACGCCTACCAAAAGTGGGGCACAGACTGCGCCTCTCACTTATTGGGCGATTTCGCTTTTGCGTTGTGGGACGAAGCCAATGCGCGGCTGTTCTGCGCGCGTGACTTCATTGGCACACGGCCCTTTTATTATTACCACGTTTCGGGCCGCATGGTTTTTGCAAGTGACTTGTTGGCGATGGCCAGCCACCCTGATGTGCCGATGGAACTCGACCTACCATTTGTCGTTGTTGCCTTGCAGACGACAGTGCGCCAGGTCGTGCGCCCGGAGCACACTTATTACCAGGCTATTGAAAAACTTCCACCTGCTCATGCTCTGACGCTGGACAAAAACGGTTTGAGACTCTGGTCTTACTGGCAGCCGGGTCAAACTCCTGAACGGCGCTATGCGCACGAAAGCGACTACGTGGAAGAACTACTCGCCCTCTTACACGAAGCTGTGGCTTGCCGGGTCGCGAGTTCCTACCCAATCGGCGCGCACATTACGGGCGGGCTGGATTCTACAAGTGTCGCCGTACTGGCGCATCGCATTTTACAAAAAGAGGCCCGTTCGTTTACCGGTTTCTCGTGGGCTCCGCCCTTGCCCAACGATCCAGCGGATTTGCTCCCAAATGATGAGCGCAAACTGGTGGAGGAGGTACGCGCCGCCGAGGGCATGACCGTTTGTTATACAAATCTTCGCCCGGACCACGTTCTGGCCCACGCTCGCCGCGATATCACCCTGCAGCCTACTACTACCCTGCTAGCTGAACTGGCTGCCAGTGAAGAAGCCGCGCACTTGGGAATTCGCACCCTGCTCTCAGGTTGGGGTGGCGACGAGCTTGTGACCTTCAACGGACGTGGTTACTTTCCCGATCTGCTGATGCGCGGGCGCTGGTTGACCTTGCAGCGTGAGATTAGCTTGCGTGTCCAATTGCATGGCGGCGTGGTTTGGAGACAATGGATTTTCGATGGCCTGCTCCCGTTGCTGCCGATTCCCATCTTGAAACGTCTTCGGCCCAAGGATTACCCACCTCCGCCGCCTCTGTCGGGTTATCTGCGTCCTGAATTTGCCGCATCCCTGTTGGGTGTAAAGTCAATGCCCACGACAGATGCGCATAAGCTTCCTGGCGTAAGGAACACTCAGATCGCTTTATTAAATTATGGTCACCTCAGTTATCGCATGGAATCCTGGGCGAGTCACGGTGCTACGCTTGGCATCAGTTACGTTTTTCCCCTGCTTGACCGGCGCATCGTGGAGTTTGCCCTGAGTATTCCAGATTATCTCTTTTTCAAGAACGGCTGGAAGCGTTACCTCTATCGCACCGCCATGCAAGGAATTCTACCCGATCATCTGCGTTGGCAAAAAGTGAAGGAAGATCCTGCTATGATTCGGGGATCGGTAAGCATACACAAAGCAGCCGAAGAGCAACTAAGGACGGAACTTTCGGCGCGAAAGGATAATCCCTATGTGGATGTTGCCCAATTACAAGCGGCATTGGATGCCGAGCAGGTTGCCCGGGTGGCGGATGACAATCTGTCAGAGATCGAGCGCAGCCGTTTGCGGGCACAAAGGAATGCTGGGAACGGTCGTTGGTTGGCTTTTGTCACCCCAAAAGCGTTGTAACTTACACCCTGCTCTATAAAGGAATTTGTATGAACCCTGCTCCGGTCTCGAAATCTTTCATGGAACGTGCGCGTCATTTCATTACCCGTTCGTGGCGGGATCAATGGCTCTTTATTGAAGCATATATCCTTCTGGGAATGGCGCGCCTGAGGATTAACACCATAACATTCCATGTCATCGTTAAATCGTTGGGTACCTCCGGTTTCGAGACGCCTGCCGAAGAAACAGCGGAGCACCTGGCTGAGGCGCGCCGTATCGCCTGGGCAGTGCAGACCGCCAGCTGTTATACACCCTGGAAGAGTAACTGTTTTCCGCAGGCCATCGCCGCTAAAACTCTTTTGCGTCGCAAGGATATCCCCAGTACGCTTTACTTGGGCGCAGCTTTTAAAGCGCGCACCGAATTGGAGGCGCATGCCTGGCTGCGGTGCGGGCCCCTCTACGTTACTGGCGGTGCGGGGCATCGCCAGTTTGGAACTGTAGGGATATTCGGGCAATGAATCAAGTGCAGCAGCCAATGCTTGTAGATGCGACCAGCATACTTCTAACCTGCCTCAGCTACGAGAATGGAAGTGTTACTAAAGAGCGACTCGCGCGCGTGTTGGCAGATGAATATCATCAGGTTGTGGCCCTGGCGCAATCGCATAATCTTGTTGCCCTGCTTAATTACCGCCTTCAACAATTAAATGTGACACTGCCTGATGACCTGACCCAGGAATTAATGCGCGAACAACGCAAGAACACTCTGCAAATAATGAGCCTCTATCTGGAGTTAAACAATCTTCTGGGACTTTTCCAGGATAAGGACATTGCGGTCATTGTTCTCAAAGGCGCTTATTTGGCACAGGCCGTTTACGATCAGATCGGGCTTCGGACGATGAGGGATATTGACTTACTGGTGGCAAAAAAGGATTTGCTGAGCGTTGAACAGGTACTCCTGGCCTGCGGTTATATGTCCGATGACACCAATCGCGTGGTAATACCGGATATTCATCACTTTTCCTACAAACGGCCGGGAAGCAGGTTTCGGGTAGAAATTCACTGGACGATTTTTGATGAAAGCCTTCCCCTTCGTATAGATGTGGATGGATTGTGGAGCAGGGCGCAGCACATATCACTGGCACAGGCTTCCGCCTTTGCACTCTCTCCGGAAGATTTGTTGTTGCACCTCTGCCTGCATGTTGTTTTGCACGCGTATGATCTGCACGATGACTACGAAATGCGTCTGCGGATGTTGTGCGATGTTGGCGAAGTCTTGCGCCGTTTCGGAGCGAATCTCGATTGGCAGGTAGTAGGCGAACGCGCCCGGCAATGGGGAGCGGTTCGCGCACTATATGTGGTTTTGCAACTGGCGCATGATCTGCTGTGTGCGGGTGTGCCACTAGATTGGCTTCAATCCCTACAGCCAGAGAACTTCAATGAGAATTACCTGGCGTTAGCCCGGCAGCAAATCCTTGCAGAACGGGGCAGCACGCCAATCGCCATGCATGAATCGAGCCACCTGGCCCGATTGTCAGGATCAATGGATTTGGGAAGCAAACTGGCTTTGATTCGAGAGCGTCTGCTGCCTGCGCGTGAAATAATGGCCCTCAAGTATCCTGTCTCAGCCACCGCCTGGCGCATCTATTTTTATTATCCCGTACGCTGGACCGAATTAATCGTGCATTATGGCGTTTCTTTATGGCATCTGGGGCGCGGAGACCCGCAAACGCGATCAATAGCCCAGAATGTCAATCAAATCATCGAACTGCGTGATTGGTTAATGTCAAGTTAATCTCATAGGACAATTCTAAAACTATGCATCACTACAAAGCCTACCAACTCAACATTCAATCCGATTTTCCCATCCCTGAATTCACTCAAGATGATAACCCAGGTGTACCGGATGTGAATATCCGTCACGGGGTTGTACCTGCCGCGCTCGAAAATGTGACCGGTAAAGGTGTGCTGTATCAGGCCACTGCCAATCAGTTCCTTCTGAGCTTGAACGATGTGGCGCGTTACCTGGTTCAAAACGGGAGCGAGATTATCGTTGAGCCGGCCGTGAACAGCCTGGAAAGCGATATGCGTGTCTTTTTGCTCGGCTCGTGTATTGGGGCGCTCCTGCACCAACGCGGATTGTTGGTGATCCACGCCGGGGCAATTCATACCGGGCAGGGCGCGGTGTTGTTCACTGGTCATTCGGGTTGCGGCAAGAGTACCATTTTGGGCGAGTTGATGCGGCGTGGCTACAAGATGATGGTTGATGATGTCTGTGCGGTGACGCTGGACTCGGATGGTCTTCCACTCGTTTTGCCAGGTTACCCGCGCACACGCTTGTGGAGCGATGCCGCCCATAAGTTGGAGCAGGACATCAGCATCATGGAGCGTACCCGTCCCACAATGGAAAAATACGAACGCCAGGCGACCGATTCATTCTGGGATCAGCCCGCATCTTTGCGCCGCATCTATTTGCTGACATCCGCAAACAGGGATGAAATCAAACTGGATCCGATGCCGCGTATTCACACCTTCAGCATTGTTCTGCACAATACATATCGCCAGCAGTTTCTGGATGGGTTGGAGATGCGCGCCCCACACTTTGGGCTTGCGGCTGCGGTTGCCAAACAGAGCGGTGTCACGCGAGTCACACGTCCGTCGCATCCATTCCGCCTTACCGAGTTGGCTGATCGGATTGAACAAGACCTGGCGGAGGTGTGACATGGGTAACATCTATTGGTTGGCTTCCTACCCAAAATCTGGCAACACCTGGATGCGCATCTTGCTCACTAATTATCTACGGGATGCACAAGACCCCGCCGACATCAACAGCCTGGATGGCGGGCCGATCGCCAGCGCACGAGAAGCCTTCGATGATAATGTCGGCCTCGAGGCTTCCGACCTAACTCATGATGAGATCGAACGCTACCGGCCCTTTGTTTATGAGCAGATGTCGGAGCATGCTAAAGAGCCGCTTTTTCTCAAGGTTCACGATGCTTTTACTTACACCCCCTACGGTTACCCGCTCATTTCCAAAGCGGCCACCGCCGGTGTGATCTACCTGCTGCGCAATCCGCTGGATGTGGCCGTCTCGTTTGCTCATTACAGTGCCTCTACGGTGGATCGGATTGTGCGCAAGATGGGCGAAGCGGATTTTGCTTTTGTGGATAAGCCGCAACGCCTGCACAACCAGCTGCGCCAAAAACTATTGACCTGGGGGGGGCACGTCACCAGTTGGGTGGATGAACCCGGTCTGCGCGTGTTGGTGGTGCGCTATGAAGACCTGAAGGCCGATACGTTGGCGGGTTTCCGCGATGTGATTCGCTTTTGCGGGCTGGAAAATGACCCGAGGCGTATTGAAAAAGCCGTGCGTTTTTCACAATTTGCTGATGCGCAGAAGCAGGAGGTTGAACATGGCTTCGGCGAGAAGCTGCCCGGGTCGGATTCATTCTTTCGCAAGGGACAGGTTGGTTCGTGGCGCGAGGAATTGACGCCTGAACTGGCGCAGAAATTGATCATCGATCACGCTGCAGTGATGAAACGTTTTGGATATTTGGATGAGCATGGGGAATTAATTTACTGAAACACAAAACTTCAGAAGTTTGTGTGGTTGTGTCGCTTTGCCCGGTGATTTACCACCGGGCTGGTTAGCAACGCCCTGTAAACAGGGCGTAGACGTCCAGGCTTTTGAGTTGGCCGATCCGCTTTTTGAAAACTTTAAGGCCCGTGACCGCCTGATTTTGGTAGAGACCTACAAGGCGCGCTAACAACTGCGCGCTGGTCGAAATTCTGTATCGTGGAAAATAGTTCGCTATTGGTCTAACGAGTTGGATGCAAAACGCCTTTCCACGGTTTATGGGTCACTTTGTATTGGCAACGCGGGCGCATTCGAGTCTCCATTATGGTTCGAGAAGGATTTTCCCATTCCGCTCACCTGCTGCCGCCGCAGTGATCGCTTCCCTGGCTTGCTCAATTTTATAGCTTGCTTCAATATTTGCTTTCAATGCTCCCGTTGAAATCATCGCTGCCAGTTCCCCAAATACTTCCATCTGTCGCTGTGAATTGACCTGTCGAAACCAGCGCGCCAGCCAAAAGCCTCGCATGATGATATCTCGGAAGATCAATGTTCCCGCCGGAATTAAGCCTGGCTCCCCGCTCATCGCGCCGTAATTGACCAGTGTGGCCCCTTCCGCCAGACATTTGCTCAACCTGTTGGTGGCTTCACCGCCTACCGCATCGATGCCCAGTCGTATTTTTGAACGCCCAGTGACTTCTTTTACACGCCTGGGAAGATCATCCCCGTCCACCAGCACCACATCAGCGCCGTTTTCAATAACTGTCATCTGTGCAGAGGACCGGCGAATAACATTGACGGTTTTTAGACCGCGCATCCTGGCGATCTGAATCAGATAGCCTCCAACTGCCGAGTTTGCTGCGTTTTGGATCACCCATTCGCCAGCTTGAAGGTTAATAAATTCACTTAACATCAGCGATGCGGTCGGTGGGTTGATCGATAGCATCGCCATTTGGCGCATATCAGCGCCAACAGGTAAAACGATCAAACGGCTGGCATCTGCGATCAAGTGGCTTGTCCATGTGCCGGAACCGATCGGAAGCAGGACGGCCTGTCCCACGCGTAGGTTTGTGACGTTCTCACCGATTTCGGCCACATAACCAACTCCTTCATTGCCTCCTACTGCTGGCAGGGGCGGCAGCATGCCATACTGCCCTGTCAGCGTCAATACATCGGATGGATTGATGGGGGATGCAAAAACCTGCACCAGCGCCTGTCCGGCCTGGAGCGGTGGTAGTTGAAAGTCGACAACTTCTACAACATCCTGCGGCACCGGGCCGCGCCTGGCATATTGAACTTTTTTCATCTTTTTCTCCTTGCTTATGATTGATTTGATTATAGGCAGTATTCGGAAAATATCAATTTTGTACTTTAATTCACTTTGCCGCCTTTCTTTAAGAGTATGGAATTTATCAAGGGCAGGTATTAATTTCCCATGCTCAAACGCCATTTTCTGCGAAATTGGGATAGCCATGAGACCGGCACGCCCAATGATATGAGTGCTTTATTTTGGTTTGGCAGTGATGATATTTTGCGTTTGTGAACGAAGGGGGTACAATCAGGTCAAAACGCTTTCTTGAAAGGTAGAGAATCCATGCAGATTGTCAGTGTAAACATCGGTCAGAATCGCACACAGCAGATTGGCAGCAAGCTTGAAGAAACTGGTATATACAAACTCCCCGTCACGGCATCCGTTCAGGTTACAACACTTGGGATGCAGGCAGATTATATTGCCAGCACCCGGCATCATGGTGGGCCAGATCAGGCCATCTACATCTATGGCGCGTCCGATTATGATTGGTGGGCGCAGGAATTGGGTTATAAACTGGCCCCAGGCACGTTTGGCGAAAATCTCACTATCAGTGATTTCGAGAGCGCCGTTTTTACGATCGGCGACCGGCTGCATCTTGCCAGCGTGATTCTGGAAGTAAGTGCACCGCGTATCCCTTGCGCCACACTGGCTGCGCGGATGGGTGACCCGGGTTTTGTCAAGCGCTATCGCCAGGCTGAACGCCCTGGCTGCTATTGCCGCGTGATCCAGCCTGGCACCGTTCAGACGGATGAGCAGGTAAAATTGGAGAAATACCAGGGTGAGCCCCTTTCCATTTTGCAGGTATTTCGCGACTATTATGATAACGGTAAAAGCGAGGCATCGCTGCGTCGCCATCTTAATGCACCGGTTGCTATTCGTGTGCGAACAGCCATTGAAGCAGAATTACAGGCGCTGCTGGCCAAAAGCAGTTGATCAGATGACCGTTCAGCATCTTAAGTGAAACTGAGGAAAACTGTCAAACTCTAATCATTTTCATATACGGTTTCCCGTCTCTTTTTTGGTAAAATCAAAATCGACCTATCTGGTCTGATTGGAATACCAGGACATTTCGCCCTGGCTGAGGAGAATATTATGGCTGGCATGGAACGCTTTACACAGCGGGCACGGAGAGTATTAAGTCTGGCGCATCAGGAGGCTGAACGCGCCCATCAAGTATCCATTGGTACTGAGCATTTATTAATTGGCCTGATCGAGGAAGATGGCGGCGTAGCCGGGCGCGTTTTGCGTGAAATGGGTATGGAGCTGGAGCGCGTGCGCGAGATGGTCACCCGCCTGACCGGTGAAGGCAAGAACCCGCCTGGCGGGAAAATTGAACTTTCCAACGATACCCAACAGGTGCTGGAATTTGCGGTGGATGAAGCTCGCCGCCTGGGGCATCATTATATCGGCACAGAACATTTGTTGCTGGCGCTGGTGCGCACCGATGGCACTGCCATCGAAACCCTGCGACGCCTGGGTGTGACACCGGACGAAATCCGCCGTCAGACCCGCCGGGTCTTGCAGGAATCATCCACCGGCAACCCGCCCGCTGCTCCCGTTGGCGCTCAGAAGGGCGCTGATCAGCAAAAGACCGAGAAGGGTGGCAAGACGCCGATGGTTGACCAACTCGCCACCGATCTGACTACCAAGGCTGAGCAGGGTAAGTTAGACCCTGTCATCGGGCGCCAGATGGAAATCGAGCGCGTCATTCAGATCCTGGCGCGCCGCACCAAGAATAATCCCGCTCTGATCGGCGAGCCGGGCGTTGGCAAGACCGCCATTGTCGAAGGCCTGGCCCAGCGCATTACTGAAGGCGATGTGCCTGCGCCGCTGATGAACAAACGCGTGCTGCAGTTGGATGTTGGCTCGCTTGTGGCGGGCACTATGTACCGCGGTCAGTTTGAAGAACGCCTCAAACGCGTTATCGATGAACTCAAGCAATCGGGTTCGATTCTTTTTATTGATGAAGTCCACATGTTGGTAGGCGCTGGTGCTGCCGGTTCGTCCGTCGATGCTGCCAATATTCTGAAGCCAGCGCTTTCACGAGGCGAGCTGCAGGTGATCGGCGCGACCACACTGGATGAATATCGCAAGCATATCGAATCGGATGCGGCGCTCGAACGGCGCTTTCAGCCCGTCCAGGTGGATGAACCCTCTGAAGAAGAGACCATCCAGATTCTGAAGGGTATTCGCTCAGCCTACGAAGAACATCACAAACTGGTCATCTCTGATGAAGCGCTGGAAGCAGCGACCCATCTTTCGGCCCGCTATGTCACCGAGCGTTTCCTGCCGGATAAGGCTATTGACCTGATCGACGAATCATCCTCCCGCGTGCGCATGTACAAATCGCCAGCCGCCAAGCAGGCTAAAGACCTGTTCACTAAGCTGCGTGAAGTGCGTCAGAACCGTTCGCTGGCTCAGGAAGAAGGCAATGTCGATGAGGTGCGCTCCTGGCAGGATCAGGAGATCGGTATCGAAAACCAATTAGAACGCATGCGCACCGCTTGGGACCGCGCCAACAGCCCGGTCGTCACCGCTGAAGACATCGCCGAGGTCATCTCAATGTGGACCGGCGTGCCGTTGATGCAGATTGCCCAGGAAGAATCTGAGCGCCTGCTGCACATGGAAGATGAACTGAAGGGTTCGATTGTCGGACAGGAAGAGGCCATCGAGGCCATTTCTCGCGCTGTGCGCCGCGCGCGCGCCGGTCTCAAGGATCCGCGCCGCCCGATCGGTTCATTTATTTTCCTGGGTCCAACCGGGGTTGGCAAGACCGAGTTGACCAAGACATTGGCCAAGTTCATGTTCGGCAGCGAAGATGCCGCCATCCAACTCGATATGTCCGAGTTCATGGAACGCCATACCGCTGCCCGTCTGGTGGGTGCGCCTCCCGGATACGTTGGTTATGATGACGCCGGTCAACTTACCGAGGCTCTGCGCCGTCGCCCGTATTCGATCGTTGTCTTTGATGAGATCGAAAAGGCTCATCCTGAAGTTCATAACATGCTGCTTCAGATCATGGAAGAAGGTCATCTCTCTGATGCGCGCGGCCGCAAGGTGGATTTCCGCAACGCCATCATCGTGATGACATCCAATGTCGGCGCAGACATGATCAAGAAGCAGGCCTCGCTCGGTTTCGCCCTCAAACGGGATGAAGTCACCGAGGACCACCTGTCCTATGAAGACATGCGTAAGAAGTTGACCGAAACGCTAAAACGTGCCTTCCGGCCCGAGTTTATCAATCGCGTCGATAACGTCATCGTGTTCCGCTCGCTGAGCCGGGAAAACATCCAGGAGATTGTCAAGCTGGAACTGGCCAAGGTTTCGCTGCGGTTGGTCGAACACCGTATCACCATCGAGGCATCCCCCGAGGCGCTTTCGCTGCTGGGCACACAGGGTTACGACCCTGATATGGGCGCTCGCCCGCTGCGCCGTGTCATTCAGCTCAAGGTGGAAGATCAACTTTCAGACAGTTTGCTGTCTGGTGCCTTTGTGGATGGTGATCATATTCAGGTGGAAGTCAACCCGGAAGGCGAAGTCATACTGACGCGCGCCAATCTACCCGAAGGCGCGCTGGTGGCAGCGCCAGAAACTGTCCCGGAATCTGCGCCTGAACCAAGCATATAGTTAATTTTTTTCAGGGGCGCGGTTGCCGCGCCCCTGTTTATTTAATCTTTTATTGGCGAAAGGAAATTGTTTATGGAACCCAAAAAAGATATCGCAACGTTGGCAGGCGGGTGCTTTTGGTGCATGGAAGCTGTTTTTGACCAATTAACGGGTGTTGAAACGGTTGAATCCGGTTACTCTGGCGGGCACATCCCCAACCCTACTTATCGTCAGGTGTGTTCCGAAGCCACCGGTCATGCTGAAGTCGTGCATATCAGTTTCAACCCGGCCTTGATCAGCTACCGTGACTTGCTGAATATCTTCTTCTCCGTTCATGATCCCACCACGCTGAACCGGCAGGGCAATGATGTCGGCACATCTTACCGCTCGGCTATCTTTTATCACAGCGATGAGCAAAAAGCTGTTGTTGATGAAGTAATTCGTGATCTGGCAGCCCAAAAACTATGGCCTGACCCGATCGTCACTGAAATCAAAAAATTTGAGGCTTTTTACATGGCCGAGGATTATCATCAGGAATACTTTGCAAACAATGCCGGTCAACCATACTGCCGCGCGGTGGTGGCGCCCAAGGTGGCCAAATTCCGCCAGCATTATTTTGAACGCCTGAAAAAATAGAAACCTGGCTGGGTGGAATGATTAAATGACATCTGTACCTGAAACCCGCTCCCCTGCTTTCCATGTGGGTAAAATTCCTGTTTATGGTGATGCCATCCTGGCACCAATGGATGGCTTTTCCGATTGGCCTTTCCGCTCGCTGTGTCGTGCGCTCGGTTCAGCCATGAGCTATACCGAATTTGTGCGTGCCCAGCATATCGTCGAGGCGTATAAACACATGGCTGCCCGTCTGACATATGAGCAGGCTGAACGCCCGATGGTTTTCCAGATCTATGGGGATGATGTCGATGAACTGCTCCAGGCAGCGCTGAGAGTCCAGGATAAAACCCCAGACATCATCGATATCAATATGGGCTGCCCGGCACGCAAGGTGGTTCACAACGGTGCTGGGGTAGGCCTGATGCGCACACCGTTGAAGATCGCGCGCATTTTCCACCGGCTCAGTGCTGCGTTGGATGTGCCTGTCACTGGCAAGATTCGTCTGGGGTGGGAAACCTGCCGTACCTACAAACTGGTTGCCCGCATTATTGAAGAAAACGGCGGTGCACTGATCGCGATCCATGGGCGCACCAAGGAGCAGGGCTACAGTGGTATGGCGGATTGGGATGCCATTGCTGAGGTCAAAGCCGCGGTCAAGATCCCGGTTATTGGTAATGGTGATGTCAAAGTAGCGGCCGATATCGACCGGATGAAAGCATATACTGGTTGCGATGCCGTTATGATTGGGCGAGCCGCGATTGGCAACCCGTGGATTTTTTCCCGGCTGGACCGCGAGCAGGTCAGCTCTGAGATGGTGCACAATATGGTGCGCCAGCATCTGGATCGTCACATGGCCTTTTATGGCTCACGCAAGGGCATGATCTTATTCCGCAAGCACGCCATGCAGTATTTGAAGCTGCAGCAGCTGCCGCGCGCCGTGCGCACCCACATTATCACGCGTGAAGATCCACAGGAATTCCTGGCGCTGCTGGACGGTGTTTTCGATCAAATCAGTCTGATTCCAGCGGCGGCTAGATGACCATTTACCCGCTCTCTGCTTTACGGGCGTTGGCCTTGCATGCCACCGGTCTTGACCAGGCCAACATCGGGCAGACTCCACCTGGGCAGGATGCCATTTTTGGAATGGTTGAACGTCTCGGCGCTGTACAGATTGATACGCTCCAGATGGTTGCCCGGGCACATTATGTCACGTTGTGGTCCAGACTGGGCAGTTATGATCCGGTTCTTTTTGATGGTTTGGCCAATGATCCGCTCATCCGGCTTGTTTTCGAAGGCTGGTACCATGCGGCGTGTTTTGTGTCGTTGCGCGAATATCGATACCAGATACCGCTCCAGCGTCACCTGCGTGAGAATGGTCACCGCTGGTACACGGAATGGGCCAGCCAGCCAGGTAATTTGGTGTTAATGCAGGAAATTCTGGAGCGCATCCGCAGTGAGGGTGAACTACGCGCCAGCAGCATCGAAGGTGAAAAACTCAAACACGGCACGTGGTGGAACTGGCGCCCGGAAAAGATGGCCCTTGAGCATCTTTACAGCTTTGGCCAATTGATGATCTCAAAACGTCTTAAGTTTCAGCGTGTCTACGATTTGACAGAACGCGTGCTACCCACCTGGGTTGATACAACTGAGCCTACCATGATCGAACGCGATCGCACGTGGCTGGAATGCGGTGCGCGGGCGTTGGGAATTAGCTTGCCGCGCAATTCTGCCGATTATACCTGGATGAAGCTGACCAAGGCCCGCCCACTGATCGCAGCGCTTATTAAAGAAGGAGCACTATTAGAGGTACAGGGGGAGACATTGAACGGCGTTACAACGCTGCTGATTCATTCTGACAACCTGCCCTGGTTGGAAAAGGCGGCTGCCAACGCGTTAAGTCCTCAGCGTACCACATTCATCAACCCTTTCGACAATTTGTGGTGGGCCCAGGGGCGCGACGAGGCCTTCTGGGGATTCCGCCAGCGCCTCGAAGCCTATTACCCGGCAGCAAAACGTGTTTACGGCTATTTCTGTTTACCCATTCTGCACAAAGATCGCCTGGTCGGGCGCTTCGATCCCAAGCTGGAGCGCAAGACTGGTCTGCTGCGCATCAAGGCGCTTTACCTTGAGCCGGGCATCCAACCTGATGAACAGTTGGTGGCTGACGTGGCCGGGGCGATGTGCGATTTTTTGCGCTTCCACCATGCGACAGACCTGTTGATCGAAAAAAGCGTCCCGGGTGAATTTGGAGACAAGCTGGCGCGAGCCATAGAATGGTATTTGTAATTTGCCCGGCAAGTGCAAGGCAAGAACCATCCTGTGCAGAAACCGGGATACTTTACCTTATGCCTTGACTGTCCTGCACAGGGTTGAAGCGTTAATCCACTCTGCTGGCGCTGCGCGGCGTGCGCATGGTTGCCAACTGGTCTTCCAACTGCTTGCGGCGGGCATCGGCGGCGGATTTTACCTCGCCCATGAAATTGCCCGAGCGTGAGCGCAGTTGACCGCGCAATTTTTCGCCAGATTCAGGCGCCAACAGCAGAGCAATGGTTGATCCAACCAACCAACCCACAAAAACCCCGATCAAAAACCCAAACATTCTTCTCATCGGCTTCTCCTTGTATAAGTTTTCCATCCCAAACAGATATCGGGATTGTCACAGCATACACTTCTTGCAAAACAGTTAATTCATGCCTGGAACAGGGATACTCAAAATATTATAATACCCGCAGCCCAAATTGGAATAGCGGTGAGCATCTCTTTTTAAGTATAACGTTATTCTGCCTAAAATGAGCATGATCGGATTTTGATTTTGGATTTGCGATTTTCAATGTGTTTGTACGCATGGTTTGACGTATAATTATTTTGCCGCACGTATCCTTATAGAACGTGACGGCAGTTGTATTGATGAAATTTACTCGTATCCCAAATTCAAACGTCCGGCGCAGGGGTTTTTGTCGGAACGGACTCTACCATTTACCCGGAGGGTACCATGTCAACCGTTAGTGTTTACCCCGTTTCTCCACTTCGTAAAAAAGTAACCACGCTTACATTCCGCCAGAAAAAGCAGCGTGGTGAGCCGATTAGCATGTTGACTGGCTATGATTACCCGACCGCCCTGGCATTGGATCAGGCCGGTGTCGATTCGATCCTTGTGGGTGATTCGCTTGGGATGGTGGTGCTTGGTTACGAAAACACCCTGCCCGTCACGATGGAAGATATGCTGCACCACAGCCGCGCCGTTGCCCGCGGGGCCAAAAATGCCCTATTGGTGGGCGATATGCCGTTTATGTCGTACCAGGTTTCCGTTGAGGATGCCGTCCGCAATGCCGGACGTTTTTTACAAAATGGCGGCATGGATGCCGTCAAGCTGGAAGGTGGTCGCGAGCGCGCTGCAGCCATTCGCGCCATTGTCGAAGCAGGTATTCCGGTTATGGGTCATCTCGGTCTGACGCCGCAGTCGGTCCACCAACTTGGCGGATTCCGCGCCCAGGGTAAAACCGCCGTCGCCGCTGCCCGCTTGTTGGAAGATGCTCATTTGCTTGAACAAGCCGGCTGCTTTAGTATTGTGCTTGAGTCTTTGCCTGCTCAACTGGCGGAATATATTACCCGGCACATTTCGATCCCAACCATTGGAATTGGGGCTGGTGCGGGTTGTGACGGCCAGGTGTTAGTGACACACGATCTGCTCGGGTTGTTTGAGCGTTTCTCCCCTCGCTTTGTCAAACAATATGCCAATTTGCATGATGAAATGCACAAAAGCTTTCGCGCGTATATTGCTGATGTGCAGTCTCTTCAGTTTCCGGCTGCTGAGCATACCATTATGATGGAAGCAGATGAGTGGCTTGAGTTTCTTGCCCAAACTGGGCACGAACTTAACCCGGTGTGAAAAGGCCCGCTATGAAAAATATTCTCATCGTAGGAACTGGCGCACTTTCGACTTTTTTCGCGGCGCGGTTGGCCGCTTCTGGCGCAAGTGTAAGTATCCTGGGCACATGGCAAAATGCCATTGAAGCATTCAACCGCAGTGGCGCTCGGCTGTTGATGGCTGATGGTAGTATATTGACTGCCCCCGTTCTTGCTAGCAGCGACGCATCGATATGCGGGCATGCAGACCTGGTGCTGGTGTTGGTCAAATCCTGGCAAACGGCACGCGTGGCGGATCAACTTCAGAGATACCTGCCGGAGCAAGCCCTCGTTGTCACCTTGCAGAATGGACTGGGTAATCGCGAATATCTTTCACAGCAGCTTGGTGGCGGGCGCGTGGCGTTGGGCGTCACCACCACCGGGGCCACCTTGCTCGGTCCGGGATTGGCGCGCATGGGTGGTGATGGGCTTATCTCATTGGAGGCGCATCCTGCCATTAACTCACTCTATCAGTTGTTGCGTGCCGCCCAGTTAAATGTGGAAATTGTCTCTGATGCCAATATGTTGGTATGGGGGAAATTAGTGATCAATACAGCTATTAACCCGCTTACAGCTTTACTATCGGTGCCAAATGGGGCCCTGCTCGAAAAGCCTGCTGCTCGTCTTGTCATGGATGCATTGGCTCGTGAGACCGCAAATGTGGCTTCGGCGCTCGGCATTTGTCTGCCTTTTAGCAACCCAGTTTCAGTTGTGGAGGACGTAGCGCGTCGCACTGCCGCCAATCGCTCATCGATGTTTCAAGATGTAAAACGTGGCGCCCCCACTGAGATCGATGCCATTTGTGGGGCAGTCGTTCGCGCAGGACAATCGCGGGGTGTCTCTGCGCCTGTTAATTGGACCATGTGGCAGTTAATTAGCGCACTAAACCCAGGTTAACTTTACCTGTAAAGGTTCCAGCTTCTGCGGGGGATCGTCCCAAGAATGTTAAAGCAGTGGTTTATGTGCTATTTGGTGGGGGAATCGGGCCCTTTTTTCTCGTGCAAAGACCGGAACCCTATGGTAATATGCTTAATGCATTTTCCCTTCTGGAGGTATTTCATGCGTAAATGGTTGCTTGTTTTATTGATGTTAGCGTTAATCCTGGCTCCTGCGCCAGTGAAGGCACAGAGTGCCATCGGATTTGATTCTGTGGACGTAAGCATTCGGCCCGAATATGACAAACCGTCTGTCCTTGTGATTTACAAGATTGCGCTTTTACCAAACACACCTCTGCCAGCCCAGGTTACTTTGCGCCTGCCGGCTGGAGTTGGCAAGGCTTATGCGGTGGCGGTTGGTGATGGGCCGACCACTGTTTCAGATCAGAGTGTGGCATACAAATTTACAACCGGTACAGATTACGACCGTGTTTCCATAACGGCGACCGGGTTATTTATCCAACTCGAGTATTATGACCTGACCATGAAGAAGAACGGCAATCAGCGCGAGTACACATACCAGTGGCTTGGTGATTACAGCGTTGACAAGTTCAGGTTTGAGTTTCGCCAGCCATTAGAGTCTTCCAATCCGGTGATTGATCCTGCACTTACCAGTGGGGGTCTGGATGAAGAAGGCTTGCAGTTGAGCGAGTTAAAGCAAGTTTCGGTTAAGCAGGATCAACAACTGACTTTTGCGATTAAGTATCAACGCGCTACAGATTCGCCCAGTACCACCTTCCTAAAACTGCAGCCCAGCACACCCCTTGATCAAGCTGTTCCGGGCCAATCCACCTGGACAACTTATTTGCCGTGGGCGCTCGGTGGGTTGGGTCTTGCCTTGTTGCTGGTAGCGGGTTGGATCTATTTTGCATCAAGCCGTGAAAATCGCGCTGCAACCAAATCACGCAAACGCCATGTTCAGCGCAGTGACGAAGTCGAAAAAGACGAAAGCAGTGGCCAGGTGCATTGTTCCCAGTGTGGAAAACGCGCCCAGCCAGGCGATCGCTTCTGCCGGGCTTGTGGTGCCCGCATCAGGCGCGGCGAGGCTTAAATCCATCGTCCGCTCCTGAGTTAGGGATCGGGATATACCTAAAAAAGACTGGCCTGGAAAAACGATCATGTCTGCAGGATCCTTCGGAAAAGAATATTTATTCATCCTGATCTATTTTTTCTATGGGCTGGCCTTTTTTAGTATGGGCTTGCTGGTGGCGTTTGAGGGCGGACGTTCATCTGATACACGCCTGCGCCGGGGTCTTCGACCGTTAGCCGCTTTTGGTTTGATCCATGCCATTTATGAGTGGATCGAAATGTTTGACAAGCTTGCGCCTTCCATCGGGATCTCGCTTGAAACCCCGATTATGTTGGGAATACGCCTTTCAATCCTGGCGTTCTCCTTTCTTTCTTTGTGCGCCTTTGGCAGTTATTTGCTTGCGCGTGATGAATTTGCCTTTCGCATGGCGCTTTTGGCGCCTCTAGGGTTGGTGACTATATGGATATTTGGCCTCTTCAATATTCGTAACACCTACCCGCTCGACGATATCTGGTTGCTTGCGAATGTCTGGTCACGTTATTCGCTTGCCATTCCCGCCTCCCTGATCGCCTCCGCCGGGCTTATTTATCAACAAAGAGCCTTCCGCCAATCTGGTTTGATCTCCTTTGGTCAGGATGCCCTCTGGGCGGCGGTTGCTTTTGGATGGTATGGCGTTGTAGGGCAGCTCTTTGGTATTAAGACCACTTTGTTGTTATCACCATACTTTAACGAAGCCTCTTTTTTAGAGATCTTCGGTATTCCCATTCAGCTTTTTCGCGCGATAGCCGCTATCACCGCATCGCTGTTTGTGATCCGTTTCTTACGGGCTTTTCAGGTGGAGATGGATAACCATATTGCTGCTCTGCAAGCCGCCCAGCTAAAGGAATCCCAAGAGCGTGAGGCCCGGCGTGGCGAATTGTTCCGTCAGGTTGTTGCAGCCCAAGAGGCTGAGCGTCAGCGGATTGCTCGTGATTTACATGATGAAACTGGACAGGCCCTCACAGCCATTGGGCTGGGTCTGCGTGGTCTTTCCAACACCATTCGCCGCGGTGATGTAGAGCAAGCCACCCATACCTTGCGCAACCTGGAGTCCATGTCGGCCAATTCCCTTACCGAACTCCAGCGTCTCATCGCTGATTTGCGCCCGTCGCATATCGATGATCTCGGGCTTCCGGCGGCGCTTCGTTGGTATGCTGGGGTCATCCAGGAACGCAGTGGTCTGGAAATTAAGGTTGAGACGAACGGGCCAGAGCAGGACGTCGATTCATCCATCAAAATTGCCTTATTTCGCATTGCACAGGAAACACTCAATAATATTATCAAGCATGCCAATGCCAGGCAGGTAAGCATCCAGTTAAGTTTTGAGATGAAGGGCATTCGTCTGTGTGTACGCGATGATGGCAGGGGATTTAATCCGAAGGAAGATGTGCGCAATACGAAAGGTCGTCTGCCGCTTGGCCTGATCGGGATGCAGGAACGTGCCGCACTGCTCAACGGCACCTGTGTCATCTCATCCGTCCCAGGTCACGGGGCCCAGATCGAAGTCAAAGTTCCTTATCACTACGAGGATGAAGAAATCTCATGAAAATCCGACTTTTGTTAGTGGATGATCACGCTGTTGTGCGCATGGGTTTGCGTATGTTGTTTGAAAGTGAACCTGATATCGAGATCCTGGGAGAGGCTGCATCAGCACATGCTGCAATCGAGTCTGCGAGCTTGCTGCGTCCAACCGTAATCTTAATGGATATAGGATTGCCCGATCTTTCTGGCATCGATGCGACGAGAGAGATTAAGAAGATCCTGCCCAATATTTTTATCGTTGCCTTGACGATTCATGAAGATCAGGAATATTTCTTTAAGATGTTGGAGGCTGGCGCAAGTGGTTATGTTCCCAAGCGAGCCGCGCCGGAAGAATTATTAATCGCCATCCGGACTGCGGCGCGTGGTGAAGTGTACTTGTATCCATCCCTTGCCAAGCTATTGGTCAAAGACTATCTTGGGCAGACACACCCAGCGCCAGTTTCGCCAGAAAACGAGTTGACCAGGCGTGAGAGTGAAGTGCTTCAGCATCTTGCGAATGGTTCTTCCAATGAAGAAATAGCTGCTGCTCTGGTAATCAGTTCCAAAACCGTTGAGCGTCATCGCGAGAATATCATGCGTAAGCTCAACCTGCATTCTCGTTCCGAGTTAGTCCGTTATGCCATTCGGAAAGGCATCATTCAGCCCTAAAATTTTCATTAATTCGCTTTAAAAAAACGACGATGGCAAGATCGGAAGAGCGTCGTGTA
>CAIMZS010000518.1 GCA_903846015.1 uncultured Anaerolineae bacterium | reverse complement strand
TTCACGTATGTGAATACTAATTCAAGTTTGCATAATTGTCAATACCTTAATAGAAGATTAATTCAAGCTGTTTTTTCCTGATATGAACAGTCTGGAAAGTATAGAGATTGAGAAAGGAAATATGGAACGCCCACTTATTCTTGTAACCAATGATGATGGGATTAAATCTCCCGGTTTGGCAGCTCTTGTTGCTGCCCTTGATCCGTTAGGTGAGTTATTGATCGCTGCCCCGGCTGAGCAACAGACCAGTATGGGACGCAGCCGGACCCGGCTGTCTGACCGGGATGGGCAGATCATCCCACAGAAAGTCCGATTTGGAGAAAAATATTGGGATGGGTTCTCTGTTCGGGCAACGCCGGCATTGGTGGTTGAATATGCCCTGCAGGTACTTGCCTCACGCCCCATCAGCCTGGCAATTTCAGGTATTAATTACGGGGAAAATATTGGTTCGTGTGTCACGGTTTCCGGAACCATTGGAGCTGCCTTGGAGGCGGCAGATCGTGGGATTCCAGCTATGACTGTTTCCCTTGAGATAGAAAATGGGGAGTTTTTTAAGCACGATGAATCGGTTGATTTTCGTTCAGCCATGCATTTTGCAAATTATTTTGCTGGACGCATGTTGGGTAAGCCGTTCCCGGCAGATGTGGATGTGTTAAAAATTGAAATTCCAAAAAATTCCACTCCGGACAGCCCCTGGGTGGTGACTCGTCAGGACAGACTCTCATATTACTCCCTCAGAATCATCAGGTCTTCAGGGGAGCTAAAACCTGATCAGCTATTTGAAACTTCGGTCGCGAAAGGCCAGTTCACCCGAATCGGTACAGATGCCCATGCGTTGGCGAAGGGGTTTGTATCCATCACGCCTCTCAGCCTGGACTGCAGCTCGCGCACCGATCTTCTCGATCTGCAAAAATTAGTGGAGTCGAGCAGATAACCATTAATCCCGTGCAATGACCGGGGACCAGCCAGTGTTTTTTAAAGGAGGTAGGTATGCAAAAAATGAAATGGGCCATTCTTGGCACAGGAAAAATCGCAAACAGGTTTGCAACTGCGCTAAAGAACATCCCGGATCGAGCCGAGCTTTTGGCTGTCGGCTCGCGCAGTTTAGAAACGGGCCAGGCTTTTGCAAAAAAATACGATATCCCCAGATGTTACACCGAGTATCAGGCTGTAGCCGATGACCCTGATGTTGAGATTGTTTATGTGGGTACGCCTGGCGTGTTCCACCTACGCGATGTTAGTATGTGCCTCGCTGCGGGCAAGCATGTTCTGTGTGAAAAAGCCTTTACTGCAAATGCTCAAGAAGCTGAAAAATTAATATTGCTGGCGCGCCAAAAAAACCTCTTTTTGATGGAGGCGATGTGGACACGCTTCTTCCCTATCCATGTCAAAATCCGAGAAATGTTGGAGCAAAAAGCCATCGGAGATGTCACCGGAATGGTGATCAACTTTATGGCAAAACCACCCTACGACTTGAACAACCGTTTCTTTGATCTCCGTCTTGGCGCGGGCGTGATGATGGATACTGGTTCTTATGGCGTTTCCTGGGCTTACAGCCTGTTTGGAAAACCGGAACAGGTAAAGAGCCTGGCTTTTTTTGGCGAATCAGGCGCAGATTACTCGTCAGCTTCCCTCCTTAAGTATCCAGCCGGTCAGATCGTTACGATCACCTGCTCACAGATTTCTTATGATTATAAAGAAGCGGTTATCTTCGGCACCCAGGGAAGAATCGAAATTCATGATCCGTGGTACAAACCAACCCGGATGACTTTCTATAGCGAAGGGCAACAACCAGAAGTGTTTGCCATGCCGCTAAATCATTACACTGGCTACGAGTACGAAGCTTGCGCCGTGATGGATTGTATCCAGCAGGGAAAGATGGAATGTGAGATCATGCCGCTTGATCAAACTTTGGAAATTATGAAGACGCTGGACGAGATTCGTGCACAATGGGTTTTTTCGAAACCCATCTGAAATTGTTCACCCCTAACCATCATCGGTCAGGTTAGGGGTGAACAACGCCGGTCCCTTCAGCGCGGAACTCTGCCAGTGTTTCTTCGGATAGCGGGTGGGACATCAGGCCGGTGAGCACGCTGAAGGGCAGGGTCAAGTGCTGTGCTCCTGCCAGCACAGACAGACAGGCTTCTTCAGAGGATTTGATGCTGGCGGCAATGAGTTCTGTCTGACTGCCGCGCAGCATGTTGGTTACATCTTCCACCAACTGATACCCGTTGCCCATCAGCCGCGTGGCCCGGTTGACATATACTGCCACATAACGTGCCCCAGCTTCGCGCGCTACCAGCGCTTGCGCCGGACTGTAGACAGCCGTGACGCAGCAAAGAAATTGATTTCCATAGCGGCTGGTAAACTGGAAACCGGTCTGGTTCGGTGGCAGCTTCAATACCAGGGTGTTCCCTGCTATTTTCGCAATCAACTGTGCTTCCAGGTACATGCTCTCCAGGGTGGGCGAAACCAATTGATAAAAAAGCTGCTCGAATTTTAGCTGTGCCAGTGCGCTCAAGACTTCACCTGGGTCAGCGCCGGCCCGGGCGAGAAGTATCGGATTGGTGGTTACTCCGCGCACCCAGCCCAGGGATTGAGCGGCCTCGACCTCTTTCAATATAGCCGAATCAATATAGATCGACATTTTATCTACTCAGTCTTCCAGTTCAGCCAGCACGGTTTTCATGTAGTCTTCGATTTCAACAGCCGTTGGCAGTGAAAGAGCGTGCGCTGTAATTTCTTGAGCCCTTTCGTCACTGAGTTTTGCTATCAAATGCTTGGCCATGGGGATGGAACGAGATGCCATGCTGAATTCATCCAGGCCCAGTCCCAGTAAAATAGGAATGGCTTTTTGCATTCCAGCCAGTTCGCCGCACATGCCTACCCACTTGCCCTTGCTGTGGGCGGAATCGATAGTCAGCTTGATGAGACGCAGTACCGCCGGGTGCAGCGGTTGGAACAGACCAGCGACCTTTTCGTTTCCGCGGTCAACCGCCAATGTGTACTGGGTCAGGTCATTTGTTCCCAGGCTGAAGAAGTCTGAGGCGCTGGCCAGCACATCCACCAGGATAGCAGCTGCCGGTGTTTCGACCATGATGCCGACCGGCACATTTTTTGCGAAGGGTTTCCCTTCTTCAGCCAGCTCGTTTTCTACCTGGGCAATCAGACCACGGGCGCATAACAATTCATCCAGGCTGATGATCATGGGAAACATGATGCGGATGTCATGTCCAACTGCACTGCGTAGAATGGCGCGCAGTTGGGTTTTAAACAAACCAGTGTCGTCCATGCACATTCGGATTGCGCGCCAGCCCAGGAATGGGTTCATTTCTTTTGGAAATGGCATATAGGAAGGCGGCTTATCTCCGCCGATATCCAGCGTTCGAATGATGAGCGGGCGCGGGCCTATTACATTGAATATTTCTTTGTAAATTTCAAATTGCTTGTCTTCATCCGGTGCGCGTGTTTCGCTTAAGTATAGGAATTCCGTGCGCAATAAGCCAACACCTTCTGCCCCATACTCAACGGCCTCCAGCGCCGTCTCCACTTCGCCGATATTTGCAGCCACTTCCACATGACGTCCATTGGCTGTGTGGGCCTCGCTCTGGGCATTAGCCTTTATGCCCACCATAAGGGCATCTTTCTTGCGTTTGATTTCACGATATTCTGAAACTGTTTCCTGGGTCGGATCAACAATCAATAGGCCGGTCGAACCATCCATTAAGAGCGAATCATCCAGTTTGACTGTCTCCAGTAAATTGGCACCCATGCCTACCAGAGCCGGGATCCCAAGTGTGCGTGCCAGGATGGCGCTGTGCGAAGTCAGGCCCCCAACAGCGGTGCAAAACCCCAGGACTAATTCGGGGTCCAGTCTGGCAGTGTCGGAGGGTGTTAAATCCTGGGCAATGATGATGGCTGGGGCTTGCAAGTTGTTCAAGGCAGTATCTGGCAAGCCGAGCAGAATACGCAAAATTCGGTTCCCAACATCCAGCACATCGGCTGCGCGGGCAGCAAAGAGTTCATCCTGCATCGAGGCGAGCAATTCGGCAAGTTCACGCGTTGCCTCGGCGACGGCTTGTTCCACGGTCAGGCCACTCGCGATCTTGGTGTTGACCTTTTCTGTCAGCAGCGGATCTTCCAGCATCATTTGGTGTGCATCAAAGATGGCTGCCAGTTCCTCGCCTTTGATACGCAGCAGAACGCTTTCCCGCAGACTTTTCAGCTCCAAACGCGCCCGCTCACTCGCAGAGATGAAGCGCGCAATTTCGACGTTGGGCTGTCCTGGAGGCCGGGCTGGAATCGTCAGCTCTTGAACCGCGTAAAGGAAAGCAGGCCCGATGGCGATGCCATCACTGGCGGCAATGCCTTGAAGAAAAAGTTCCGGGGCCACCTCGTGCGGAACCTGGGCCATTAGCTTTCTCCAAAATTGCCCAGGGCTAATGCCTTAAGCTTCTCGAGGGCTTCTACTTCATCCGGACCATCTGCCTGGATCAAAATCTCGTGATTCTGCATGACTCCTAAAGTCAGGATGCTGATAATGCTCTTTGCGTTTACCGGCTTGCCATTTGTGGTCAGGTTGCAAACCGTGATATTGGATGCACACTTATTTGCCACCTGTACGAATAATGAGGCCGGGCGGGCGTGCAAACCAACTTTATTGGTAACAGTGATTTTTGTTTGAAGCATGGAGATCTCCTTAATAAAGCAGTGTTTCAGGGAACTCAATGCCCTGAACCAGATCTGCCAGAAAGCGCGCTGCTATAACGCCATCAATTACACGGTGATCTGCAGCGATGGTCAGGGTCACTATTGGGCGCACGGCAACAGTGTCTTGCTCGTCAACGACTATTGGTTTCCGTACCACTGCGCCAACCGCCAGAATGGCACTCTCTGGTGGGTTGATGACAGCCCGGAATTGCTGGACACCGAACATGCCCAAATTGGAAATGGTGAAGGTGCCGCGCTGCACATCGGATAAAGCCAGTCGACCCGCGCGGGCGCGGGCGCTCAAATCTCCAAGAGCGTCTGCAATCTGGCGAACAGAAAGGCGGCTGGTCTTGTGAATGACAGGCACAATTAAACCATCTTCAAGCGCAGTTGCCACGCCAATATTGACATCCTGCCAGAGGTAAATCTGGTTGTCTATCAGGGAGGCGTTAATATACGGATTACGCTCCAGGGCCCAGGCAACCACCTTGACCAACAAGGCAGTAAGCGAAATCTTGCCAGTCTTTTCACGCGTGGCAATTGTGTTCATGTGAGATCGCGCTGCCTCCAGGCGGGTCACATCAGCTTCCACGGTCAGGGCGATATGCGGCGATTCTTGAAAGCTAGCCTGTAAGCGCTGTGCAATTTTCAGGCGCATGCCCGCCAGCGGTACGATCTGGGCAGGGCGCTCAGGGTTGGGGGCAGAGATTGCCGGGCGTTCAGGCATGGCTGTCGCCGAGGTCGTTACCGGCGCAGTTGCACGAGATGTGGAAACAACATCTGTGGCCTGGATGCGGCCTTGAGGGCCACTGCCTGTAATGGAGCCTAATTCGATACCCGTTTCTCGGGCGAGACGCCGCGCGGCTGGAGTGGCGCTAATTTTTGCGGCGTAGTCCTGGCCCTCGTAAGGGGCTATTTTCAGGTCAGGCGCCTGAGCGCGGCTCTGGATGAAGCGTTCCAAATCTTCGCGAGTGATGCGTTCACTGGAAGATGGCACCTGGCTGATATCAATGCCCATTTCTTTCGCAATTCGCATTGCAATGGGAGTGGCAGTATGCGTCATGACCTGTCCGGGAACGGATGTGGGGATGACAGCGGTCTGAGCGGCTTCCAGAGTTTGCGGTGCGGGAGCAGCAGGCGTGGGATTAATGGGTATGACAACAGGTTGGGCTGGTGGTGCCGCGTTAACTGGTAAATCATTGGTTGACTCACCTTCTTTCAAAATATATGCGATCACCTGCGCAATAGGAACAACGTCACCATCTTTGAAACGAATGCCCACCAGCGTTCCGGTGGCAGGCGCAGTGATATCAATCGCAACCTTTTCAGTCTCGACCACGAGAACGGTTTCATCCATTTTTATGAAATCGCCCTCATTTTTTAACCAGGAGATAATGGTGGCTTTCTCCTGATCCATGTCAACTTTGGGCATGATAAAGGCAATGGGCATATCAATACCCACCCTTCAAAATCGCGCGGATTTCAGCTTCAATATCATCTTCCTGTGGAACTGCAGCGCGTTCAAGACCGCGATTATAAGGAATCGGGCAATCCTTGCCTGCTAGCCGGCGGATGGGGGCATCCAGATAGCCAAACGCCCGGCTCGATGCGACACTGGCGATGACCTCGCCGGCCCATCCACCCGTTTGGCAGGCTTCGTGGATCACCAGCAGACGGCCTGTTTTACAAACCGAATTAATGATGGTTTCGCGGTCCAGGGGTACCAGTGTGCGCGGATCTATTACTTCGATATCCATGCCCTCTTTCGCCAATCGTTCAGCAACTGCCAGTGTTTTCAACACCATGATGTTGTTGGCAACCACCGTCAGATCCTTGCCTGTGCGCTTGATATCCGCTACTCCAAATGGAATGGTGTAGTCACCTTCGGGCACCTCGCCCTTGGTTTTGTATAGCAGCTTGTGCTCTACAAAACAGACCGGGTTGGGGTCGCGGATGGCAGTCAGCAGCAAGCCTTTGGCTTCGTAAGGTGTGGTGGGCATGACGACTTTCAATCCAGGCAGATGCATCAGGATTGTTTCGAGAGATTGGGAATGTTGGGCGGCTGCACCCGTGCCGGAGCCGCCAGGCATGCGCACCACAATCGGGACGTTCGCCTTGCCGCCAAACATATAGCGCATCTTTGCGGCCTGATTCCCAAGTTGATCGAGGGTGAGCAGAACAAAATCCATGAACATGATTTCGGCCACCGGGCGCATTCCCAGCAGGGAAGCGCCAATTGCAGCGGCAACAATCGTTGGCTCAGAGATGGGCGTTTCGCGAATGCGTTCGGGGCCAAATTCATCTAACATTCCATGGGTCACCCCAAAGGCACCGCCGTACCGTCCAATATCTTCACCAATAATGAAAACACGCTCATCGCGTTTCATTTCTTCCCACAATGCTTGCCGGATGGCTTCAAGATAAGTGATTTCAGGCATATACAAACTCCATTACAGTGGTTGGGTCAGGCTCAGGAGAGGCTTCTGCAAAAGCTACGGCTGCATCGATCACCTTCATAGTCTCCTGCTCAATTTCTTCAATAAGTGTTTCACTTAATAGACCAATTTCCAAAAGATCAGTGCGGAAACGCTGAATTGGATCCTTGGTACTTCGCCAATCATCAATTTCTTCCTTGCTGCGATACAAATTTCGGTCGCTTTTAGAATGACCGAAGTAACGGTAGGTTTGAGCTTCCACCAACACAGGCCCCTGGCCAGAACGGATGTGTGTAACAGCATCCCGCATAGTTTCGTAAACTGTCAGAAGATCATTCCCATCGATATAAGACCAGGGAATGCCATATCCTTCAGCGCGTTGGGCAATGGGCAGCCTGGCGGCAGCGTTTGCGATATCCATGGACATTCCATATTTATTGTTCTCACAGACGTACAGATTGGGCAATTTCCACAGTGCAGCCATGTTGAGCGCTTCGTGGAAAACGCCCTCGTTGGAGGCGCCATCGCCAAATACAGTGATAACCAGCTCATTCCTACGCTGCATTTGAAGGGCCAATCCGACCCCAACCGAGTAAGGAATACCCCCCCCGACGATGCCATTGGCGCCCAGGCTGTGGGATGGGAAGTCGGCGATATGCATTGAGCCACCACGACCACGGCAGTAGCCGGTATCCTTGCCCATGAACTCAGCCATCATCAGGTTGACATCGGCACCTTTGGCGACAAAGTGCCCATGGCCGCGGTGATGATTGATGAAGTAATCATCTTTACGAACAGCCATGCTAAGTCCAACGGCGACAGCCTCTTGCCCGGCTGAAAGATGCATGGTTCCATGTACCTTTCCCATTGCATACAGTTTATCGGCCATTAATTCGAATTGTCGAATAGTTGTCATGGTACGATAAGCAATCAGCAACTGGTCATTTGACAATTTTAATCGGGCCACTTTCTGGCTAAATACTTCCTGTGCTAAATTTTCTATTGACATTGAAACCTCGTTTATGAATAGAGTTTTAATGAATATTATTCAGTTCCAACACCTTACGGGCAGTAATACTGTCAGTGACAAGTACATTGATCAAGTTGCCACGTAATGCTCCAAGAATTGGGATGACTTTTCCAGAACCTCCCGCCACACCTATCCTGACCGGGATGTGCAACAAGTCATCGTAGCGTAAAGTTACCAATCTCCGATAGAAGTCCTCGCATGCTAATTTGCCATTTATATCAAAATGAATCCCCGCAATATCACCGACAGCGCCAGAGGCCCGGATTAGATCCATGTCTTCTTGGGGTACGTAACCGGCCAGGAAATAACTGGAATATTTTGGATCGGTACTGCCAATTCCAAACAGGGCAACTTGAGCCTGCTTCCCCATGGCAACGGTTTCCTCGATTCCCTTAATGGAGAGCATGGCGGTTGCAACTTCAGGGCTTGGGCAGATATAAGGGGCATTGATGAAATAGCTTTCACCGCCCAGCTTGCTTGCCAAACGCTGGACAAGCGCGTGCCCGTCGTATTCCACATTGCGCGCCCCCATGGCGCCGACCAATTGAACGATTTTGGCGGGCAGAGTTTCGCGTTCTTCCACGGCGTCAATGGTGGCACTGATCGATGTGCCCCAGGCCAAAGCGATAATAGCTTCTGGCAAGAAGTATTCTCGCAGCACTTGCGCTCCAGCCCGGCCCAGGTTGGCGAGGGTAGGTTCCTGCTCTGCGCCTCGCATTGAAATGACTCGGGCCGTTTTAATACCAAAACGCGCAATCAGAGCGGATTCGAGCTCTGGCTCGGTTTGCATAGACCGGTTGACGCGGATTTCGACGATGCCGCGTTGGCGCGCTTCTGTTAACATACGCGAGATCATCGAACGGGTCACGCCCACCACTTGCGAGATTTCCATCTGGTCTTTCCCTTCCAGATAGTACATTTCGGCTACATCTGCCAGTAAATCAATTCGCTCTGGTGTTTGGTATTGTTCAAAAGGATCAGCCCCTTTTGCCATCGTAATCCATCCTTTTATTCTAAAGTTTGAGTGGGTAACTTCCGAATTCGTGAGCTGCTTCAGTCATCGCTATAATATTTTCCGGGGAAGTGTCGGATTGGACAAAATGCGATGGGGACAAAATATAGCCGCCACCCGCTGCAAGCGCCTGGATGGCATGCCGTGTTGAAAGGCGTACTTGCTCTGGTGTTCCAAAGGGCAGCACGCTTTGAACATCAATGGCCCCATGAAAAACCAGTTTGTCGCCAAAATCGCGCTTCAAACCTTCCAGTTCCATCCCTGTGCAGTTGGGCTGAACTGGGTTAAGTACCACCAGTCCAGCATCGAGCATATCCGGGATGAATGGACGGACAGCTCCATCGGTATGGAACATAAGCGGGATGGCGGCATCCAGGTTTTCGTCAATATAGTTACGCGCTGCCTGCCAGCGCTTTCGCAGCCGAGGCATGAGCAGTTCGCGAAATGTGCGCGGCGAATACAGTGTGCGGGTTTGCATGCCAAGATCGTCACCGCTGACTTTGAGAATCTGAATGAATCTTCCAGCCGCCTGCAGGCCAATCCGATCGCCTTGAATAGCAATGGCGGTTAATCGGTCGAGCAGCGCCCCGGCAAATTCCGGATCGAGGGCTGTCGTCATTAGCCATTTTTCAAAACCCATCAAGTCAATTGCCTGTTCAATAATCGTTCCGCCAAACCGGCCAATCAGGGCCAGTTCGGTATTCTCAAACATCCATTGGGCTTGTTTTTCGGTTGCTTCGGCAGTGCCGGACGGATAAGGGTCGGGCCATGGATAGGTCTCCAAATCATCCAAACATGCATTCGCCAACGGGTGAAAAACCGCTTCGTACTGAATGCCGCCTCCGGGCAGTACAATTCGCCTGCGGTGTACACCCCAGGCATCCACAACTTCCGCCGGTTCAATAAAATTATCGACCGCTTTGCGGGGTTTGCTCAGCTTGACAGAGACGGCATCCCAACCCATACGAGCGCACACGCGGGGATGTGGGATCACTTCGCGGAAATAATTGGCTTCAAGCGGTTCGTCAAAATCCAAACCAAGAAAGGACTTTAAATTAAGATAAAAGTCTAACCCACACTGTACATCGATTGGCACACGATCTGGTTCCTCGTGGCGCAAAACAGCACAAACCCGTTCGCGGGAAGTCCAACCCATTATCATCTCCTGGCAGAGAGGTTTAGATATGTGAAATCAGTCACGTATGTGAGTAATTGTTCACATACGTGAGTATAGCAAGCTATGCCGTCATTGTCAATAGATGAGATTGATGGGAGTGCTATTATCGTTTTACGATAGTCCCGGTTCTCGCACGGGGCGATAGTCCCGGTTCTTGCTCGGGACAAGGTAAATTTGAATGTATCAAAATGGAAGTTGTGATCAGAGCTTTTCGTCGAGTTCCAGTACTTTTTGTGCGGTCAGGCAGTCAGTTACCAGGACATTAAAATACCCCCCACGCAGCGCCCCCAGAATTGGTTTGGCCTTGTCAGGCCCGCCGGCAACCCCAATTCGAATTGGAATGGACAGAAGGTCTTGTTTACTGATCGTAATGATACGATCACAAAATTCTGCGCGAGTTTCCAGTCCGTTTAAATCGTAATACAAACCGCAAACATTACCAACCGCCCCAACCCGCTTCAAATCCGCAACCAGTTCGGGAGAAAAATATCCGTATCGGAAAAGTGTTGCGTAAGGCATGTCAAGGCTGCCAGCCCCGAGCAATGCTATTTGAGCACTTCTGGCCATATTCAGCGGTTTTGCCAGGATTTCATCGGTGAGTAAAGCCTGGGCAATCTTGGCGGTGGAGCACAGGAATGGCGCATTAAGGATGTAATGTTCGGCCCCCAATTTTTCACCCAGGCGCATAATGGTGCCGTGACCGTCATACTCGCTGTTCCGCGAACCCATTGCGCCCACGAGCTCCACCAGGTTCGATGGAACTGGGGTTACTATTTCAAACTCATCTGCAAGAATGCTAAGCGTGGTGCCCCAGGCTATTCCAATGGTGCTTCCGGGAGTCAGGAAGCGTTTAAATGTTTGCGCCCCGGCTGCCCCCAGGTATTTAAGGAAAGTGATTTCATGGTTTCGAACTGTAACTACGCTGACAGTCTTTAGATTGAATTTTTCTTTCAGGGCAATTTCAAGGGCATAATCCGACTGCAAAGGACGGCGAATACGGATATCCACGATGTCGCGTTGGTGGGCTTCGGTTAGTAAACGCGAAACCATTGAGGTGGTTAGACCGATGATCTGTGCAATGTCAGACTGTCTTTTACCTTCGAGATAATACATCTCAGCGACATCTGCCAGCAGTAAATCACGGTCAATCGGGGGATGATAATCTGGCATTGCGACAGCAGCTCCATTCAGTTGTTCTTTGCCCTGTGCCAAACATCGGGCAGTATTTCTAATAAGACATCGATCTCAGCCTCGGTTGTCGGGTATCCAAACGAAATTCGCAGGGTACCATCGATCTGGTTGAGCGGCATATGCATGGCAGTCAGAACATGTGATGGTTCAATGTCCTTTGAAGTACAAGCAGAACCCATCGAAACCGCGATTCCGGCTCCATTCAGGCGAATAAGCATCATTTCGCCGTCGGCGTTTGGAAAACTCAACGAAAGCACGTGCGCATCAGCATTTGACGGCCCATTAACGATCAAGGCCGGAATTCGTTCGTGCAGCCCGGAAATCAACTTACTGCGCAAACGGGCAAGGCGTTCCCTTTCGCCGGTTTTGTGCTGGTTTGTCAGGTGCATGGCTGCGCCTAACCCGGCAATACCGGGCACGTTTTCGGTGCCAGGCCGCATGCTGTTTTCCTGTGAACCGCCGAAACCGAGCGGTGCCAGGCGCACACCCTTGCGAACAAATAAGGCCCCCACACCCTTCGGTCCATAAATTTTATGAGCTGAGAGCGAGAGCAGATCAATGTTTTGGGTTTGGACATTTACATCCAGCAATCCGACCGCTTGAACGGCATCTGTATGAAATAAAACCCCATTTTCCCGGGCAATTTCTCCGATCTCTTGAACTGGTTGGATTGAACCTACCTCGTTATTAACCAGCATTACCGAAATCAGCATTGTATCCGGTCGGATGGCATTACGCACATCTGCGGGATTAAGCAGACCGCGTTGATCGACTGGAAGAATTGTAATCTCATAACCTTCGGATTGCAACTGCCTGGCAGTGTGCAAAATAGCATGATGTTCGATCGATGTTGTGATGAAATGAGCTTTGCCTGGTTGCCGCTGGCGCATTGTGCCCAACAAAGCCAGGTTGTCGGATTCGGTGGCGCCGCTTGTAAAAATGATCTCTTCCGGGCTGCAGCCCAACCCCAAGGCAACTTCTGCCCGGGCTCCTGCAATGATTTGCGCCGCAGTTTTTCCGAAAGAATGCATGCTGGATGGGTTGCCAAAATCATCATCCAGCGTTTTCAGCATGGCGGCACGCACATCAGGATGGACAGGTGTTGTGGCGCAATAATCCAGGTATATGTATCTTTGCATTTTTATCCCGATAGTGCCCGTTCTAGCAGGGCCAGTTGGAATCTAGAGCTGAATCACCGTGGAATAATCGTGATTGATTTGCGTGAAGATTTTTTCCATTGTCTGTGGATGATCGATATCAATCAGGAAAGGCCTGACATTGATGATCGGGCAGCCGGTTTCGGCCTCAGTGAAGGCTGGCAGCAGTTGCAAGATCAGGTTGGAGGTTGGGGGTTGGTTAAAGTTTTCCCAAACGCTGTGGCTTTTCACCTGGCAGGGAAAACCTGCCTTCTGCAATAATTCATCGAGATGTTCTGCAACCATGACTAAGCGGTTGCCACACCAGCCACCGATTACGCATATGCGATATTTTGACATGGCAGTCTCCTGATATGGTACCCGGTTCTGCACGGGCAAAGATAAATTCTAGTTATGAACCAGAGGGAGCTTCCGGTTTTTGAAAATCCGATAGTGCCCGTTCTAGCAGGGCCGGCGGAAGCTCCCCTGGAATATTAAATTATGGTTGAACTACTAGGCCCCAAAACCAAACAAACGGAAGGCACCCTGGATGATGTTGCCCAGAATATCACCGCCCATGTCCCAACTGGCCAGCTTCAGGCCCTGACCAATCTGATCACCATATTGGCCCATCATCTGGAATGCTGCTGTGTGTGACGTGGCGCTCCAGGTTGATAAGTACATGAAGGGGATCGCATAGAGCAAGAGTACGATCACGGTCTTTACTACGTTGCCCTTGGTGTAAGGCACTACTGCGCCGGCCCAGAAGGGAACGGCAGCCAGGGAGGCAATCGGCAGCATTTGCACGCCGGGCAGAACCGCCGCAAGCAGAACAAGCAGCGGGAAGAGGATGATTGTGGAAGCCATTACAGCCGGATGGCCCAATAACACGGCGCAGTCAACCGCCACATAGATCTCACGATCCTTGAAGCGTTCTCGCATGTATTGAACGATCGACATCGTGATCGGGATGATGCCTTCGGCAATGATTGAGACCATGCGGGGCAGGATCATCATCATGACAGCCACATTCATGCCCAATCCCAGGATCTTGGCAATGCCCAGATCACCAGTTCCGGTACCGTAGGCGAAGATGCCGATAACGGTTCCCAGCAGGAAACCCATAACGCCGGGTTCACCCACCAGGCCAAAGCGTTTCTTGATACCTTCTGGGGACGCATCCCAATCTTTGAGGCCGGGAATGCGGTCTAACAACCACACAACTGGCATTGCGAATAAACTGGCCTGGACGGTAGTGCCGCAGGGCACGCCAATACCTGGCATATCATTGAATTCCTGGTATTTCTTGGCTGTCATATCACTCATCAGGCTGCCTGCCACCAAATATAAGACGCCAGCAAGTATGCCTAGGAATATGTTGCCACCCGTTAGAGCCCAGACGAAGCCGGCGAGAGCAGAACCATGCCAGTAGGACCAGACATCGGTCCACAGGGTCTTGGTCAGCTTGAGCACCAGCATCAGGATATTGACGATCAAGATCGACACGATCAGGCCAGCCACTCCGGGCCAACCCCAGGCAATGCCCGCATCGGCCCAGTTGACGTCGACGAGTGTTTTTTGTATGCCAAATCTGGTAGCCATTTCGGCCACAGCCGGCTGCAAGGCTCCGACGATCACATTGACTACCAGGAACAAGCCAGCCAGGCCAACGCCAGTGGTGATGCCGCCACGAACAGCCTTCTGCCAGCCTACTCGGAAGACCAGACCGAGGACGATCAGTACGAGCATCACGATCAGAGACGAGCCGAGGCTAAGTAACCAACCAACAGCAGTAGATAGGATTCCCATTTTACATTCTCCTTTGAAAATCTAATTTCGGATCATGTGATCCGGTTTACACTTTTTTGATTTCTGCGACGATCTTGTCTAAGAGCGCATCTCTTTCCTGTTTTGAGCCAATCAAGAAAGGCATGCCCTGAAAAACGGGTACTTTAAAGGTGCGGAAGATTTTCATCATGGAGACAACCATGATCAGGTCTGTTCGGTCAAGATAGCCATCGATGTCAGCCATCAAAATCCGTTTGACCAGTACGTCCGACATACCTTCCTGGCTTACCCGTTCCCTTATAGAATCTTCCGCAATGGTTGATGTATTGATTCCTGCACCACATGCAACAACAATTAATTTACTCATCGGTTCCTTTGCCTCCTTGTGAAAAAAATACTACCTGTTTCAGCTTGCGTGGGACAAAAATAACGAACTACGCTTGCCATTGACCTCCTTTCCGGTGTGTGATCACCCGGAACATTTCTAGTTCAGAAGAAGCTCTTGCTTCAGCCAGGCTGTAACTGCCTGGTTGGTGGTCAGGTCACGTAATTCGACCAGCTTTTCTGGTTGGCCAAAAAGCATGGCCAAATTTCTCAAGGTTTGAATTTGTTCTTCCGGATTCTTATTTGCCAGCATCAAAACAATAAAGACATCCAGGGTTTCATCCGGATCGCCCATATTTTGAAACTTAATCGGATTGCGCAAGATGGCGACTGCCAGGGCAGATTGATGAACTCCCTCGGCGTCCGCATGTGGGAATGCGATGGAGAATGGTTTTGTTGGCAGCCCGGTGGGATGTTCAAGCTCTCTGGTCCAGGTCTGCTTGCCATAATCGGCCGAGACCAGGCCCTGGATGTGCAGGGCTTCTGCCAGGAGACTGATAACCGTGTGCGCGTCAGGCGCATCCAGATCTATCATTACAGATGATTCATTGAAAGCCAGCAAAGGGTTTTGCTCCTAATCGAGATTTTCGTTGCGTTGTCCATAGCGGTTGTGATAATAATCAAATGAACTACGCGCCATCTGATCAGTGAAAATCAGCGAATTGCCGATACTTCTGGCAATGGCATAGGTGTGCGCGGCTTCTTCCAATGTAACGGCCCGTTCGAGAGCATGCTCGAGCGATTTACCTACTGTGATGGGACCATGCTGGCCCAACAGGACGGCGAAACCAGTCCCCATCACTTCCACGGGCAGGCTTGAAAAGCGTTTATCCTCAACAGACAGGTAAGGGGCAACCGGTATTGGTTGGCCGAACCAGTCCGCTTGTGTTTCGGTGATGATCGGGATCGATTCATTGATGACAGAAAATGCCGTCGCATACGCAGAATGGGTATGCACGACTGCGTTAATATCCGGTCGTGCTAACAAAAAACCGGTCCACAAGTTAAGTGCAACTGAGGGCCGGTTTTTTCCTTCTATAAGATTCATGTTGATATCTGTCACGATCATATCTGATGCGGTCAGGGCTTCATAAGGCATGCCACTGGGCGTAACAATCACGTAACCTGTTTGTGGGTCACGCGCACAAACAGTGCCGCCCGCCATCCACACCAGACCAAACTTTGGCAGCAAGTTCGCAGTATCCAAAACTTTCTGGCGAAGTTCTTCGAGGATCATATTATTTATCCTGGAGAGGGTAATAACCGAGTTCGTGTCCGGCCTGAAAGAAAGCCAGCATATTTTTCAGTGGAATATCATTTCCGAAGTTGTGCGCCGGAGCAAGGATGTAGCCACCTCCAACGCCCATTTGTTCGATCCGCAGGCGCACCTCGCTGCGAACGTCTTCAATTGAGCCATTTGTCAGTACGTGCTTAATATCTACTCCGCCTTGGAACGTGATGTCGTTGCCAAAATCACGTTTCAGTTCGACCGGATTCATACCCACCAGGTGCGCTTCGATTGGATTGAGAACATCAAAGCCAGTCTCGATTAAATCAGGTATGAACTTGCGGATTGCGCCGTCATTATGCAAAAGAACTTTTGCATGCGGTGCTTTTTTCTTGATCATTTCGATAGTCTTCTTATAATGAGGCATCAAGAATTTCTTATATACCTTTGGGTTGAACATTGGGCCGACATTTGTGCCATAGTCATCGGCCATCTCCACAATCTGAACATAAGGCCCGACAACCGTCAGGAAGGCATCATAAAATGCATCCTGGATTTCAGCTAATTTCCCAAGCAGGTATTCAAACATGACTGTATCCAGCGTGGTCATTATTAATGCATTTTCCATGCCAACAAGCGAGCGCACCATTTCCCACAGGTTGCCGTAAACCGGTCGGTGGGCGACGATTGAATAATCAGTATTGTGATAAAGATTTTCGACTTCTTCTTTTAGCCCCATAACTCGCACTGAGTCATAAGGGTCTGGCCAGGGGAATTTTTCGATGCTTTCTTTGCTTAAATCTTTGGCCAGGGGGGCTCCACCCATATCGTAATAACCGGAGACAAGCCGGTGATGCAAACCCCATTCATCAATAAATTCTTTGAATTCTCCCACCATGGGGTTGGAAATGTAACTGCTTGGAGGGCGCATGTGAACAAAACGAAAGTCGGTGCCCAGTTTGTCCAATACCGGGTTGTAATCCGGTGTTGTGTAAAACCCCACCAGCGTCCGTCGCGGAACATCGGTGACCCTAAAGTGATCGCGTAAAAGAAAATAACGTTGTTCAGTCAGATGGTTAGCCGAACCTCCCAATGTAATCGGGACGCGGTCGGGCTCTTTATGGTTGAGTGTGGCTTCTACGCGTTGCCGGGGTGTCATCGTCTCTAGCATGCTGGTCTCCGAATTCATATTTGTGAATAATTATTCACTAATATGAATGATCTTAGCATACAAAAATCTAAAAGTCAATAGGTTTTAAAAACTCGCATCTTTTGGTTTTAGGCGGGTCATGGTTGATCGATATTTAAAACAATTTCCTGGTTTTCCAGGCCCCGTTTTTGATCGTAGTTTGGGTGATTTCTTCGCAGGAATGGGTGTGTCTTTCATACCCGCCTGATCGACCCCACAATTGTGGCCGATTATTTCCACTTATGCGTCGTTATGACAGTATGCACAACGAATCAGACCCCCGGTTGAAGTCAAGTCGAATATTTGAATAAAAAAACTCTAATCTATCAGGTCAGGCAGCCAGATCAGGGTTGATCGCCATTTTAATCACTTCCCCGGCAATCATTTTTTTAAGCGCAATTTCCACCTGTTCCAAGGGCAATTCACCGGACAGCAGCGACTGTACGTCGACTTCTGCGCTGGTGATTAGCCTGAATGCCTCACGGGCATCATCCGCTGTACCGCCATGTGAGTTATACAGCGTGATTGCCCCATAATGAATGAGCCCGGTATCCAGGGTTATCTTTGTACCGCTGGGCAGCCCGCCGAACCACAGCACCCGCCCGCCGCGGCGCACTGCCTGGACAGCATTCTCCCAGGTCGATAGTGAACCAGCGCATTCGATGACCACATCCGCACCTCTACCGTCCGTCAAATCGCGGATGGCTTTCACACTATCGGTCTCCTTGGCGTTAATCAGCGGGTCAGCTCCCAACTTGGCCGCAGCCTGCAAACGCATCTGGCTGTGCCCAACGGCGATCACTCGTTTCGCCCCAGCCCGCAGCGCCATCTGTTGATGCAGCAAGCCCACCGCTCCGCCCGCGCCCAGGATAGCCACCGTCTCTCCTGGCTGGATAGCGATGATACGTTGGCCGCCCACCACAGTGACCAAAGGCTCAATGATTGCAGCCTGCGCGTACGAGACGTGTGCCGGGATTTCAAAAGTTGTCCGCTTTACAATGGAAGTCGGGACAAGCATGTATTCGGCAAAAGCGCCAAAGTTATACACCAGGTTCTCGCATAAGTTTCCCTGGCCGTGTTTGCAATAGAAACATTCTCCACACTCGGCAAAAACATTCGCGGTTACTCGCATCCCGGCGCGGAATGTTTCTACTCCAGCACCCACTTGTACTACATCCCCGCCAAATTCATGCCCGAATACAAAAGGTGGTGGAAACTTGGGGTGACCGCGTCGATATGTTTTAACATCTGTGCCACAGGTGGTGGCGGCGCGTACTCGCACGAGCAGTTCGCCTGTCTTGGGTTCTGGAACCGGCACCTGGCGTAATTCGACCTGTTCAGGGCCTAAATAAACAACCGCTCGCATAACATCGGGTAGCATGATCATCTGCCTTTTTCTCTGATTTGACAAATAAGAAGCCTGCAAGTATAATACTCACATATGTGATATTATACTCACGATTGTGAAAAGGAGCAAGACCATGTCACCCAAAATTCAACTTGCAATGGATACGCTGGATTTCAACCACGCGCTTGAGTTAGCCCGTCAGACCTCCCCGTATGTGGATATTATCGAAGCTGGTACCCCACTGATTAAGTCAGTAGGCATCGAAATCGTCAGACAGCTACGGGCAGCTTACCCCAATAAGATCATCTTAGCCGACCTAAAGTCCAGTGATGTGGGTGCTTACGAAGCCAATATGGCTTTTGAGGCTGGCGCAGATGTTGTCACAACCCAGGGCATTACCACCCTGGCTACCATCACAGAGGTCCAGCGCGAAGCTGATAAATGGAAGCGCCGCGCCGAAGTGGATATGACCGGTGTAAAAGATGTGATTGCTCGCGCTCGCGAAGTCAAGGCGGTCGGTGTCAGCCTGGTGCTCTACCACCGCAGCATCGATGAAGAAGTCACTGCAGGTGCTTTGTGGGACGAAGCCGCAGTTCAGACGGTACGAAGCCTGTGTGAAATGGGCCTGGATGTGGCTATCGCAGGTGGCGTCAACCTGGACGTTCTGCCACTCCTGAAAGGGGTTCCGCTTTACGGGATCGTGATCGGGCGCGGCATCACCGCCCAGCCCGACCCGGCAGCCACGGCCAAGGCTGTCTTCGAGAGTGTCAAAGAAATCTGGCCTGCTTGAGCACGATTCATGTCAGCGCCTCGCTGTTAGCGGCTAATTATGCTCGCATGGGACAGGAAGTTCAGCGCGCTGAACGCGCTGGCGCTGATTCATTTCATTTTGATTTGATGGATGGGCATTACGTCCCCAATCTGGCCTTATCCCCGGACCATCTGATCGCGCTGCGAGCGCACACCCGCCTGCCTTTTCACGTGCACCTCGAATTGGAAAATCCAGATGAAGTGCTGGACAAGTTTCAGCCTTTGCAAGCTGACTTGATTATCGTCTGTCGCGACACACTTGCGGCTCCTTCACGAACCCTGGCGCGTATTCACGCCCTGGGCATGCGCGCTGGTCTGAGCGTGAATCCTGATGAACCCCTGAGTGCCGCCCTGGATTACCTCTCGGAAATTGACCTGCTGCTTATTTTGGGCGTCTTCCCTGGTTTTGGTGGCCAGGTGATGCAGCCGGGTGTAAAGAGAAAGATTACCCAAGCGCATCAAGAGATTCGCTCCCTGGGATTGGATCTTCCGATTGGCGTGGACGGCGGCGTCAACAACCAAACTGCGGCAGAACTGGTGGCCGCGGGCGCAGATTTTTTAATTGCCGGCACGGCCTTGTTTCAGGCTAATAACATGCGCCGCATTATCACCGAATTTAAGGAACTGGCGAGGCTATCCCGGTCCCAGCACCAGGCTGAAACGTAACATTGCCGCTAACCGTGCGGACATCCAACTGGCTGCTGCTGCCATCTCCGATCATTCCGCGGCAGTTTCTAGGTTCCCGGGTGAGCGTCGAAAACATACATACTACCTCTCCGCTGGTGGAGTGAACATCCACCAGCAGGTTGGGCTGATTTGCAAGGTCAATCTGCACCGGGCCGTGGTCTGATTCGAAATTGAATTTATCGCCAGGCAGTGCCGCTCCCTGATAGCGGATCGTGCCCATAATAGTGGATGCGAAAATGTCGCCATGCACATCTTCCATTGAAAGAAGACCATAATTCCCAAGTAAATGGAATTCACCCTGGCTGGTTCGCATAGTAACATCGCCCCGGTTGACTTTTAGCGCTGCGAAGCCGGTCAGCCCAGTTACCAGAACATCGCCTCCAACGTCCGAAATATCCAGTTTTCCCGAGAAATTTTGCACCGTCAAGTTGGCTTCCAGGCTGTCGAATTGAACCTGGCAGCCGCTCGGTATTCGTATCTCCAGTTGAATGGGATGCTCTTCAGGCGGGGGGAAAATACGTTTTGGATACTGGGCAAGAATATGAATACCAGCGCTGGTTTGTTCAACTGAGTAAACCAGTGCTGCATCCTGGGTGAGACTGCCAAGCACTTCAACGCTGTCTGTCTGGCTGGCCGTGATAAGTACCTGACCCGTATTGACTTCAATCTGGACAACCTGATCTTTGCCAAGACGATATTTTTCAGGCGACAGTGTGGTTATTTCTACCGGCGACGAAGCGCAAGAAGCGCTGAGAAGGCCAATCAATAAGATGATTATTGCTCTAACAACTTTCAAAATGGAACCCTCAGATCAAAATTTTAGTGAACACGATGTTTTACGCTATATGAAATTCCCAAACTCTAACTGAATTTGTGGTTTGCCAATCTCAAAAAACATCAGTGTTGCCTGGCAGTCCCGGTTCAGGCATGGGGCCTGGTTACTGCCCGTTCTCATCATTAACAACACTCTGGATGGTAAGTGCGGATGCCAGAACGGCGGTCACTGCGGTGTAGAATGTTTTAAAGACGATATAGGTCCAATTGCTGAATCCGTCTGGTCTCAAGAAATAGACCAACCCATCCATGAACAAGCCACCGAATAGGAAGCTACAAGCCGTGGCAATCACCAACGCACGCAGGGTGGATCCTTGGGGCAGTTTCAGACTGCTCCGGGTGGATGCAAGCCTGGTAATGTTGCCTTTTGCGAACTCCTTGCGTGCCGGACCAACGGAAAGCCAGGCCACCAGAAAAACGATGATGAAGACTGTTATGAGGATATCGATGGATGCCTCGGCGAAGGGGATGTTTGTGCGGGCACGATAAGAGAATAAGGCGATCAAGCCATTGATGATCGCGTTGATCAGTCCGCTGGCAATTGCCTGGGTTTGAATGTATTTTTTAGGCGCTGTGGTGGTGACAGCCAGGACAGAATATTCGCTCCAACCTTTTTCCGCGCAATCAATATCAACCACCAGCACCGATATGTCCGGGTCCGGGCTTTGCGGCAGGAGCAAAATTTCAAGCCGTTTCTCGTGTTGACTGAAGGTCACCGGTTCACCGGTGAATTGGGCAACAGCCCGTGCCTGGCCTGGGAAAGATTCGATTTCAAGTTTGCCATTGGCAGGCCAATTAAAGATATGCAGGTACACTTTGTCATCTTTGCGAGTTGCTTGTCCCCAGGATTGTCCTTGCAGGGGCGTGTAGGTACTCCCATAAATAGCCTTATCGTAAGTTTTCATCCATCTGCCAACATATTGCAAGCGTTCGATCGCCTCAGGCGGAAATACTCCACTGGAAGTTGGACCAACATTGAGCAAATAATTTCCGCCGCGGGCGACCACACTCACCAGATTCTGGACCAGGCTTTTCGGCGTTTTCCAATTCGTTTCATGGGGATTGTGTGCCCAGCTTTGTCCCATGGTCATGCAGGTTTCCCAGGGCTGAAATTGCTGGGGGGATGGATATGGTTCCTGATGTACCGGGGTCAATTCGAGCGAGCCATCAGAATATTTCTGCATCTGCGTGCGAATCAGGCCCCGAAGCACTGGAACATTGAACATGGAACATACCAATTTGAAGAATCCATCACCGTCCGGATCAAGTCCAGCCGGGGGTTTGCCCGTGCGTGCCGGTATGCCGGATTTTGGAATGAATTGTTCGGGGGTGACGAAGTCAAAGCCATCTCCCATTCGATCGTTTATCAGGGTGTTCGGGCTTAGTTCGTGTATCAGGTTGTGGAAGCGCACCGGATCATATTTGCCGTGGTTGGCCAATCCATCAAACCAGATTAAACTCACATCGCCATAATCGGTGAGCAATTTTCGGAGGTGGCTTTCCATGGTATCCAGATACTGGTCCCATTGTTTGCGCTTCGGTTCGCCGGTCCAGTTTTGGGTCGCCGGTTTGCTCATATCCCTATACCCGGGATGGTGCATATCGGGCGGCGAGTAGTAGAAGCCCAGTGGCATCCCGGAACGGGCACAGGCTTGCGCCAATTCCAGACAGATATCTTTTCCATAGGCCGTATTCGTGATCTTGTAATCTGTACCTGGGGCATCGAACATACAGAAGCCATCATGGTGCTTGGACGTGAAGACCATATAACGCATCCCGGCTTCTTTGGCGATACGTACCCAATCATCGGCATCGAAATCTTTAGGATTGAACCTGGTAGGTAATTCAATATATTCTTTTTCAGTGATACGTGTTTGGTTTCTAAACATGGCTTCCGACAGATCAGGTGCCATGATCGGCCAGGATGCTTCCACCCCGGCAACGGTATACACGCCCCAATGAATGAACATGCCAAACTTTGCATCTTGATACCGTAACATACGCTGATTGGTATCCAAACTTTGCTTGCGTTGTTGTGCCAAGTGAAATTCCTCCAAGTTTTTTGATCATGGTTATCCGGATTAATCTCACGAGACCCGGGCAATTATCAGCTTGTGTTGATTATAGTGTGCCTGACAGCCAAAGAAGCAGTTAATCTTGTAATTGATGGTCTCTGCATTTTCTTTTTCCCAAAAAGACGGTTTATTTTCTGATCTATCGAAACGTTGTGTCCTTTAGTCACGGCCACCTGCACAAAATAAAAAGTCACCATCGAGGTGCGATGGTGACTTGAAAGGAGGATGAGAATTTTCAGGTTCAGGTTGTACGGCGGGGCGATCTGAACGCTTTTTGGAATTGCACCACGATAAAAGTGATGGCGCTGATTTGCAGCAGTGTGACAATTATACCCGCCAGCCCGCGCCCTATTGATGCGCTGCCGCCAAAATCGCGACCCTCACCTCTAAAGCCCTCCGGGCGAACTTGCGCGTTGTTTGCCCCTGAAGGATTGAATTGGCGCTCGGGACGGAATCTGGCGCTTGATGCGCCATTTTGTACCAGGGCGTACAACCCTGCAGAGACGATGGCAGCAACAAGCAGGATGACGATGATTCTAATCGTTACTTTGATCATATTTTGCCTACCCGGTTAGTTATTGTCGCTAATATGGATGGTTTCGGCAGTCGGGCGCCGGATGAGCGCATTAAGTGGGGTAAAGATGTAGCGTTTCACACTGCTTACGACCCAGTTCCAGTGCAAGGCAAAATGCAGGGCCACGAAAACCAGCGATGCATTGGCCGAAAGCGAATGGATCGAACGCCAGGCCGGGCTGGCTGAGATGGTGATGCCCAGCGTTGCCAGCACAGTTCTTGAGACAACTATCCCGCTCAACATGGCAGCGGTCATGGCTACGAATAAGAACCCATCCACGACGAAGTTTAACCTGGATGAATGAAATAGTTTTTTGAAGAATGTAGTTGTAAGCGCTGCGATCCAGGCCCAATGCAGCAGGATGTGGGTGACAAGTACAGCAATAAATGCCACACTCAGCCATTCATGTACAGCCAGCCCGGTGAAAACAGGGTTGCTGGCTGCCAGAAAGGCCGAAAAGATGGCGATATCGATTACGAGATTGGTTTTAGTGGACATTAAAAGTTTCCTTTTGTTTTTCCTTGTTGATAACCTTGATTTTAGGGCAAGGAAATGACAAAAGGATGAATAAAATGAGTTTAATTGTGTAGAAATGATGGGTAACGTTTGGACTGTTCGAGCCGGGTCACTTGCATGGTTAATGATGTTTCCGGTTCCTGCGCGCGGCACGGGAACCCACTTCAGCTTGCTCTTGATCTGAAATTTAAAATCAGTCGTGTGCGGTTCTCGAAATTTTGAAATGCACTTCAAACGCAGTGCCTTCGCCGGGGACGCTTTCCACACGCACCTCGCCACCGTGGGCACGCGCGATCCAATCTACGATCGCAAGCCCCAAGCCGCTGCCCCCAGTTTCGTTGTTATCGTCGCGTGAACGGGCTTTGTCCACACGGTAGAAGCGGTTAAAGAGATGGGGCAGGTGTTCAGGGGGGATGCCTTCGCCGCTGTCCGAGACTCGCACCCAGACCGAATTGCCATCCTGGCCGGTATCCACGCGCACTTTTTTATCATCGCCACTTGTGTATTTGATGCCGTTTTCGATCAGGTTGCTCAACATTTGCAGCAGGTAGCGCTTGTCGCCGTCGATGGTCAATTCCGGCAAGTCGCCGGTTTCAAGTCGCACATTTTTGCGTTCGGCCAGGGAAGCCAGTCGTTCGACCGCTTCCAAAGAGATATCGCTCAAATCGACGCGATTCATCTCCATGCCCATCTGACCCGAATCCATCCGCGCCAGTGTGAGCAGGTCATTGACCAGGTGCGACATAAACTCATTCTCGCTGCGGATGACGCCGAGTACCCGTTGGTATTCATCGACTGTGCGCCGTGAGGCCAGGGCCCGGCTGGATTCCAGGTTAACGATTGTCAGTGGAGTACGCAGCTCGTGGCTGGCATCTGCAACAAACTGGCGTTGGCGCTCAAATGCGGTTTGTAAACGCGCCAGCATGGCATCAAAGGTATTTGCAAGCTCGGCAAGCTCATCACGTCCGGTTATGTTCAGGCGGCGGTTGAGATCGGTTTCACTGATCGTTCGGGCCGTGTTGGTGATGGTATGTACCGGGCGCATGGCTCGGTCAGCCAGCCACAGACCGCCGCCCATCGCCACGGCCAGCGTAAGTAGGACACCTATTACCAGGGTAAATAACAAGCGGTCGTTAAGACCGTATGGGTCAAACGGATTGCCCAGGATAATAAAACCGCTTCGCATTCCCGCGGAAACAGGTTTGAGAATAAAAAAATAATGTGATGTCAATACGGCTCCGGCGCCGGGAGAAGAAACACCTTTCCATTCCTGAAACCACGAGATCTGTGGCTCGGCATGTGAAACATTGGCTTGCTGTTGAGCAGCCTGCGCGTTTTTTACCAGATCAATAACGTTTTTTTCAGTGACTGCACCCTGATAGGCCAGCACTTTTCCGCCGGAATCAATGATAACCAAGACATCCGAGGCCTGTAGCATCACTGGGGTGCCGCCATCCCCGGCCAGAGCGATCTCAATATCGGTCATCTTGCGTTCAAGGCTGTAGAAAGCATCTCCGCGAATATCACGCGCCTGATTGTAATAAATGAAGGCGCTAAAGATTGATAATACCAGCGCCAGGATGACTGTGAACCAAACCACCAGGCGGAAGCGAATGCTATGGAAAAAAACAGGAATGCCGGGAATTTTTTTCATGCTTTTTTCTGGGGGTCGTGAATGCGATAACCAGCCCCGCGCACGGTTTCGAGCAGCTTGATCTCAAACGGGTCATCTATCTTGCGGCGCAGCCGGCGGATGTAAACATCCACAACGTTGGATGCAACGATATTCTCATAGCTCCAGAGGTGACTTTCGGCCATTTCTCGCGTTACCAGGTTGTTGGGGTGTCGCATCAGGTATTCAAGCAGACCAAATTCCTTGGCGGTCAGTTCCAGTGATAGATCACCCCGTTTGGCAGTATGTGTTGCCGGATCGAGCAGCAGGTCACCCACTTGTAGTTCACCGGTTTTGGTGCCAGATTCACGGCGCAGCAAGGCACGGATGCGCGCGCGCAGTTCATCTACTTCAAAGGGTTTGATCAGATAATCATCCGCGCCACTGTCCAGCCCGGAAACACGATTCTCCAGTGCGTCACGGGCGGTAAGCATCAGGATAGGCGTGCGGACGCGTTTATTGCGCAGTGCCCGGCAGAGCTGCAAACCATCTTTTCCGGGCAGCATAATATCGAGGATGATGATGTCGTAAACATCCAGGAGACCCATTTCTTCCCCGTCCAGCCCATCATACACAGCATCGACGGCGTAGCCGTCATCTTCAAGCGTTAACCGCAGTGAGTCGCTCAGGCGTTTATTATCTTCAATCAGCAAGAGGCGCATCTGGGATGTTCTCCAATCGAGCAAACCAATCAATTTTCCGAATAAAAACTGCAAGATATGAAACGAGTCGATTCTAGCACGGATAGATGACAGGAGTATGAAGCCGCATTCTTCGAGATAGATCCCAGTTTTGTTGGGTTGGGGGGAATCCGGAAAATCAGGGTCTGCGTTCATCTAGTTGTCATTTTGAGGTTGTATACTGCCATTATCAATCAAATTGAGGAGAAATATGAAAAAACAACTGGCAGCTCTTTTGGCGGCAACCGCAATGACGGCGGTAATTACCCTGGCAATGGTGGTGACGAGCGCAAATGCTTTGTTCAACAAGAACACAGTGGATACTGTCAATACTTCTTCAACCTCAGTCAACGCCGCCGCAGTTTCAGTTGCGGTTGCTGATCAGGCTACTATTAAACAGTTGCAGGATCGCATCAATGAATACGCCCAGCGGGAGCAACAGTATCAGCAGCGCGAAAAACAATATCAGCAAACCATCCAGTCCAATCAGGACCTGGTGCAAAAGGCATCCACCCAGGTTGACCAGATTCGCCAGCTGCTTCAAGCCTTGCAGCAGCGCGGGCTGATCACCATCCGTGATGATGGCGCTATTTTGATCAACGGTGGTTAATTCAAAGGATTGTCAGGAGCATAACTTATGAATAACATTAAAAGTGGGCTGCGTATTATGCTTACATTTGCCAGTATGATCGGTTTCTTGGGTGGTTGGGCTACTCTGGCGCACTCGCGCAAACCGGTCCAGAATACACCGGCTGGCGATCCCGTGGTTGAAGCGCTGCCCACCCTGGCTCCGCTCACGCCGATCAACGTATCAGGAACATCCAGCGATAACGGCAATGGGAGCCTGACCATCATCGCTCCTCCAGTTCGTGTGCGCCCTTCACGGTCGTTCTTCTCATCTGGTGGTTCTTAATAATATGAAGAATATGCAATTCCGCGCTATGAACACGGACGTGCTCATGGCTGCAGAAGCATCAACGCGGCAATCAGGAATCGGATTTGAGAAGGCCAGACAATTTATCATGGAGAGTGAACTAAGGTTCACACGTTTTTCACCAGAAAGCGAGCTTTCAAGAATGAATCGATCCGGCGGAGACTGGTTCCATGCCTCACCGGATTTGCTGGATGTTATCCTTTTGGCCCAGCATTATGTGGAACAAACCCGTGGGTTATTTGACCCATCGATTTTGCCCGATCTTCGCAGAGTTGGTTATGATCGCACGATGGATATGATACGATCGGATGGAGTTTTTTACCTGCCAGATGCGGCTCCGCGCCAACACACGCCATTCGATGCGATTGTAATCCGACCAGATGAGAGCCTTATTTCTTTACCCCATGGGCTCAGTCTTGATCTTGGCGGTATTGCCAAAGGTTGGATCGCTGAAAGGGCCGCGATGCTGCTCTCTGAATATTCTTCAGCTTGTGGGGTCAGCGCTGGTGGGGATATGTATTTGGTGGGTCTGCCGAAAGAGCAGCTCAGCTGGCCGGTGGAGTTGGACGACCCTTTGCATCCCGATCAAAAGCTGGCCTTGATGCATCTTCCGCCTGGTGGGGTGGCCACATCATCCATTACAAAGCGCGCCTGGAAACAAGGCGAAAAGATGCGCCATCATCTGATCGATCCTCGTACTGGCGAACCGGCTGTGACGGAGTGGTTAAGCGTAACCGTGATTGCCGATCATACCGATTTATGTGAAGTATTTGCCAAGGCGCTGCTGATTGCAGGACCGCGCGAAGCGCAGGCTTTGGCGGAAAATGCTGATATATCTTTCCTGGCGGTAGACCGCCTCGGCAATATCTGTGGCACGCAAAAAAGTTTGGAGTACGTATTATGAACAATAGAAATATGATTCCGGATCATGAACGCAGCAGCAAGCAGGCGCTATGGATGATCTTTCTCGAAGGGCTCGCCATTTTTGGCGTTCTGGCTTTGTTAGTTGTGGGGTTGATCTTGTTGTTAACACCTGCAGGAAGCTGGCTGGCATCTTCTTTGAATTGGTTGTTCGCTGCTGATAGTAAGCAGTTGTGGTGGTATGTCACTCGTTCGGCGGGGATCATTGCCTATCTGCTGCTGTGGCTTTCGATGGTGTGGGGATTGGCTGTTCCATCCCGGATTGCTGCTCCTTTGTTGGATGGCGTTTATATCTTTGACTTTCACCAATTCATTTCCCTGCTCTCGATAGGGTTTGCGCTTTTGCACATCCTGGTTTTGACGCTTGACCGCTACTTGCCCTATTCCACCCTGCAAATCCTGGTGCCCTTCCTTTCACCGTACCGCCCGTTATGGGTCGGGCTCGGGGTGATCTCTTTTTACATTATTGCGATTGTGACGGTGACGTTTTACCTGCGAAAGCGTATTGGGATGAGCGCTTTTCGAGCCATCCATGTATTCAGCCTGCTGGGTTACCTGGGCATCACCTTGCACGGCTTGTATGCCGGCACAGATGCTCCACTGTTATCGATGCAGTTGATTTATCGTGGTACCGGGCTTACCGTGGTGTTTTTGACCGTATACTGGTTGGTACTAAAATTCATGCAGAGTCAGGAAGATAAAAAGAAGGCCTTGCAGGTCGGGCCAACTGTAAAACCAACGGTAAAGCCGGTAGTCTCAGCCCAACAGGTCGGGGTGTCACGCAGAAAAAACCGCTAAAAGCAATTCTTTTAAATAAATACCTGCATAATTTCGACACAATTCATTGGTATATTTATCGATTGTGATGCGCCTGTCTGTGGCAGGCGCTTTGAGTGAAAAAATATAAAGGAGTTAAAATGTTAACAGCAAAACCAAAACAAATCATGATTATTACAGTTCTTCTGGTTGTTCTTGCGTTGGTGAGTATCACATCTGTAGCGACCAGCCGGTTGGGGTTCACCAGACGGACAGGTGGAGCAAATATCCAGGGTGGAAATACCCAGGGCGGCGGCACTACTGGTGGTGGGAATTTCCAGGGCGGGGGAACTGACACCGGCGGCGGCACTAATGGCGGTGGGAATTTCCAGGGCAGCGGCAACGCTGGCGGAGGTAACTTTGCAGGCCGTGGCGGGGGTGGCTTCAATGCATTCAGTCTGGTTCGCAACTTTGGCATTAACCCTCAATATATCATTTACATCAGCCTGGGGTTCACCATCCTGGGGATCGTTCTGGCACTGCTCAGCGCCTTTGGCGTCTGGAAGCAAAAACGTTGGGGCTTGAACCTGGCCATGCTGATGGCTCTTATATTCCTGGTGGGGGCGGTTCCGGGCCTCTTTACGTTGGGTGGCCGCAACCTCAATTGGCTGCGGATATCAACAACCATCTTGAACGTGGTCGCATCTACTCCCGTCCTGGTATATGGCATCCTGCCATCGGTACGTGACCTGTTTTCGTGACCGTTTCACCGCTATAAAAAAAATAAAATAAAAGACATTCTGTCTCCATAGTGAGATGGAATGTCTTTTATTAGAACAGATGAGCATCCCAGGTATGTGTAGGTCAGGTGGGCATTTGCATAGTACCAACGTTTTCAACAGGCACTTTATGGTACCCGGTTCTGCGCGGGTATTGTATAATTCCGACATTCTCCGGTAGGAAGACTCATGTCCCTGACTCCCCAATCAATCCTTAAGAAAACCTTTGGTTATGATACCTTCCGTCCTTTGCAGCGCGAGGTGATCGAGAATGTGCTTAACAAGCGTGATACGCTGGCAGTAATGCCCACCGGTGGCGGAAAATCACTGTGTTACCAGATTCCGGCGTTGCTTTTTGATGGTCTGACGGTGGTTGTTTCGCCTCTGATCGCCTTGATGAAAGACCAGGTTGAACAAATGCACGCTGCTGGTGTGCCCGCTCTTTTTCTTAACAGCACGCTTTCACCTGAGGCTTATCAGGATAATATGCAATCCGTTCGACAGGGGCAGACCAGGCTGCTTTACCTGGCTCCCGAAACCCTGTTGACCGCTCGTATTTTTGATTTGCTGGCCAGCGTGCGGGTGGATTGTTTCACGATTGATGAGGCGCACTGTATTTCAGAATGGGGCCATGATTTTCGCCCGGAATATCGCCAGTTGGTGGATGTTCGCCGGCGTTTCCCGGGTGCTGTCTGCCTGGCATTGACGGCGACCGCTACTCCTAGGGTGCGCATAGATATAAAATCCAGCCTGGGATTCAGTGCGTCAAATGAATTTGTTGCCAGTTTTAACCGCGATAATTTGTATATCGAGGTGATGCCAAAAAGTGATGCCCTCATTCAGACTGTCAAGTTTCTGGAAAGATTTAAAGAACAATCAGGCATTATCTATTGTTTTTCTCGCAAACAGGTTGATGAACTGGCCGAATATCTTACCCGTAAAGGCTACTCAGTTCGACCCTATCATGCGGGGCTGGAAGACGACCAACGCCGGCTGAATCAGGAAGCCTTCATTCGTGACGATGTCCAGATCATTGTTGCAACCATCGCTTTTGGCATGGGTATCAATAAACCGAATGTGCGTTTTGTCATTCACTACGATCTGCCCAAAAGCGTGGAAAACTATTACCAGGAAATTGGGCGGGCCGGGCGCGACGGTCTGCCGGCTCATTGTCTGCTGCTTTACAGCTATGGCGACGCAGCCAAGTTGAAATATTTTATCAACCAAAAAGCAGACGGCGAGCGCCGGGTTTCCAACCAGCATTTGGATGCGATGGTAAGTTATGCGGAGGATGAAGTCAACTGTCGCCGCAAACCATTGCTGACCTATTTTGGCGAACCCTATACTTTGGAGAATTGTAATAATTGCGACAACTGTAATGCTGAAGCGCCTATTCTGGAAGACATTACCATTCCTGCGCAGAAGTTTTTATCGTGCGTGCGGCGTACCGGGGAACGATTTGGCGCGGGGCATGTGGTGGATGTATTGCTGGGTTCCAAAAACGAAAAAGTCCTGAAAAACGAGCATGACAAGCTCTCAACTTATGGAATCGGCAAGGAACTGGCCCAGAAACAGTGGATGCATCTGTCTCGCCAGCTTGCTCAGTTGGGCTACCTCAAGCAAGATGGTGAATTTCACACCTTGAGCCTGACCCCGGCGGCGCTGGAAGCTCTGCGTAATCGCACGAAAATCTTAGGGCAGTTGCAGGAGGTGGAAGAACGTGCCCCAAAGAAGGCCAATCAGGCCGAATTGGAATACAACCATGCTTTGTTTGCGATCTTGCGGTCAAAACGCAAGGAGCTAGCCGACAAGGAAGCTGTCCCACCTTATGTAGTATTCTCAGACCGGACATTGGTGGAAATGGCCGCCTACATGCCGCAGACTAACAAAGAATTACTTAATATCAATGGGGTTGGGCAGGTGAAGGCGCTCCGGTATGGTAAAACCTTTCTAACATTAATCTTGGATTACTGTAAAAAGCATCAGATTGAGCAAAAACATCTTCCGGCGCTAGCCGGGAAGAGGAACCCAGGTGTGCAGAAAGAAGCCAGGCCTGAGGTGGGGAATCGTTCCATTCTGGTTGGTGAAGCTTACAACGCCGGAGAAAGCATAAAAAGCCTGGTGGAAAGATACGCTGTAACCGAAGCAACGATCTTGGATCATTTATTAAAATTTAGCACATCTGGTAATGCGCTCAGAAACGATGATCAGATGCTGGCATTGACATCGGTCTCTCCATTGATCCAAAAAACAGTATTTGGAGCCTTTGACCACCTGGGCACCGGTTTTCTCAAACCGGTCTTTGACCAGTTGAATGGCACTGTCAATTACACTGAATTGAGAATATTACGGCTGATCTATCTGAGCAGGAGCGAATAATGGAAACCTTAAGCTTCCGGTTGAAACCGGGGCAGGATCTATTTGAAGAAATTGAGAAGGTGGTGGCGGAACAAGGCATCGCGGCCGGCTGCCTGCTGTGCGCGGTAGGCAGTCTTACGCATGCCCGCCTGCGCCTTGCTGATCGAAATAGCTATTCTGATTATGAAGGCCATTTTGAGATCGTTTCACTGACCGGCACCACCTCAATTCATGGCTCGCACATTCACATTAGCGTTTCAGATGAGGATGGACGCACAATCGGTGGTCATCTTGTGCCAGGTTGCAAAATTTACACAACCGCCGAGATTGTTTTAGCAGTCTTTCAGGATGTTGTTTACAGGCGTGAGCCGTGTCCGCTTTCGGGATACGATGAACTGGTGGTTCTTAAAAATTAGCAAGACAAAACTCGCAAAGATTATTGAATCTTGTTTCTTTTTGTTGTATAGTAAAGCATCCAATTTTATACAATTCGGATAGGAGATGATATCTATGGATTTCGACTTGGTTTTTGAAGGTGGTGGTGCAAAAGGCATGGTATTTGTGGGGGCGATGCAGGAGTTTGAGGCGCGTGGTCACAAGTGTGGTCGCCTGCTGGGCACATCTGCCGGAGCGATCACAGCCACGCTGCTATACCTTACACGGTCACTAATTGCGCTTTTTGAAAGAGCTGAAAACGAAGGGATAGCAAGGAATTTAAGGCTGACTGATGCGTGGTTGATGTTTCATCCAGGCATTTTGTAATGGCGGCTTTGA